>CALELW010000270.1 GCA_937902905.1 uncultured Clostridium sp. | reverse complement strand
CTTTCACGTGTTCCCCTCTCTTCCTTTGCTGCATTTTCCCATCCGTTTCTTCCTTTTTCTTCCCTCACATACGCCAGATAATCAGACACTTTCCCCGTCTGTGTAAATGTATTCCAGTTTGCTTCATTTCCCATTGCGTTCCTCCTCGCCGCAGTCATTTTGCGGCTTTTATACTTTTGTCCGGATGTAAATTACTTTACACCCTAGCAATAGGATATCCCGATTCCAAACCGGCTATGCTAACACATATTGGTAATCAGTCTTTGTCTTTATATCCAAAGTTCTTAAGAAGAAAATCACTGTCACGCCAGTCTTTTTTCACCTTAACCCAAAGTTTCAGATTTACCTTTGCCTGCAAAAATTCTTCAATTTCCCTTCTGGCATCGGTTCCGATTCGTTTGAGCATGCTGCCCTGTTTTCCGATGATAATTCCCTTATGGGAACTTCTCTCGCAGATAATCGTAGCATCAATGTCAATCAAATTTCTTTTTCCCGGTCTGTTTTTCATCTGGTCGATGGCAACAGCAATTCCATGTGGAATTTCATCCGAAAGCAGACGAAGCGCTTTTTCGCGAATCAGTTCCGCCACAATCTGACGCACCGGCTGGTCCGTAATCGTATCCTCATCGTAAAATGCCGGTCCCTCTTCCAGATAAGAAAACATGGTCGTAATAAGTTCATCGACATTTTCGCCCGTCCACGCAGAAACGGGTATAATTTCTGCAAATTCCATCATATCTTTATAGGCAGCAATACATTCTAACAATTCGTCTTTCTTAATCGTATCAATTTTATTCATCACAAGAATAACCGGCGCTTTGGACTGTTTTAACTCCTCTGCTATATAGCGCTCGCCTCTGCCGATAAATGTTGTTGCCTCGACAAGCCAGAGCACAAGGTCAACTTCTGAAAATGTTTTTTCCGCCACACCTACCATATATTCACCAAGCTTATTTTTTGCCTTGTGGATACCCGGCGTGTCCAAAAAAACAATCTGTCCGCGCTCATCATGATACACCGTCTGAATCCGGTTTCTCGTAGTCTGCGGTTTATTTGAAGTAATCGCTATTTTCTGACCAATCATTTGATTCATCAACGTAGATTTTCCCACATTTGGTCTGCCCACTAACGTAACAAAACCTGATTTAAATTCCTGTCCCATCTTATCCTCCATTTTCTTTCTAATTCAAAACGCGTATTTCATTAAATAAATCTTTTGCATCTTCCACTTTTCCTTCGCTTCCGATTGCACAAATATATCCGTCGCGAAGTACCGCTGAAACCATTTTTGCAGCCGCGCGAACCTGTTCACAGTCTGCCGAAAGCACCTCATCTCTCTCTTTTTGAATCTGCTCAAAGGTAATGTCGGTAAGCCATGCCTGACTCGAACGCCGTCCCTCGGCTCTCGGTGTTAATGGCGTATCTAATTCACTAACCGTACCAATAATATATTTCATCATATCGCGCTCATCAGCATCAAAAGATTCTAGGTAAGCCGGTACTTTTTCAAATACTTCATTCGTTTCTGCAAGGTTCGGGTCGCGGTACGATACCATATAACCATTTCCCAAATCTGAAAAAGCACACATAACACCATAGGCGCCGCCTTTGACGCGGACTTCATTCCACAAATAATCGTATCCAAGAATTGTCTTTAACACCTTATTGATACCATTGTAAGCAATTCCTTTTTCCGAAGAATTTCCGACTCGTGCCACATACTGCACTTTTCCAGCCGTCTTAAATCCCTCATTTTTCGCAATCGGTTTCATCGAATATTCCGGTTTTAAAATTTCTTCCTCCGCAGAATCCGGCAAACTGTCAAGCAACCGTGAAAGTCCATTTGCAAGCGGTTTTAAGCCTTCTTTATCAGAAGTCAAATCGACAGACAGACGCTCCTTTACAAAAACCTTCTTTGCCAATGCCTGTAAAATAGAAATTAAACTCTCTTTTCTCTCATCAAAATGCTCTTCCAAATCGCACAAAAAGTCATAGTAGGCAATTCCTCGGATATATTCCGTGAGATATGCGTTCTTTTTCATATATGCCATCGCACGGCCAACCGCTGTTGTGTGTCCTGCCGACAAAAGGGAAGACTGCTTAATCGAGCGGCTCTCCGCAATAATCTCATACAGTCGTTTTTCATCGGAAAGCTTCGTATTGGTAAGCATTTCCGCCAAAAGGTCAAACACCTTTTCCATCTCTCCGGTTAATGCTTTTCCACTAATCTCCCATAAATACCGGTAGTCGTCATTTTGACGGTTTGAATACACACTCAAATCTGTTGAAATACCGCCGGCATGCAAAAGAATTTCATTACTAAGCTCCAGTTTCGTATACTTTTCCGTATCCATTGCTGAAATCAATTCGCTCAAAAGGGACAAATACGGTGTGTACTCTTCCAAATCTTTGACATCGAAAAAGCAGCGGAAATACTCAATGCCATTCGTAAAAATATCATGATGCAAAACCGGAACTCCCGCCATTTCCTTCATTTCATTTTTAAATGGCTGTGCTTCTTTCTTCATATCCTCTCTCGTAAGAAGCGGAATGCATTTTAAATCCTCCGAAGGAGTCGGCTCCTCCTGATACTTTTTAAGTTCCTCTGTTTCTTTCACAAGTGCCGCTTTCTGCTCATCGCTCAAAGTTTCCATATAATCTGCCAGCTTTTTCTTTTCTTCCTCTTCCATAAGCGTAGTTAATCCGACTTTTGGCTGCACACTGACAAATGTTGCATGTGGATTTTTAAGCAGATATTTTTCAATGATTTTTTCAAAATAATCCGTGCCAACCTGTTTTTTCAAAAATGCAAAAGTATCGTTTGCCTGAATATGAATAAATGGTTTATTTTCATCATACAGCCAGCTGTCAAAAATCTGAAGCCCGTACATAAGCCCTTTCGGAAAGTTTCCGAAATCTGCCTCCCGGTACTGAAATTCATATCCGTTGATTGCCGCAAGCAGTGACTGCTGATTCAATCCCTCTTTGACGATTTTTTTCAATTCAGTCTCAATCACGGTAATAAACTGCTGTTTCTGCTCCATTTTTACATTTTTTGCAATAATGGAGAAAAACGGCTGTCTGACACTCTCTTCATAATAACAGCTGATATCATTTCCAATGCCGGCGTCCAGTAATGCCTGTTTTAACGGTGCTCCAATCGACTGCACTAATACATAGGAAAGAACCGGAAATGCCCGGTACAAATTTCTGTCAAGTCCGTCGCCACACACGGTATTATAACTGAAATATGCTTTCCCTTCGGTGTCCTCCCCTTCCGTCACCGAATAAAAACCATACTCCTCTTTTCTTTCGGTAAATGGCTTTTGCAGCCGCACCTCGGAGTCCACTTCAATTTTCTCAAAATGGCTCAGATAATTTTCATCAATCCAGTTTAATTTCTCTTCCATATCCATATTTCCATACAAATACAGATAACTATTCGATGGATGATAATATTTTTTATGAAATGCCAGATAATCCTCGTAGGTCAAATCCGGTATTGACGCCGGGTCTCCGCCGGACTCCACGCCATATGCCGTATCCGGGAACAACGACTGCTGGATGTTACGGTCTAACAACTGTTTCGCCGATGAAAATACGCCCTTCATCTCATTAAATACCACACCATTGTAAATCAGTTCTCCATCCACACGGTCTAATTCATAGTGCCATCCTTCCTGACGAAAGATTTTTTCTTCTTTATAAATATTCGGATAAAAAACCGCATCCAGATACACATGCATAAGGTTTTGAAAATCCTTGTCATTACAGCTTGCCACCGGATAAACTGTCTTATCCGGGTAGGTCATCGCATTTAAGAATGTGTTTAAGGAACCCTTTGCAAGTTCAATAAATGGGTCTTTCACCGGAAACTTATCCGAACCGCATAACACCGTATGCTCCACAATATGGGCAACTCCGGTCGAATCCTTTGGCGGCGTCCGAAAACCTATGTTAAACACTTTATTCTCATCATCATTTTCCAAAACTGCCACTCTGGCACCGCTCTTTTTATGGCGGAGCAAATATCCTGTACTGTTTAAATCCGATATTTTGCTTTCTTCAATTAACTCGTATGCGCTGCAATTTGAAACATTCATCGCGACTCTCCAATCTATTCTTTTCTTCTTATTTTCTATCTTTTTTCAGATAATTATACAGTATCACATTTGGTTGGGGAATGTCAAAAATTTGAGTGTTTTTTTCACTTTCCACATTCCCCTAAAATAAATCTGCATCTCTTGCGCCGCTCCCGCTTATCAAATGCGTAAGGGTATCGGCATGTAAACTACACATGCCAGATACCCACGTATTTGAAGCGCAATCGTTGCAGATTTATTTTAGGGGAATCACCGGAAGTTGAAAAACACTAGCAAATTTTCATCAAAGCTACTTCTACGACAACTCTTTGCCCTTATTTTGTTCTTTTAGGTTGCTTTCTCTCAAAATCCATGCAACCTTTTTTGCCTTTTTCGACATTTTCGGTTGCCTAAACTTCTTGCCGGTGCTTGCAAATCAACGAAACAGTACCCCCCAACAAGTCATATTTTGTAGTAAGTTTCGTTATCAGAAAGAAGAGCCCAAACCTTTACCATGAGGGATTTTGAACACCGCCGGTGCCTAGAGGGCGTAGTTTGCCCTCAGGCACCGCTGCGTGTGTTCCTTTAGTGAGAACGGTCCCGAATGGTAAAGGTTTGGGCTCTTCTTTTTGCTAAAAACTTACTACAAAATTACTCTTTGACTTTTGTTCCCTAATGTGCTATTGTTAGAGAGTGTTAAATTATATTTTTAGGAGGCAAAACACATGAAAGGTACAGTTAAATGGTTTAATGCCAAAAAAGGGTTCGGATTTATCTCCGATGAAGAAGGAAATGACGTATTCGTACACTTTTCTGCTCTGCAGATGGACGGATTCAAAGTTCTCGATGAAGGCGACGAAGTAGAATTCGAAGTTATTGATGGCGAGAAAGGTCCTCAGGCAGCAAACGTAACAAAGTTATAATCGATTGTTAATGAAATAATTTTTGAATAAAAGTTATATAAGTTAAAAGGGTTGTAACAAAAGGTGCTTCATTCGTGGAGCACCTTGCTTTTTTATATAGATTCATGTAAAATGATTGTTAGGTCAAAAAGACAAAATGACATTCGTACTTACACGAAAAGATATTTGCAAAATGGAGGATTAATGTAATGGGAAACTATTTTCAAAAAGAAATTGAATGTGCATCCGCAGACCAGATTCGTGCATGGCAGAGTGAGCGCTTGGTAAAACAGGTAAAAAACATCTATGACAACGTTCCTTACTACCGCACGCGCATGCAGAACAAAGGTCTTGAACCAGGTGATATTAAATCGATTGATGATTTACATAAACTTCCTTTTATTACAAAGGATGACTTAAGAGATGCTTATCCATACGGACTTTTGGCACGTCCTTTAAAAGATTGTGTCCGCATCCAGTCAACGAGTGGAACGACCGGACGCCGTGTTGTAGCTTTTTATACCCAACACGACCTTGACTTGTGGGAAGACTGCTGTGCCCGCGCGATTGTCGCTGCCGGCGGTACAAAAGAAGATGTGGTTCATGTCAGCTATGGCTACGGCTTATTTACCGGCGGACCGGGATTAAATGGCGGCTCTCATAAATTAGGAAGTTTGACGCTTCCGATGTCTTCCGGTAATACCGACCGCCAGATTCAGTTTATGACGGATTTAGGTTCGACTATTTTATGCTGTACACCATCCTATGCTGCCTATTTGGCAGAGACCATCGAGGAGCGTGGTGTAAAAGACCAGATCAAACTGAAAGCCGGCATTTTTGGTGCAGAGGCATGGACAGAAGAAATGCGTCATGACATCGAGCAGTCGCTTGGCATCAAAGCTTATGACATTTATGGTCTGACCGAAATTTCCGGACCGGGTGTTGCTTTTGAGTGCGAGGCACAGAGCGGCATGCATATTAATGAAGACCACTTTATTGCCGAAGTTATCAATCCGGAGACCGGTGAAGTTCTTCCGGACGGGGAAAAGGGTGAATTAGTATTTTCAAGCATTACAAAAGAAGCATTTCCACTTCTGCGCTACCGTACACGTGATATCTGTGTATTAAGCCGTGAGAAATGTTCCTGCGGACGTACTCATGTAAAAATGACAAAACCAATGGGACGAAGCGATGATATGCTGATTGTAAAAGGTGTCAATGTATTCCCTTCACAGATTGAAACCGTATTAATCAATCAGGGATTTCCGGCAAATTATCAGATTATCGTTACCCGCGCTAAAAACAGTGATAATATTGAAGTTCAGGTAGAAATGACTCCTGTCATGGCAGCTGACGCTTCCTTCGACCGCGATTTAGCTCGCAAAAAATTAGTATCCGGTCTGAAAGCCATGCTTGGTATTTTAGCTGAAGTTACTTTAGTAGAGCCAAAAACCATCGCACGCAGCGAAGGAAAAGCAGTCCGCGTCATTGACAAGAGAAACTTATATCAGGGTTAATTTATTTTCCCTATCATTTGTTCATAAAGTGTCAGGCCATAACTTGTGTCGCCTGGCACTTTTTCATACATTTGAAAACGGATTTCATTTTCTTCCGTTCTGCCCGCCGACAAAAACAATACATTCTCAGGGTGTTCCCCATACAATTCTTTTGCAAATTTTGTAATATGAGTCACCATCCATACCGTTACCGCCTCCGAAAGACAAGTATGCATTAAATCCATTGCAATCTGGTAAGCCGTCACTTCTGTTGTAGTCGCAAACGATTCATTCAAAAGAATCAGCGTATTTTTCTTTGCCCCACGTAAAATCTGCTCCATACGCTTTAACTCTTCTTCAAATTTACCCATGTTCATCGTTGCATCTTCGCGTCTGGTAAAATGCGTAAAAATATCCTCATACGCATGAAGCGGATATTTCTTTGCCGGCACGTACATTCCCGCCTGACAAAGCACCTGCGCAATACCAAGGCTGCGCAAAAAGGTTGATTTTCCGCCTTGGTTAGCTCCCGTCACGATAAGTGCCCGTTGTTCTTTCAGACTCACAGTATTTGGAATTGGCTGCTCCATACTCTGCAAAGCAAGTGCCAATTCATATAATTTTTCAGCGTCCTCTTCACAAGCTTTTGGCATACAAAAATAAAAACCAACCGACAAACCACGCTCATACATTCTCGCACAGCCCGCCAAAAAGATAATCTGCCTTGACAGCGTCTGTAAAATCTCCTCCCACTGCTGCAAAAACGGCGAGCACTGCTCCAATAATTCAAGAACAACCCGGTTGGCAAACTGAACACCGCTCTGGTAAACTTCCTCACTGGCAATTACGCGCCCCTTCTTCCCTGAGAAAATACCGCTTCCTGCCCGCTTTGCCTTGTCACATACGGAAACAACTTCCACATTTTCCAAGGAAAATCCTTCGCCAATTGCTCCCTCCAGCACAATTTCTCCGTTTCCTTTAAAAGCATCCAGATTCTGCACCAGCGCAAGCTGCTCTTCTAATCTTTCGGCCGGCTCGGCTTCACAAAAACTATCATAAAAATGGTTAAATGCAATCTCCTTGAAAATCTCCGGATTTTTCGCTCCCATTTGCGAAATCTCAGAAAGTCCCTGCACCAATTCCCGAATCGTTTCTACATGCACACCAATCATCGTCTGTTCCATCAAATGCTTACCGCGGCTGTCTAAAATCGCATGCAGTCCACGTGTCAGATTTTCCGAAAGCGAAACAATCCGGTCCCGCAGCTGATATGTTACCGATGCATTTTCACAGGCAGCCATAACAACCTGCTGCCTTTTTTCAATCTCACTTTCCGTCGTAAGAGGATGTAGAAGAACATGCAAAATAGCCGGAATGTCACCAACTTTATCACCTGCCATGTTTCTTGCAATCCAGTGCAGATTTAAGTCCTTTTCCAAGTCCTGCTTTCTCCGGTACGAAAAATTTGTCTCTTCAAAAAATTCAATCTTCATGTTCTATCACCGCCTTCATTTGATTTTCGGTCATATTGTATTTGGTAATCAGTGAATCCTCATATTCTGCCTCACTCGCCGGTTTTCTTGTTATTTTGAAAGAACGCGTATGATGGTCCTCTGCCAGTTCCGCAACCAGACTCACTAACCCATCCCTCTCTTTCGCAAGCGACTGGATATGTGTCACGTAAATACCATAGCAGTCATGCGACATAAAATAATCAAGCACTTTCTGTCCCATAATACCTGCATCCCACGTCGCCGCTGTCGTAAATAACTCATTCAAAATCACAAAACTTCCACTCCATTTTTCCTGCATCATCGGTTTTAAGCGGGTTAATTCCTCCACTAACTTTCCTTTTCCGGACATCTCCGATTCATCATTCGAAAAATGCGATAAAATCGCTGTGTAATTTGGCACACCAGCCTGTTCACAGGGAACTAACAGACCCATTTTCGCAAAATACAGAATTTGTCCAATCATGCGTGCATAGGTCGTCTTACCGCCTCCATTGGCTCCCGTAATCACAAAGAACCGCTCATCATTTTGCAGATTACAGTCATTTGCAATCACTTCTTTTTCATTGCGAAGAGCTAAGGCAAGATCATATCCCTGCTTCACTTCCAGTTTATCCGTTTCCTCCGGCATACAAAATGAATAGCCTCTTCCTTTCATGTCCCGCACAAGCAGGAAAAAACCAAGATAATACTGCACATCTTCCGCTAACTGCACAAGTTTTTCATCCATGTGAATCTGTAACAGTGTTTCTAACATGCCATCCCAGTTTTGTCTCTTAATCTGCCGCTCCGCCAGATTTTTCTCAAGCAGTGTAAGCTCTGTTTCCTTGTTTACATTCACCGCCTGCCCCAGCTTTTTGCCAACAGCAAAAGCCTTTGCCATTCTCTCTGCAAAAAATTCGCCCTCTGATTTATCTTCCCACACAACCTTATTTTTTTGAAGGGAAAATATCATTTTCGTTTCTTCCATCGACTGATGCAGATTTTGCGCCAATTCTTTGCCCTTTGCAAATGCTTCACTTTTTGTCACCTCGCAAAGATACGAAACAAGTTCTTCCATTGCATCCGAATAAGACGACTGGCTTTTTAAGTCATCCAATAATTGTTCGACTGCCTGTATGTAAATAAGAAGGGAATCTAAATGCCATTTCTGCTTTTGATAAATCAGATTACTGTAAGTGCTTTTTTTCTCATAAGAAACTGCCCTCGCCACCTGCTTTGCATACCTGTCAAACGCCTTGAAAACTGCCTCATTCTGCATATCTGAGGTGATTTTTCTCCGATACTTTGTTGTCTCGGATTCTTTTGGAATATTCTCATACAATTTTTGTAAATCATATCCCTTAACCAAATTGTTCATGTAAGAAATGCACACATTCAAATTAAAATCCGTAAAAATACTGATTTTTTCCGAATCCTCACATTTCTCTTTTCCCAATAGACTATAAAACAAATGCTACCTCCTTTATTTAGACCGAAAGGCACTTAATACAACAAGTGCCTTTCGATTGATTCACTAGAATCGGAAATCTCTTTTTCCTTCATGAATATTTTCAATATACTCTTTTGCCTTCTCTTTCACTACCGGATTTGTAATAATTTCCAACTGCTCCCGAATCACTTTTTCCCCTTTTTCTTTGGTGTCCGCAGAAGCATAATCCTCCAAATACTCCTTGAGTGTCATCAGTGCATTTGGCTGACAACAGTTTACAATCTGCCCCGATTTCAACAATTTCATAAACCGGTCACCGGTTCGTCCTTCCCGGTAACAAGCCGTACAGAAACTCGGAATATATCCCAGTCCAAGCAGCCAGTTCACAACCTCATCCAGACTTCTTCTATCAGACACATCAAACTGAGCGGAATTCTCTTCTTCCGGTTCTTCCTCAACATAGCCGCCCACACTCGTACGGGAGCCACCACTAATCTGGCTGATTCCAAGGTCTAATACCTTTTCTCTCGTTGCCTTCGATTCACGGGTTGAAACAATCATTCCGGTATACGGCACCGCAATGCGGATAACCGATACAATCTTCTCAAAAATTTCATCCGGAATAGCATTTAATTCTTCCGGATCAATGTCATCTGCCGGACAGACACGAGGCACGCTGATGGTATGCGGTCCAACGCCAAACTTAGCCTCCAAATGCTCCGCGTGCATAATAATACCAACCAATTCATATCGGTATTTATCCAGACCGAACAACACGCCACATCCTACGTCATCAATTCCTGCTTCCATGGCACGGTCCATCGCCTCTGTATGGTACGCATAATCACTTTTTGGTCCTGCCGGATGCAGTTCTTTGTAAGCCTCTTTATTATAAGTCTCCTGGAACAAAATATAGGTTCCAATCCCTGCATCTTTAAGTTTCTTATAATTTTCAACTGAAGTCGCTGCAATATTTACATTAACTCGACGAATCGCTCCATTTTTGTGCTTAATGCTGTATATCGTACGAATACTCTCCAAAATGTACTCAAGCGGATTATTCTCCGGGTCTTCGCCCGCTTCTATCGCCAGACGCTTATGCCCCATATCCTGCAGCGCAATTACTTCCTGCTTAATTTCTTCCTGCGACAGTTTTTTTCTCGCGATATGTTTATTTTTTACATGATACGGACAGTACACACAGCTGTTAATGCAGTAATTGGATAAATAAAGTGGCGCAAACATAACAATTCGCTTGCCATAAAACCGCTCTTTAATCTCTTTTGCAAGTTTTTCAATTTCCTTATTTTCCTCTTCCAATTCACATTCCAAAAGAACCGCCGCCTCTTTGTGGCTGATTCCTTTCATCTCGCGTGCTTTCTGCAAAATCGCATCAATTACCTGTTTATTTGCCTTATTTTCTCTGGCATATGCCAGTGATTCTAAAATTTCTGCATCGTTAATAAATTCATCTGCGATACTCGATTTTGGATCATATTTGTACATAATAATTTCCCCCGATAGTATCAAAATTGGCTGCTTGCGCAACTGTATTAAGGATAGCACAAATGAGATTTTTTTTCAATGTTTTCCGTTGCTTTGTGTCAAATGTTCACTGTCATTTTTTTGTTTTCCGTAATTCCGTAGAAAAATTTTGCGTCTCGTGGGCGCTCCCGCTCGTTGAGTGCGTAGCGGTATGGGCACTGAAACTACCAGTGCCACATACCGACGTACTCAAACCCACGAGTCACAAAGTTTTTCTACGGAATTACTGGAGATCAAAGAAACCGACAGCGAATATTTCTTTCTGTTGCTTTGCCATAGATGCTCCTTTTCTGACACAACTTAAAAGGGAGTAGTTAGCGTGTTACTTTATAATATCTGCCATTATAAAATACTTTTTTAGGTACTTTTCTTTTTTTACGTTTTTTAGATACTACTTTTACCGTGCATTTTTTTCGGGATGATTTGGTGATTTTGTATACAATGCCGTATCGTTTGAAACGTTTCCCCCGCTTTTCATATTGTTTTATCCAAACGGCTTTTAGGAAAATGCTTTCCTCGGTTCCGTCACTGACAGACTGCCCTAATTTTGTTTTTCCGGTAATCCACTTTCCGGTGGAAACACTTTTCCATCCCACAAACTGATAATTTTTTCTTTTTGGTTTCTTCTTTGGAAGGATTCCCTGACTGCCCCATAAAACGCCGGTTGTCTGTTTTATGGCAGTTCCTTTTCCTGTCCGATAAAAAATCGTATAACGAATCGGATGAAAATGCGCATATAAAATCGGAATCCGTGCCGGGTCATCCCCCTCAAACTGACTTTGATAAACCGTCGCGTACATGGTATCTTCGGTTACAAGGTTTCCTCCCTCTTTTGCCGTAAACCAGCCATCAAACCGGTATCCGGTCTTTGTCGGTTCATCATAAATAGGAAGTTCCTTTTCATTCCACGAAAATGTTTCCTCACTTTTTACAACCTCATCCCCACTATCCAAATAAATCTGATATCCGGTTTTCTCCGTTTCCGGCTCTTTTTCCGGTACCACAACCGATTTTTCCCATTTTGCATACAAAATAGACGGAGCTGTCACTGCTTTTCCAAACGTCCACGGCTGTCCCTGACATTTCTCATCCGAATACCAGCCTTTAAAATCAAACCCTTCTTTTTTCGGGATTTTCGGGGCTATGTCTATTTCTCCTTTTTGATAATACTGTGCCGGCACACGTTCCCCTCCCCGGGAATCATATGCTCTGCGTATGCCAAGACTTAACTGTAACGTAACCGCAAGTTTGGCATCCTGCCAGCCGGTTTGATACTCATACGACAATTCTTTTATAAAATCGGAGCACACAGCTTCTCCTGCCGCCTCTTTATAATCCGAATTAATTTCATCACCGGCTGCCCCATCAATTTCAACCTGTGATACATTTGCAATATCAAGTAACGAATCTAAATCCGCTAATTTTACATAATACCAGCCATCTTTTTCATATTCACCCGCCAATCGCTGCTGCTTGGAAACATCTGCATATGTGAGTTTTTGATTTTTTGATAAATCCAGACTAGTAAGTCCATTTCCATGAACATCCAGATATTCTAATGCCGTACATGCCGCTACACTCAGTTCTGAAAGTTCTGTATTGTGGCAATCCAGTTTTTTCAGTTTTAGATTGTTTGACAAATTCAATTCAGTAATTTCCGTATTTCCACAGTATAGCTCCCTTAACTTAGGAAACGCCTCCAGCCCATTCAGCGAATGCAGCTCTTTTACCCCATTTAACGAAATCACACGAACCAGCTCACATTCCCTTGCCGAAAGGAATCCATCCTCATCGAAATCAAATGGAACTCCCTCATATGTTCCACTGGTAAACTCTGCTTTCCGTAAATATTTCAAAAATACAGAATCTTCAAAAACAACCTTTCCTGCCGCATCTTTTCCGTCTGTCAGCGAAATTGGATAACTATTTTTTTCCTCTTTTGCATAACTCATTTTGCTCATTGTAAATGCTGCAAAAAGCAACACAAATAAAACCAGCCCTGTCTTTTTCATAGAAACGCTTTCCCCCTATTTAATCTTTAATGTTACGTTCGTTTTTTTGCTGCCATCAGTAAACATATTGTACTGATACGTTATCTTCTTTGGACACCTTTTTCCCTTTACAAAAATTCCTTTGTTCTTCACTTTTCCTTTTGAAACTTTTGAAATAACATTTGTCTTTTTCAAGGAAGGAACCGGAATGAGATAGCCTCCCTTTTTCTTTTTGGCTTTTACCGTCTTGGTCTGCCCCTCCATTTTTACCATTTCCATTCCTGTGTACCCGGTCATCAGGCAGCCGGAAATCAGGCAATTATTATTGATGTACAAATACTGCAATTTCTTATTTTTTGAAAGATTCATCGTCGTAATTCGATTGTCATTGACATATAATTCTGTCAACTGACGGTTATTTTTCGTAGATAAACGCACCAGACGATTATCATCGCCATAAAACTTCTGAAGTTTTATCAACTTACGAAGATTAATTTTACTCAACTGATTATGCGAAACAGATACTTCTCGTAACTTTTTGTTATTTTTCAAATTCAGTTTCTTTAATCGGTTACTATCACAATACAAACGCACCAGTTCTTTCTGATTTGTCACATCTAATTTTTTCAATTCATTTTCCCGGCAATCAAGCTGCTGCAGTTTCTTATTTCCTGCAAGCTGCAAATTTTTTATTGCGTTTTGACTGCAAAATAATTTTTCAAGTTTTTGATTTTTTGAAACATCCAACCGGGTCAACTCACTATGAGAGCAATCCAATTCCTTCAAATTAGGAAAATACTCAATTCCTTTCAAAGATGTAACCGGCAGATATTCCAGTTCCATCCGATATTCAGAGGTTTCCCCTACGTCAAGCACCTGGACGCTTTTTCGTTCAGCATCGCTTAATTTGCCATCTTGGTTCCGGTCATAAGATGCCTTTACATAAAATCGGAAATAAGCATCCGGGAAATTTTTGCTGTTAATTTTTACGCTCTCTGCTGCCTGTGCTTTTGACTGTAAAAACAATATAGTTGTCATCAGTAGCAACACTGCAAATAGAATCTTTTTCATGTCTTTTCTCCCCTTCCTCGTAATTCTAATATTTCTTTGAATATGTCACATTTTTAGTGTCCAAATATGGTCCATAATGTAAATCAGGATAACACAAATATATTTTTGCTTTTTTCACTCCGTATGCGGAAAAGCCATCCAGTTCACTGCATATTCTCATGTCAACCTTTCTCAGATTCTTATTATAATCACAATTTAGGCTGACAAGATATTTTCCACCTATGATTTCCTTATAATTGTTATGATTACAGTGGAAGAAAAAAAGTCCACCGAATTTTTTTAAGTTGATTTTTCCACTCAGTTTGTTTCTTTTTACAATAATTCTTACAAAATGCCCCTTCTTTTTTCCCCAGATAATTTTTTTCAAAGAGCCATTTGTCCATTCAAAATCATACAGTTTTTGCAACTTACTAAGATTTAGCTTTTTTATCTTCTTAACTCCTGTTGCACTTATATCCTGAACTTTTGTAAGGCTTTCTATATTTATTTTCTTTAATTTCTTTGCCTCAATTATGCACAAAAGTTTTATTTTGTTTTTTTTCGCCAATTTAACGGTGGTAAGATTTCCATTACCGTTCAAACGCAGTTCTTTAATTTTTGCGTTTTTTGACAAATCCAATTTCTTCAATTGATTACAATCACTAATCTGCAACTCTTCAATTTTTTTGTTTTTAGTCAAATTTATCTTTTTTAGCTTAGGCATTTGAATATCACAATACTTCATCTTTTTATAATTTCTTACGTCTATGGATTTAACCTTTGTCCCAATCACATCCAAATTGTTAATTGGAGCTTTTTTCGGCAGTTTTAATTCGGTCATTTTATTGCTTTCAATCGTTATTGCTTTCAGTTTTGAAAATGGTGATAAATCTAGTTTCTTTAACTTCGGAGCATCAATAGAAACTCCACCAAGTAATGGCAAATTTTTAAATTCCAATGATGTAAGGCTTTTTATATAATTCACTTCAACATAATGTAATTTAGGGCAATCCGAAACTGTTAACCGGGAGGTTCTTTCTTTGGTTCCAAATCCCGGCAAATATAATTCTTGTAAATTCAACACGTTGCTGATATTCATTTCTTTTTCAAACTCCGCATCTAATTTCAGTATTTTCACATAATTGTTTCCGGAAAGATTCACTCTCTCATATGCTCTATCCTGCAATGTCAACTTTTCAAGTTTTGTATTGCCACTTAAATCAAGCGCCTCTGTGTTCTGTACATTAGTAAGCCGAATCAATGCCTCCCCCAAGTTAGCATTGTTAATAACCAGTTTTTTTATTGAACTAAAAACCGCTGTTAGTTTTTTCAAAGATTGTAAGCGGGAAAAATCCACACTGTCGATTGACGTAAAATCATACACAGCAAGTTCTTCACATTTGCTTAACTGATATATCTCGTCTATATTGGCAATACTCTTGCCAGATACAGCAAAATTTTTCAAATTAGTAAATAACGAGATATTTTTCAAGTTAATATTTTTGTTATAATCTTCTACACTTAATTCAGTAACAGCGTCTATCTCCTTCTGAGACAAAATACCATTTCCGTCTTTGTCTGCCTTCTTCGCTGCTTTTAACACTACTGCATCTGGAAAGTTTTCCGCAGTCAAAGATATTTCTGCTGCCTGTGCTTTTGACTGTAAGAAAAACAAATGTGCCATCAGTAGCAACACTGCAAATAGAATCTTTTTCATGTCTTTCTCCTCTTCCTCGTAATTCTAATATTTGTTTACATACTTTACATTTTTAGTATCTAAGTGTGGACCGAATTCCATAACCGAATCGTATAAATATATTTTAGCCTTTTTTACTCCATATGCAGAAAAGCCATTCAGTTCCGTACTTTTTCTCATGTCCAGTTTTTTTAGTTTCTTGTTGTAATCACAAGTAAAGTTTACAAGATAATAACCACCAATAATTTCAGTATAGTTATTATGATTACAATAGAAAAAGACCAGTCCGGTAAACGGTTTCAAGTTTAGCTTACCACTTAATTTATTTCTCTTGATGTTAATTTCCCTATAATGACTTTTCTTACCCCATTTAATTTTTGTTAAAGAGCCATGAGTCCATTCAAAACTATCCAGTTTTTTTAATTTACTAAGGTCTAGTTTCTTAATCTTAGTAATTCTTGACGCCGATAACGTTTTAAGTTTTGTAAGACATCCTAAATTGATTTTTGTCAATTTGGGCATAAGATTCAAGGTATAAAACTTTATTTTATTCCTCTTTGGAAGTTTAATTGTCTGCATTTTTTTGTTATCTGTCATATATAGTTTTTCAATCTTCTTATTTTTAGACAAATCCACCTTTTTTAATGCATGGCAATCACTTACTGACAAATGTCTTATATTCTTATTGTTTTTCAGATTCAGTGTCTTTAACTTTGGCATCTGAATATAGCAAAACGGCATTTTTTTATAGTTTTTTAAATCTATTTTTTTTAGTTTAGTCCCCGTTATGCTCAAATTATTAATTGGAGCTTTTTTCGGCAGCTTTAATTCGGTCATTTTATTGCTTTCAATCGTTATTGCTTCCAGTTTTGAAAATGGTGATAAATCTAATTTTTGCAACTTTTCGGAAGCCACAAAAACTCCGCTAAGTGATGGCAAGTTATTTAATTTCAAATATACTAAGCTATCAATATAATATATCTTAATATAAACTAACTTTGGGCAATTTGAAACTGTCATATTTTTTAATTTGCCGTTAGCACCGCTGCTAAATTTAGGTAAATATATCTTTTCTAAATTTGTCATATTTTGAATATTCATATTAGTAACAAATTCCTCGTCTAAAGTCAAGGTTTTAATATAATTATTACCAGACAAATTTACCCTCTCATATGCCCTATCTTGTAACTTCAAATTTTCTAAATTTGTATTGCCACTTAAATCTATTGGCTCTGTATTTTGCACATTGATAATATCAATTGTAGCCTCTTTTAAATTTGTATTATTTATAGTCAACTTTCCGATTGAATCAAAACAAATAGTTAATTTTTTCAACAATTGCAACTGTGAAAAATCAGCACTGGCAACAGTAGTAAAATCAAGTACAATAAGTTCCTCACATTTACTTAATCGGTAAATTTCATTTAAATTTTCAACTTTTTTACCCGACACAGTAAATTTTTTCAAATTTGAAAATACTGAAATATTTTTTATATTAACATTTTTATTATTATTTATTACCTCCAAATCAGTAACAGTGTCTATCTCCTTCTGAGACAAGATACCATTTCCATCTTTATCCGCTTTCTTCGCTGCTTTTAACACTACTGCATCTGGAAAGTTTTCCGCAGTCAAAGATATTTCTGCTGCCTGTGCTTTTGACTGTAAGAGTAGCAACGGTGCCATAAAAAACAGTAGCATTACAAATATAATTTTTTTCATTTTAATCAACCTTTCTTCTTTTTCTTCTTTTTTTCTACAATCGGATACAGTTGAATTGCTGTTCCACATCCCCAAGGTAATTTCCCTTTATCCTTATATATCTTTCCTTTTTTGTTTTTTTTCAAAGAAAATCCTTTTAACTGGTAACCTTTTTTCAACACATACGGCGACTTAATTTTATAAGTACTGTCCTTTTTATAATATTGTGTCACCTGTTTTACTTTCTTTTTCTTCTTTATTGTTTTTATCTTTTTCGCATCCGCATACTGAATCGTCCTCTTATACTCCAATTTTGTAGTCTTAAATCGAAGTGCCTTATTCGCCACTACAATTACCTGTCTGGTATCTGCCTTTGATTTCCTTTCAAAAACAACTTTTTTGCCCAAAATATTTATACCCTTGTTTTTATCTGGTTCTTCACAAAGTACCGCCTTATTTTTAACCATTTCATATGCCAGATACCCAGTATCCTTAATACGTTTAAATGAAAAACTTTGCAGCATTTTGTCTTTCATTACCATATTCTTTTTGCTTATCTTTGGCTCTGTAACTGACTCAGTATCCATATTAATCTTAAAATTTTTATTTTCATTTGATGAAACCGCATTCCAATATTTGTTAAAATCAGCCAACTTCACCTTTTTACTTTTCATCTTCTTTGCCATTACATTAAATGCACTTTTCGCTATAACTCGTGCATCTCCATCCGATTTAACACCATTCCAATACCCTAGCATACTTGATGCCAGACGTTGTGCGCCACTTCTCAATTCCTTTGGCATAATTACTCGATGTTTTTTACTCTTCTCTACAATATCAGCAATGGCTAACTTTTCCTTAAGATAACCGTAATCTAACAATACACTATCAATATATGCATTAGGATTGTCTTTCAAGTTTCCCCATACTGTATCGACCGCTTTTGC
The DNA here is from genome assembly GCA_937902905.1 of uncultured Clostridium sp. Taxonomy (GTDB): domain Bacteria; phylum Bacillota; class Clostridia; order Lachnospirales; family Lachnospiraceae; genus Eubacterium_F. The sequence goes on along the minus strand of CALELW010000270.1, from coordinate 10,942 downwards.
TTTTACATTTGGGTTGGTCACATTTCCTGAACTATGAACAATAGGTCCATATCCATCATATTTTTTAGTTATCTCTTTATCCTCCTTGCCTTTCTTTATTTTCATATTAAAGGAAACCTTCTTATACGCCCGATGCGAAACTGCATCCGTCGCATTATGAATTGCGACACCGAGTAAAATAAGGCTTTTTTGTTTAGCTGTCAGAGCTTTCTTTTTTCTTGCTTTCTTTTTGCAATATTTAAACAACTGCTGTTTTGTTGCCTGACTCAATTCTTTTTGTACATCTTCTTTACCCTTTTCATTTTTATACAAATCCACATTATTCGGGAAAACATCCTGATAACGAACTTTGTTATCTTTTTCCCCTAATTTGTAAGCACTATAAAGAATATACTCTGTATTTGCAACATAATTCTTACCCCCATGGAAACACGGATGCAGGGAATAGGATTTCATCCGCGATATGCTATCCGGAGCGCATACTGCAATTTTTATAAGTTTAATATCATTGTCTGAAACACTTTTTTTACTCTCATTCGCTTTTGTAAACTGGGAAGAATGACGTTTTCCCTTCCACTGACCGGTTACATAATGACATTTTGTATCAGAACGTACCTCATCATTAGAACCATATATTTCTTCTGTTTTCCAGTTCTTGACATCTAATTTCTCATAATTATTTTTTGCCTGCTCATAATCCAGAAGTCCTTCTCCGAAATTTTCCTTATCACCAAGCGTTTGATTTGCGCTCTGCACAAGAAGTTTCCGAATAAAATCGGCTCCTTTATCCCGGTGCAGCCCCCATAATACAGAGGCGGCTCCTGTGACCTGAGCAGCAGCCAAACTCGTTCCTTCCTCCACAATGATGCCTCCAAATGCACCCGTTGACAAAATCTGCTCTCCCGGCGCCATTATATCCAAACCCTCACCGGTTGGGCTAAATGCTGATTTTTCATTCATATCATCTGTTGAACCTACACTAATCACACTATCCCATGCGGCCGGATACATAACCGAAGATTCGTCTTCATCCGCACTGCCGGCATTTCCGGCAGGGGCAATCAATAAGATTCCTGCCTGTCTCGCATCTTCCACTGCCTTTTTCAATTCCGGTGAGTATTCCGTCGTTGCAAAACTCATATGAATAATATTTACCTTTTTCTCAATTGCCCATTGAATAGCTTTTACAACGCGTTCTACCGGTGCCTCATTCTGTTCATCCAAGATTTTTGCCGAGTACAATTCTACGTTGGCTGCCATACCACAAATTCGATCCTCGCTTTTTCTTGCACAAATAATCCCTGCCACCGCTGTTCCATGTCCGTTGCTGTCACCCATGAGGAAATTTGTCTCTTCTCCGGTGTTATCAATAAAATCTTCCTGCTCTTCACATTCGATGTCATCATCCAAATCGACGCCGGAATCTAATAAGGCAACTCGGATTTTTTCTGCCTTTTTACTGTCCTCATAAGACTGTTCTGCTCGAATCCTCTGAATATTCCACTCTGTCTGACTCTCCTTTGTTTCTGCCTTACTTGTCTCCACTGCCACATACGGAGCAAGCAGGGCAATCATTAGAAAAATGCTGATAATTCTTTTCATGTTTTATGTTCTCCCCTCTTACTTTTTCACACAATACGCATTGCTGTATTTACTGTACTCTTTATTCGGCTTGTGATAAGCACGAATTTTATAAGAATTTCCTTTTTCAACATTCTTAATCTGATATTTTGTTTTAGAACCGGAAACGGTTGCATACTTTTTGTATTTCTTAGCCTTTTTCTTTTTCTGGTAAATCACATAATTCGTTGCATGCTTGACTTTTTTCCAGCTAAGTGTACAACCTTTGCCTTTCTTTTTTCCTTTTAATTCCGTTTTTTTCAAATTCGCATTAACCACAATTGTCCGGAAATCCTGTGCTCCGGTATAGCGGTCATATACACGGATTTTAGCACTTCCCGTTTGTTTTGCATGGATTATGCCACTGGAAGAAACTGAAATCACATCCGGATTCGAACTCTTCCACACAATTTTCTTTATCGTAGGTACCGCCGGTGTTAATGCCGCCTTTATCTGCTGCTTTTTACCTAGCTCCATTTTTTTCGGCACACCCTTCATAACGATATCCTGTACATAACTCTGAACGCAGACCTTACATTTTGCTGTGTATCCGCCATCCGCTGTTTTTATTTCAATTTCACATTCACCGAGCGCATTTGCTGTTACAATTCCAGTCTTTGTCACAGAAGCAATTGCTGGATTCGAACTTTTCCATGTAACTTTACGATTCGTTGCATTTTTAGGAACCATGGACCAGACTAACACTTTTTGTTCTTCTATGTCCATATTCAAAGTTTTTTGCAGATTTACGCCCGTCGCAGGAACCGGGCGAACCGTAACCGGACACTCACTGGTTACTTTATCCCGAATTGCCGTTGCCGTCAGTTTTGTCTTTCCCGGATTCACCGCCTTATAGTGTCCATCCGAATATAGCTGCATAACCGAAGAGTCATCGCTGCTTAATGTGTATGCCGGTCTTGATGCATCCTCCGGAATCACTTTTACCTGAACCTCTCCCTTTGCACCATCTTCCACATCAAGAGATGCCGGTATAAATTCATATCCCTGCACCGGTATATATGGTTTAATCGTCATCCGACACTTTGCCTGACACTCGGGATTCTGCACACTGGTAACAGTCACAACTGCCGAGCCAATTCCTACAGCATGAAAATGTCCATCCGGCTCTACCGTGACTACTTTTGTATTTGAGCTTAGATATGTGACCTTTGTATTTGTTGCATTTGTTGGTATTATTTCCGTATGAAAGTAATCGTCCTCACCCTCATAATATAATAATTCCTGATCTATTTGAACTTTCTTAACCGGTATGTAGATATCGCTTTTTTTGACATATCCCCAGAATTCATTTGACTCACCAAAGGTTTGTGCACCGGGCAGTTCAACACGGCAAAACTCTCCACATCCCGCAACAACATTTACCGCTTTATCCTCTGATAAAACCGCTTTTACCTCAGTAGATTTTGATGTAATTTCTGCCTGGTCACTACATCCATAATATACCGTTGCCCCGGAACGAACTTTTCCCTCTGACGCCTGTTCATAATAGGTCATGACAGAGATTAACAAGCTTCTTTTTACTGTCTGCGTTCCCGCCTTACAAGTCATTGTAAGGACTGATGTTCCTTCTTTGAGCGCGATTGCTTCGTAACAATCATCATACTCTTCATCTTCCTCAACGAGGCAGACATCACTTTGGCTGCTTGTAATTATTACATCCGATATTTCAGCCTGCCCGGTCGCTTCAGCCGTTAGTTTTACATGAGAACCGGGCGTCATGCCAATATGAAATTTAGCCTGTCCCCATTCATCCCAGATGACAATACGCGCCCCTCGCCCCTCAGTAACCGCTCTTATTGGTTTGGAACATATCATGCTGATTACGATACAAATTACTGTCAGAATACTTACAAGACTTTTTGGTTTAATTTTACTCATTTTTTATTTCCCCCTATTTTGGCTAATTATTCCACGTGTTATGCTACAACAAATGACAAAAACTGTCAAGGTCTAATTTAATTCTTCTGTCAGAGAATCGTTCCAAACCAATAGATCACACCAAGCACCCAGCTGCAAAACACGCCATACAAAATAACCGGTCCGGCAATCGTGAAAATTTTACATCCAACGCCAAATACCCATCCTTCTTCCTTAAATTCAATCGCCGGTGCAGCTACTGAATTGGCAAATCCTGTAATCGGTACAATCGTTCCTGCACCTGCAAAATTGGCGAGCTTCTGATATAAATTCAAACCGGTAAACAGCACACTGAGAAAAATCAGCGATAATGTCGTATATAATCCCGCTGTTTCTTTTTCCATCCCCAAACTCATATAAGCATTCGAAAGAGCCTGTCCTACGACACAAATAAATCCTCCAATCGCATATGCTTTCAGTAAATTGATGCACCAACTCTTTTTGGGCGTGTGATTTTTTACATAAGCATTATACTTTTCATCCTTCTTTTTCTGTTCCTTTTCCTGTAAAACCTCTTGAATGTCGATATTATCCTGATTCATTTTCTGCTCCTTTAGCCTTGATAAAAATATTGAAATAAAGTTCCTGTTATTTTCCCAATTGCAATTGCAAGCGGAATAAGATAAAACGCTTCTTTAATTTGCAGACGGTTCACTAAAATCGGAATTACCCGCAGCATTTCTGCCAGTGCCATTACCAGACAGCCAACATATACCCCCGAAAAAAGCCCATAAACCGCAAAAAAAATCGAAGTCAGCGGAATCGGAAATTCAAATACAATCCAAATATTTCCCAATGCACCGCCCGCTATAATCATCGTTTCATACCACACCACATGATTTGCCGTTTTCGTCCTTGCCGCCAGTCTCGGTATAATGCCAAGCATCGTAATAAATGCAAATATTCCCGATGCGACAGCAAAACCGCTCGCCAAACCAATCAGAATGAGTACACTATACTGAATCACTGTCAATCGTTTTTCCCTCCCTTGATGCTGCCGCAATCAGTGTTTTGTTTACCTGCTCCTCATATGTGTGCATTTCAACCTGAATCGGTGTCGGGTCATCCTTAATTTTTCTCCTGCGGAAATGATTATAAAAAACGAGGATTCCCACCGGCAGGCCAATAGCATAACAAATCTCAATGATGGAACCGCCTTGTTTTTCCTGCCCCAGCACCAGACGGTATACTTTGTCAAAGACATCCGCAACACTGACATCCTCGTTAAATGTCATAATAGTAAAAGCTGCTCCCATAAAAACGATAAAAGAAACAAAAATAGTCCGCACATATTCCCACTTTTTCTGTTTCTCCTTTTCATCCGGATTTTCATAATCAATAACAAAATCACGTTCGCCCAAATTTTCAATTTTTAAATTCGGATATTTCTGATGAATCACCTCATATACTTTCGCAATCGTGAACATCGTTTTTTGCGGACCATGAGCGGGCAGCGTATAAAATGTCATTTGATTTAATTCCTGAACAATCTTTTTATTGGTACAATGCAGCGTTGCCAAATCATGAAATGTAATCTGACGCTTTGCAATCGGAATATTCTGCTCAATTTTTACATATAGTATCTCTTCCATTCTTTATACTCCTTCACCAATGTTCCCTTTCCTTGTACCGGTGTTTTCTCATCGTGATTTCCCGAGCGGTAAATCCAGACCGCCAATGCCGCAAATACAAGAATGACAATGGTACAAATACCTGCTTTTTTCATGCAAACACTTCCTTTCGGTATTACCATTGCCATTTTCTATATTTTTATTCATGACTGCGACATACAAAATGTTTCCTCATCGAGCCAATAATTTTCTTTTCCAAACGACTGACCTGTACCTGACTCATATCCAACAATTTTGCGGTCTGTGTTTGTGTTTTATCTTCAAAATAACGTAGTTCAATCAATTTTCTCTCTTTTTCTCCGAGCTCGCCTAAAAGCTGTTCTAACAAGATTTGATTAACAATAAGCTCCGATTCATTTTTTTCCGATGGAATTTTGTCCATAAGAAGAATTTCGCTTCCTTCTTTTTGAAATACCGTTTTATGCAGAGACTCCACTTCGCTGCCGGCTTCAAGTGCCATTACGATATCTTCTCTTGCCAATTCTGTTGCTGCGCTTAGTTCCTCTAACGTCGCATCACGCCCCAATTGAATGGCTAACATTTCAGCTGCGCGCTTAATCCGTATTCCATTTTCCTTTAATGTCCGGCTGACTTTGACCATTCCGTCATCGCGTAAAAATCGCTTGATTTCACCGCTAATTACCGGCACTGCATAAGTGGAAAATTTCACTTCAAAATTTACATTGAAATTATCGACTGCTTTAATCAAACCAATTGCACCAATCTGACTCAAATCTTCGGCATCATATCCTCTTCCCGCAAATCGCTTCACGATACTGTATACCAACGGCATATTCGCCTTAATCACTTGTTCTCTTGCCAATTTATCCCCTGCTCGTGAACGTTTAATCAGTTCTATGGTTTCCATTGGCAGACTCCCTTATGACAAAATAAATGAACTATAAATTTTTTTCTTCATACGAATCGTTGTTCCCTGCCCCACCTGTGACTCCACATGCAGCTCATCCATGAAAGCTTCCATGAAAGCAAAGCCCATTCCGGAGCGTTCCATTTCCGGTCTGGTCGTAAACAACGGTTCCATGGCACGATTTACGTCACCGATTCCAACACCTTGGTCCGCCACTTCAATCCATATGGTATTTTCCTCAATCCAGCTATGTATCTTAACCTTCCCCGGTTTGCCATCATATCCGTGAATGATGGCATTTGTAACCGCCTCGGAAACTGCTGTCTTGACATCACCAAGTTCTTCTAAGGTCGGGTCAAGCCTTGCTAAAAATGCGGCAACAACCGTCCGCGCCAGACTTTCATTTTCCGAATTACTGTCAAATTCAAACATAATCTCCGTTTTTTCCATTATAAAACTTCCGTCCTTTCCTGATATTTGGGAATAATCCGATAAAGCCCCGACATTTTGAAAATGCGGTCAACATTATCTCCAATTCCGGTCACAAAAGTTCTTCCTCCTAAAAAATTCATTTTGCGGTGTCTTCCCATTACCATACCAATTCCTGAGCTGTCCATAAAAGTTATGCCCGAAAAATCAAATATTAATGTTCTGACATTTCCCTTCTCTATTTGTAAATCCACTACTTTACTGATTTGTCCTGCTGTATGATGATCCAATTCCTCACAAATGTGTAACACAAGCTGGGAGCCCGTTCGCTCCATTGAAAATTGCTCCATTTTTTTCTTTCCTTCCTTTTTTAATCATTTGAAAAAGACCCATAGAAATTTTCTTCTATAGGTCTTCTCATTCGTTCTTTTATTCTTATTGTCCTTGTGTACCTTGCTGCTCAATCTGCTGCAAATAGTTATTTGCTTTATTCGCAATTGCACTGTTTGGATCTACCTTAATTGCTTTTTGATACCATTTCTTTGCTTTTTTGTTATCCTGCTTTTTCTGATAACAATAACCAATCTGGTACATCGCATCCTGATGTTTTGGCTTCAGTTTCAGCACATTGCGGTAAATTGCAATCGCTCCATCATAAGACGTATACGCCGTACGCTTTCCTTCATTTAAAAGGGCTTGAATCTGTGCATCCGTCACGGTATGAATGGTTGTGTAAATTTCTTTTGCTTCACTGCTTCCAAAATCGGATTTTTTACAGTCCGCCACGGCAATTGCTGCCTGAATCTTATCATCCGCAAGATAAGCCTTGACTCCTGTCAATAGCTTTTCATAACTTGCCGTCTGTTTCTGTGCGGACGAATCCGCATCCTTTATCTGTTTTTGCAGTTTGTCAACCTGTTCCTGCAAAAGTTCTTTCTCTTTTTTCAATCCGGAAATCTGGGAAGATTGCACGGCTAACTGGTCATTTGTATCTGAAATATGTGAGCCTTCTCCACTTCCGCTGTTTTTCATCGTCGGCCAAAGCAGAACAAATGCTACGGCAAGTCCGACAATGGCACCGATAATCACATAGATAACCGGCATTAACGACCGCTTTTCTTCCTTGTAAGTGCCCACCGGGGTTACATTCGAAAGAGGATCTTTCTTTGACGGCTTTTTCACTAACTCTTTCTCTGAGGAAGCAGCCAAGTCACCAACTTCCTGCATATATCGCAGTGTTGTCGTATTATTAAAGTCAATTCGTCTGGCGCGATTTAAGCATTTTGCTGCTTTATGATAGTCTTTGTCATGAATATACAATAACGCAAGCAGCTGCTGTGCACACACAAAATGCGGATTCAGACTCACTACTTTTTTTAATTGGATAATTGCCAAATCATCATTTCCTGCCTGCGCTGCCGCCAAAGCAGAATTGTACTTTTTAATCGTTTGATTTGTCGCATCCAGTGCCGTCTGATTCTTCTGAATCGTATTAATATAGTAATCCGCTGCATTGTCATCGGCCTGCAGGTATTTACTCAATACCCACTCGCTCAAAGCTGCTACGGTCTCACCCATCTCATAATAAATCAACCCAAGGAGATTTCTTGCGTTGGTATTTTTCTTATTAAACTCTAAACTTTTTTTCAAAACAACAATCGCACCTGATAAGTCACGCACTTTCGCCTTTTCCAATCCCAGATTATAATAAGTATTGGATACTCTGCGAATATAATGAATCACCGAAAGATTCTGACCGCAAAATGTGCAGAGTGTCGCTGTGTCGCTCACATTAGCGTCGCATCTTGGACATCTCATCTTTGATAACCCCTTCCTGTTTTTCATCACAATGTTCCTTTGGCATCCTGTATCAATTCTTTTACAATATCTGTCACATCTGCTAAATTATTATGATAAACAACATCTTCGACTTTCTCGATGTCCATGCTCGGCTGAAATTTTTCAAGTTCTTCCTCAAAATTAAGCATTCTCGTACCTCCTATTTGCTCTTTCACTGTCATGTATTCCCTTTGGTATTCATAATACCTATTTTGAGTAAAAAAAGCAAGTAGGAAATACGAGAATCCTTCGACAAAACATAAGTTTCTTTAACAAATTACGTCACGCTTTTGTAAAATGCGCCAAACGCTCCTTAACCTGTTCCATCATTCCCTTATATTTCTCTAATTTTTCTCTTTCCTCAGCAATCTTTTTCTCCGGTGCTTTGTTTACGAAATTCGGATTGCCAAGCATACCTTCACAGCGTTTGATTTCGCCGGTAAGTTTCTTTTCTTCTTTCTTCAGGCGCTCAATTTCTTTGTCAATGTCAACCAATTCTGCAAACGGAATATAAATGGTTCCATCCGCAATAACAACAGAAACCGCATCTTCACCAATGTTTTCTTTCGTTGACTGCAGTGTCACATCGCTGGCAAGACCGAGCGTTGCAAAAAATACTTTATTTTCCTCGAAGATTTTTAACACTTCTTCTTTTTCTGAAACAACAATAACCGATGCTTTTTTGCTTGGTGGCACATTCATCTCACCGCGGATGTTTCGGATGCCTTTTACTGCTTCTTTAATCCGCTCAACTTTTGCCTCATCCTCAGCAAAATTACGGCTCTCTTTATATTTTGGCCATTCACTTACCATGATAGAAATTTCTTCATCACCCATAAGTGTACAATAAATTTCCTCTGTGATAAACGGCATATACGGATGCAGTAATTTCAGTGCATCAATTAAAACGGTTTTCAATGTGTACAAAGCTGCTGCTTTTGTTTCGTCTGCATCATTGTACAAACGTGGTTTTACCATTTCAATATACCAGTCGCAGAATTCTTCCCAAATGAAATCATAAATTTTCTGAACGGCAATTCCCAAGTCAAAGGAATCCATCAATGCAGTGACATCCTTGGCAAGTGTATTCACCTTGGAAAGAATCCACTTATCTGCCTGTGTCAATTCATCTGCGGTTACATTTTCATAATCCACATCTTCATTCTGGGCAAAATTCATCATAATGAAACGGGAAGCATTCCATACTTTATTGGCAAAATTACGGCTTGCCTCAACACGCTCCCAATAAAAACGCATATCATTTCCCGGTGCATTTCCGGTTACCAGCGTCAGACGCAGCGCATCGGCACCATATTTATCAATAACTTCAAGCGGGTCAATTCCGTTGCCAAGTGATTTACTCATTTTTCTACCTTGGGAATCGCGCACAAGTCCATGAATCAGCACCGTATCAAACGGAACTTCTCCTGTGTGCTCAAGTCCGCTGAACATCATTCGCATAACCCAGAACGGAATGATATCATAACCGGTTACCAATGTGTTCGTCGGATAGAAATAATCCATCTCCTCCGTCTTATCCGGCCATCCAAGTGTTGAAAATGGCCAAAGGGCTGAACTAAACCAGGTATCCAGTGTATCCGGATCCTGACGCATCGGCTTGCCGCATTTCGGACATACTGCACTATTTTCTTTTGTTACTACCAATTCACCGCAGTCATCACAGTAAAATGCCGGAATCTGGTGTCCCCACCAAAGCTGACGGGAAATACACCAGTCGCGGATATTCTCAAGCCAGTGGAAATACGTTTTATTAAAATGCTCCGGAACAAATTTTGTTTTTCCTTCTTTTACCGCATCAATCGCCGGACCGGCAAGTGGTTTCATTTTTACAAACCACTGTTTGGATACACGCGGCTCCACTGTTGTTCCACAACGGTAACAAGTTCCTACGTTATGATCGTGGTCCTCAATTTTTACAAGAGCGCCCTCTTTTTCCAAATCTTCTACAATGGCTTTTCTTGCTTCATATCGATCCATGCCCGCATACTTCTCATATTCATCCACGATTTTAGCATCGTCTGTCATCACATTAATAATTGGCAGGTCATGACGCAGTCCAACCTCAAAGTCATTCGGGTCATGTGCCGGCGTGATTTTTACGACACCGGTACCAAATTCCATATCTACATAATCATCAGCAATCAACGGAATTTCACGATGTACCAGAGGCAGAATCAGTTTTTTGCCAACCAAATCTTTATATCGCTCATCATTCGGATTCACGGCTACTGCTGTATCACCAAGAAGTGTCTCCGGACGTGTTGTAGCCAAATTGATATAACCGCTTCCATCCGCAAACGCATAGCGCAGATGCCAAAAATGTCCTTTCTGGTCTTCATACTCTACTTCCGCATCGGAAATCGAAGTCAGGCAGTGTGGACACCAGTTGATAATTCGCTCCCCACGATAAATCAAACCTTTATTATAAAGATTTACAAATACTTCCTTGACTGCTTTATTACAGCCCTCATCCATCGTAAAACGCTCTCTGTCCCAATCACAGGAAGAGCCCATTTTCTTAAGCTGCGATACAATTCGTCCGCCAAATTTATCTTTCCATGCCCATGCACGTTCCAAAAACTTTTCTCTGCCAATA
>CALELW010000269.1 GCA_937902905.1 uncultured Clostridium sp. | reverse complement strand
TTGCAATCGTTTTTTGATAATCGAGGTTTTCATATGGATTTCCATTGTTATAGAATGTATCCATTGTTAACGTATAATTCCATCCATTATACTTAATATCCTGTTCAACTTGATTTACTGCTTCTGAATATTGTTCATTTAATAAATCTTCCATCAACAACGTTGCATTCAATACGTCATCATTTAAGTCTGTTTCTTTTGCAGAAACAATCATATTGTTATTCAATGTTACGCATAAGCACATTGCCATTGCTGTTATAGTAATTTTTGTTCTCATAGAACCCCTTCTTAATTTTAATAAGCCGTGACGGTATCATTATTAATTATGATACTACTATAATTTTCTTTTATTTAAAGAATGCCTACCGATAATACGGCAGGCATTCATATGAGAGTAAAGATAAACAGATAATACCATTACAATACCATTATATCATGTAAAATTTACAATGTCTACTTGACGTATCGACATTGTTATGGTATAATGTTTTCATAAGTTAATAATTGATTCAAAAGGAGAATGAAAAACATGACCTATTTAACAATGTTACTTAAGACACTTTCCTATTCTATTATTCCTACGTTACTGGTCTTAAGTTCTATTGTAGCTGTTTATTAATTCTTCAATGCAATACTTTGTTGCATCGGCTTGAGTTGCATGGTAATTTCATTTTACGCACCGATAGAAACTATTAATTAATTATTCAAAAGATAAAGCGGTATGGCGTGATGAATTATGCGATTGAACAGTGATGTACTTTGTATTGCGGGGCGGAAATATCCGCCCTCATAAAGATAAAATTTACCATTGACTTTATGGTATTAGTATGGTATAATGCACCTATGAATTAAATATACATTTGCAATTGTAATCAAGCGCACCTGTATTTGTACGTTTCTCAATACCCCAACATTTTGAAGGACGATAATTTCTCCGTAAAAAGCATTTTTTTACAATATCCCAGATGCGCTTGATTACGATTACAAATAATTTGATTATAAATGCTTATAAGTTAATTTTGAACCTCATAAAAGGGAGAACGGTTTTGCCACCGCTCTCCCAGCTTTCTTTTATTAATTATTGACTTTTAATTGTGTTTATGGTATAAAATAATTAATAATCTGTTGGAACTTCCGTTACAGCAGATTACCTCATAAAGGGAGAACAGTTTTGCCACTGTTCTCCCTGCTTTCTTTTTATGCCTATTTTCATATTGACATTTTAGTATAATTATGGTATAATATACTTACAATATAGAAAGCGAGATGAGGCTATGTTATCAGCAAATTATGAATGTGAAGGTCAGTTGTCTATTTTTGATATTGTAGGAAGCTTTACTACTGCGACAACTCCATCCGTAATGCCACTGCCATATGATTTTATGAATGATTTGGTTAATTACGGTTCGCTATCCGTAAATGGCAAACAAAGAATTTTCAACTTTTTCTCAGAGAATCATTCCATGAGTGAAAAAGTTGATTTTCTAAAGGAAGAATATGGAATCGGCGGTTTTAGCGGACGACAGAATAAAGAAAATTACATTCATTCTTTTAGTACCATTTGCTATGCGAAAGGTAAACAGTTAGAATGTAGTTATGTAGAAAATGGTGTTGAACATGAAGTTTTTCTTACATGGAAAGATATGTGCAAAGCCATAGCTTCTGCAATCGCAAACGGAACTTATTATTTATCTTGAAAGGAGATATTGAGTATGAAAACTGTAAAGTATGAAAAATGGGAAAATGGCGCACGTCATTTATCATCTACCGGAAAAGAAATGGATATTATTGAGGAACTTACAAAATCGGAATTTGAAAGCAAGTTTCCAGACATTTCTACATACGGTCTTGACCACTGCTCGCCAAAATATTTGGAAGATGGTACAATTTTGATTGACCGCGAATGGAACGGAGAAACCTACCATACGAGCAATGGCGTATACAAGCCATTTTACAATGAAGTCGATGAAGATGACATTGAAGTTATTGGATATTACAAGGAACTTTAAGATTACATCGCAAAAATAAAAAAGCTATCGTGCATCTATAATTGCATGATAGCTTTTTTATTTCAGTTGTCATTATGCAATTGGTAATTCTTCGGCAATATACAGACCATCGAGTGGTTTATCCGATACAGTTTTTGAAACTTCTTTTCCCTCGTTATAATCGTCAATTGTTTCCCTGAGAATTTTGCTTAACGCCAATACTCCATCTGCTTTTGCTCTAATACTGTCCGCGTCACTGCCAGTTGCATTCAGTTTTTCTTTCATAGCTTCCTGCTCTGCCATAAGAACTGTTTTTTTAATGTATTCCATGTATTCTTTTTCTCTCATAATTTTTAAAACCTCCGTTATTCAATATATCCCATTACATTGATTCCGACAATACCTTGCGGATTGCCCGGTTCAAATGAGTATTCAACCATTAATTTTACTGTTTCATTTTTTGCAGTTTTAATACCAAACACTTTTTCATAGTCTTTAGCATTACCTCCCCTTTTTGTAATCTCTACAACACCACGAATATAATAAAGCACATCATTATAGATTAAACTTTCATCTGTTTCGAAATCCGCTGTCATTTCTAATTTGTTGTCTACATATGCTTGCATTAGATTATCTACAAGGTCTGATTTTTCCGATTCAAAATATTCTCTTCCAACCAAAAATCCGTTTAGTGATTCTGTAAATGTATCTTGATTTGCAAGAATGTCATTATAATTGTTTCCGAATATTGTGGACGTGAAATCCTTTGCAGAATCAATATATTTTTGAGCATTAGTTTTCTTTTTGTTGAGCACATCCAAAAAATCTTTGTTTGAAATGTAGTATTTTGATTTTTTGAATTCTGTGTCATATAATTCGACAGGCATGTTGTTGCCCTTATAGTTTGTTTCTAAAATGTAATTCGTATCTTCTATTTTGTCTTTATCACTTTTGATGATTTGATTTTCTTTGATTCCAAGCATTGCTAGTGATGCATCTGCTACTGCGTCATTTGTATTTCCGCATCCACTCATTAATATGACCGTGCCTGTTATGAAGATACTGATATATTTAACAATATTTTTCATTAGTTTCTCCTTTTCTATTGATTAAGTGTATTATACCATACTCATACCATATGTCAAACATTATTTCCTTTACTTAGCAGTATTAATATGGTATAATGTACAATGTCAAATGAAAGGAGTAATATTTTTAATGGGTGCATTAACAGAAGATAAATTGCGTGAGTATGCTTATCCCACATACAATTGGACTAGACCGGATGATGGAAAACTGGTGGATTATGTAGAAATTGAAATCAAACCAGAAGGTATCAAAGAGTTAGAAGCAAATCTGAAACGGTATAAAAACAGAAAGACGTATACCGAGAAACAGTTACTGGCACTGGATGATGAATGTAGTGCTTTGTACGAACGTATTGTTGCATATGTGCATTTTAATTCCGGCACTGCCACTATTGACAAATTGTTTCTAGTTGTAAGAGATGCAATGGATGAATATGTATTACGTGATGTTGTATTAAGTGAGGATGACATGAAATTGCTTTCTTCTTATGCAATTCGTATGCATGAAAAGTATAAAAATTCAAAAAAGTTGTGTATTATGAATATTAAAAGGTAGGTGGAATATATGAATGAAAACCGTGAATTTATTGTTGTTATTATAGGTTTTGTTACAGTTATTGCAGTGTATATTTTTGGTGCAGTCTACATCTTTTCAACATTTAAACTTAAAAACTCTGTTATTTTCACAATTTATATCTCCTTTCTTGCCACCAACTTTTACAACCATATAAGCAATGTTACAAAATCACGAGTTGATTCTGATTCCTATTCTTATGAAACAGAAGCGATTATTGAAGAGAAAAATATACAACATCGCGTTGTTCTGGTTGGTAAAATACCTTCCAGTACAAATTCTTATGAAGTGACAGTGTCTATTCCAGATGAAAATGGAAATGATTTAAAAACAACAGTTACAGTAAGCTATGCGCTATATGATGCTTTAAATGTTGGAGATTCTGTTATCGTAACTGTATATACAGATAAGAAAACTAATGAGTTGGTAAAAGTATCAATTAACACGCAGTAATAGTGTGAATTACACGACATATGAAAAGGTGGAATTATATGCGTTCCACCTTTTCTTATGCTCTTAATATTGACAATATGATTACTTTATGG
Source organism: uncultured Clostridium sp. (assembly GCA_937902905.1). Lineage (GTDB taxonomy): Bacteria > Bacillota > Clostridia > Lachnospirales > Lachnospiraceae > Eubacterium_F. The sequence continues at coordinate 4,189 of CALELW010000269.1, read as the reverse complement.
TATAATGTAATATATAAACGGAGGTGCTATGAATGGCAAATTATAAAGTAAACAATAATGTTGTTACAACTGAATATGACATGGATACGAAAGGAAATCCTATTTGTTATGGTGATTGCAGTATTGAAGGATGCCCTTTTGAATTAAATGGGAAATGCTTATCCAAAGACTGCATTCAGTCATCTACTACTGCTATGGATTGAGAGGTGATTTTTGTGCAAAATTTATACGTGCTACAACAAAAAATATATGACAGCGATTCCGAATGTATTCATACAGATATTGTTGGCGTATATACTGAAAGACAAACCGCAGTCAACGTTGCATTGGACAAGTGCGATTCAATTGCAAGTCTTGCCGGAACTATCAGCCCGCGTGATATGATAGCTAATGAAGCTTGCGTGGATATTCGACATACAGATACCGTTCACAAGTTTGTGAAATATAGCTGTATAGAAGTACCTGCGGATACTGCTCTCCCACATACACTTCCGAAAATACCTTTCTGCAACAGGACGGATTTTGAAGATAGTAACTGGGATTTTGGAAATTCGGACTTTAAAAGAATTATATGTGATTGAATATGCAAAGCTCTTATACATATATGTTGTATAGGGGCTTTTGTTTTGCTTCTTTGCTTGACATTTTGATGCAATTATGGTATAATATATATGTCAGATAAAAGAAATTGGAGGTTTTGCAGATGAGTTATACTATTGTAAAATCTGTTTCGTTTAATAAAAAGGAAAATCATATTGTCTATACAGGTGCGGAATCTAACGTCCGTCCATTAAGCTTTTACAAGAGTGACTTCTGCAATACGGATTTAACGTTTGAAGAGAATCTGGCAAATTTTATTGTGCAATGTATGCGTGGCAATTTGCATCTTTATAAATCATGTGCCGTTATCACTAAAATTGTTTCTTTTTGTGAAAAATTGTATTCAAAAGCAATCAACCAGTATATGTCCACTACCGGAATAAGCATTTATGAGTTTGATACAAAATATGGCTACCATAATTCCTGTAAGTTGGAACATTTTATTGCAAAGGAATACGGCGTTGCATATTATGATAACCGTAAAATGGATGAAAAAGAATTCGAATCCAAAATTGTGCCAACATTGCAAAGTCTCGACACCATCATAGAGGAATTTGTACATGAGTGTGAATGTGCCGTTGCTAAAGATGAAATTGAAGGAAATGTTCGAATTCAGTGTGCCTTTACAAGTAAATGCTTACATGAAAAGGTTATTCTTATAGATTGCCTTAAACGAATGATTGTTGCAAATAAAATTAATTACACTCCCGGCTGTCTTAAGAATGCAGATGGTACAGCTATTATTGTAGGTGATTATGACTGCGATTACCTTAGTTTATTATGTGGTGATAGCATGAAGTTTGAACGTCAATGGGTAACACATGGGGCAAAAATCAGTCTTGATGAATTTGAAAGCCGTATGAATGAATTAAATATCGCATTTGACGAACCGCCTTATATCGGTTATATCGCATAAATATCATAAAAGGAGATACAGTTATATGTCAAATTTAAACTGGACTATTATTCATGAATCAGATGATGAAGATGGAAACCCTACTTGTTGGAGTACGGAAATAAATCATCCTGTATATGGTAAATATGTATGGATAGATGGTTGTGGAAATAGATTTACGGTATCGGTAAATACAAATGGGTTTAAGGAAATATATAAATGTAAAAGTTTTGTAGGAGCAAAACGTTGGGTTAATCGAAACTTAATATGATTGTATATCACAAGAAGGACGCTAAAATGCGTTCTTCTTTTGCAATACTATATTGACATTCATATTGTTTTATGGTATAATATATGTAAAGAAATGAAGTTGCTATATTAATACTACTGCTATTGCGATTAAGAGGTGAGCTATGGGAAGCTGTCAATACGAAAAAAAATATGATATAGAAATCGAACGGAACAATGTGACGCCGAGACAGTTTTTTACTTACTGCCGTAATCAAATGCAAAAAAAAGGTTTAGATATTGAAACATGGGTGGACTATGAAGAATGGATAAATCCGACAGTTCAAGAAAAAGCACATATAAACAAACATTCTGACTGGGATGAACCTTTGACAGAGAATGTAAAAATCATGCCATATGACATACATTTGTATCTGCAAAACACGTATAATTTCATGATGGAGTTTGAGTTTGATGATGACAAGGTCGGTCATGGCTATTTATATGCAACAGAATATGAATAACAAAAGGGGAGATTAAAATGAAAAGGATTACTTTAGATATGATTAGGGCAGGATTAAAAAATAACACTATCTGCATATCAATGAATGAATGCGGATGTTGTGGCATCTGTTGCAAAATAGGTGACAATGCTTTCTATTTCCTTGGACTTATGGATGTTTTTGAAACAGTTGATGATTATTGGAAGAATTATACAAAGGAACAGACGGCTCAACTTATCTATGATGCCATTTGTACGAAGGAAGTTGCAGAACTTACAGGTATCTATGAAGAAGAATGGGATTATTATTATAATATGTTGAAATAGTTGTTGACGTTGCAATCGTTTGTTGAATATTGGTTTTATAGTATACTTTCAGTGAAAAAGATATTTAAAAGGCAGAGATTAAGTTCTCCGTCTTTTTTTTTATACAATAAGCCGGGTTAATTTTACTCAATGTTGATTACGCTTTTACTATGTAGAACGTTTTAAAATTCTATGCAAATAAAAAGGTTTTATTTCTGTTATTAACTGATGTTAACGTTCTGCTTATTTTATATGTATGCATATGTTTAGTTTATAACATCCTTGACATAACGGTATTATTATGGTATAATGTACATATATTAATAAAGGAGATGTTGCGATATGAATAATGGACATTTGAATGGATTGATTGCAATTATTAGGAAACATAAATACAGCAAAGATGACTTGATGATTGAAGTAGATAGTCTGGAAAATTACGGCGAATATGTACACTGCTCTCTCTTTGGTTATTCCGCCAGTGAAATTCGTGAAGCTATCCACGTTCTTGACAGCAGAAAGGAGATATAATTATGTTGTACTATGTAGATATGTTAAAAGACGAAAAAGAATACAATGGTGATGGCTCATTTGCAAATGTCGGTATGGCAAAAGCTTTTTGGGAAAATAAAGGCTACCATGTAAAACGCATTGTCCCAGAAACAAAATTTCATCGTTGCAGTGTATGTGGCAAAATTGTAAGTGGAACTGATAATCATGTATGTCCATCTTGTAAGGAGGTGTAATATTCATGAAACAGCTTGCAGATAGTCTTTTAAATAGTATTATTACGGACGCACAAGACAATTATGACAGGAAAATATCTCGAACATCTGGATTGATGGGTTTTTATTGTATAGACCGTAAATCCATCAATTCTGAATTAAATGGTACTTTGTGTGTACAGGTGTCAATTGTAGATGATGTAGACAAACATTACTCTGTGTATTATGCTGTAGATAGCGATGACGATTGTTTGTTTAGCGACTACGATTATACAAGGCATCTTGACCGAGAAGAATTGCGTGCTGTCTTAGAATCGTTGATTAAAACATTTGAAGAAATGAATTTGTCTGAATATATTACAGGCACTTCTTGCTGAAAGAAATATTAAAATGAGGTAAATGTAAATGACTAAACTTGTACAGAATGATGAATACTCTATTATTTACGGTGATTTCAGAGGTGAAACAAACCAAGAATTGTTCAGATGTCCCAGAGCATTAGATAATACAGACTTAAGAGAATACGTGAATACAAACAGATGCTTCTTAGGTTTTGAAGCGGATAATGAGACAACTGATTTGTCAGCATTGAAGAATTCGCCGGATTATCTCGGATATTATAGATTGTATTTTAGAAATGGCTCTTGGTATGGTACATGGTTAGATGAAAGCGATGAACTTGACCAGATTGTATGTCATGGAGTAGATGAAATTGTCGCATGGCTTCGAACACGATTTCCTCAAGGTTGCAATTGGGATATGATTACTCACCTAGAACGCTATCCTATTTGGGGATGCAATAACAGATATTTACTCAAGCCTATTATGTCAGACAAATACAAGGTGATGTTTGATACTACATACGGCAATGAGGATTATCCTGTAAGAATTTATGTTTTTAAATAACATTTAGCGGATGGTATGAATTTACTT
>CALELW010000268.1 GCA_937902905.1 uncultured Clostridium sp. | reverse complement strand
TACCGGCGAAACGGGAAGCATCGAAAAAACTTCTGACTCGCTGCATATGGAAAGTCTTTCACTCGGTGACCAGCTCAATATGGTATTTTCAGGTACAATGATTACGACTGGAAATGGATTGTTCTGTGTTACGGAAACCGGCATGAATACGCAAATTGGGAAAATCGCCGGTATGCTGTCACACGAACAGGCACCGCAGACACCTCTTACCAGACGCCTCAATCACACGGGAAAAGTGCTTGGCATCCTGGCCTTGATTATTTGTGCCATTCTATTTTTTCTGGGATTGCAGAAAAATCAGCCGGTTTTTGATATGTTTATGACTTCCGTCAGTCTTGGCGTCGCAGCCATTCCGGAAAGTCTGCCCGCTCTTGTTACTATTATGCTCAGTCTCGGTGTTGAGCGCATGGCAAAACAGTGTGCCGTTATCCGCCATCTTCCTGCCGTGGAAACACTTGGAAGTGCTTCTGTTATCTGTTCCGACAAAACCGGCACACTTACCCAGAACCGCATGACGGTTCGAAATACATACAGCACCGAAAATGAAGAAACCTTACTTCGTTATTTTCTGCTTTGCAACAACCAATCCGGCCCACTCGAACACGCACTGATTCATTACGGTGCATCAAGCGGACTTAATTATACAAATTTACGAAAAGAATTTCCGGTTATTGAAGAAATTCCGTTTGACTCAATTCGCAAGCGGATGACGACACTGCATCGGACGTCCAATGGATATTTAGCAATAACTAAGGGGGCTCCGGAATTTATCCTTGCCAACTGTCACTCGTATCTCGATAAAGATGGCAGCACACGTCCGCTGACACACACGATGCGACACAGGTTAAATGAGCAAATTGAAAATTACACCGCCAATGCACTTCGTGTCATTGCTCTCGGTTTTTGTCTGCACAAAAGCCGCCCGGACAACAATACCTTAGAATCCCATTTGGTTTTTCTTGGAATGGCAGGTCTGATTGACCCGCCCCGCCCGGAAGCTTACGCCGCTGTTAAAAGCTGCCAGCACGCCGGAATCCGTCCGATTATGATTACCGGCGACCACAAAAATACCGCTGCGGCAATTGGCAAGGAACTCGGCATCTGCCAAACAAAGAACGAGGTCATTACGGGTGCCGACTTAGATGCAATCAGCGACCGTTCACTGCCGGCGGCTCTCAAGAAATACCACGTCTTTGCCCGTGTATCCCCAGCCCACAAAGTCCGCCTCGTAAAAGGGTATCAGGCAATGGGAAATGTCGTTGCCATGACCGGTGACGGTGTTAATGATGCTCCTGCTCTAAAAGCAGCGGATATCGGCTGTGCCATGGGACGCACCGGAACCGATGTTGCAAAAAATGCATCTGACATCATTCTGATGGACGATAATTTTTCCACTATTGTAAGTGCCGTCCGGGAAGGGCGCGGTATTTACGATAATATAAAAAAAGCCATCCATTTCCTCTTGTCTTGTAACATCGGGGAAATCATGACGATTTTTGTTGCTATCTTTTTCGGACTGTCCGCGCCGCTTTTGCCGGTACAGTTATTGTTTATTAATCTCGTGACGGATTCTTTTCCGGCACTATGCCTCGGTGTCGAGCCACCGGATCCGGACAGCATGAACCGTCCACCATTATCGAAAAATGAAAGTATCTTCCACTTTGATACCGTCTTTCAGATGGTTTTAGAAGGTATGTTTATCGGCTCCTTAGCACTTTTTGCCTATACAAGCGGCAATTCCACCATGTGCTTTGCCGTGCTTTCTTTATCGCAGTTAGTTCACTCGTTTAATATGAGAAGTGAGCACTCGCTGTTAGAGACGGGGATTCTTGGAAACAAAAAACTTTTATTTAGTGTATTGTTCTGCATTGCTCTACAATGTCTGGTCATCTGTGTGCCCGCTCTCCAGCCTATTTTCCACACGCAGGCACTTAATCTACGCGAATGGGTTGTCGTAGGTATTTTATCCCTGATGCCGATTCCTCTCATGGAAATCAGCAAGCGGCTTCACGCATAAACTCACGGATTCGCTGAATGAGAATTTCTTTTACATCTTCCCCCGGATACTGTGTGGCGAGCATGTGTTTCATCAACATGCCGCCCGCTTTATTCGTATGACCGCCACCAGCACCAATTCCACGGCTGACTTCTTCTGCCAAATCACTCGCCGGCAGATTTTTTTTCGCACTTCGTACCGACATTTTATATCCAATCGGCGTTTCATTATATACCACACAGCAGTCAACGGTTGCCACACAATTAACCATATCACTAATAACGCCAAGCAAGTTCGGATCACATGGTTTTGTATGCAGCACAGCAAAACGCTTTTCCTCATCATAGTAATAGTGAGTCAACGCTTCTCCTGCTATCTCCAAATCCTCCCGCTGCAAATTTGCATGAATCATTTCATCCAGACACTCTCTATTAATCTGCAGAGAATCCCTCATCTGCCTGTCTGCCGGATAGTAAATTTCAGACAAACTGCTGGTATCACTATACAAACCATAATACAATGCCGTCGCCACCTGCCAGTTCTCATTCACCGGATACTCGGCCTCTAAAAGCAGCTCCCAGACCACGGTACAACAGCTTCCAAACTCCGGGAAAATAAAACACCATTCATCCGTTTTCACACAAATTGGATGATGATCCACCATTGCCACCTTTTTCACCGGCATAGATGTAATATTCCCCCCCTCATACTGACAGTCCACGGTAATCAAAATATCATGTTCCGGCATTTCATCCACATATCGAATCGGAATACCAAGACGATCCACCATCAATTTCAGCGACGGCTTCGTAATTTGATGCTCCCCTGCATAAATCAAATTTACCTTTTTACCCAGATTCATAAAATACGCATACAAACCAAACGCAGCCCCCATCGCATCTGCATCCGGACTGTCATGGCACTGTATACAAATCGAGTTAAACTCTGCAAACTTTTTGAGAAACATAAAATGCCTCGCCTCCCTCTCCTTTGTGGTTAAACTGTTATTAGAATAGCAAAAAA
>CALELW010000267.1 GCA_937902905.1 uncultured Clostridium sp. | reverse complement strand
GTGTGTGAAGTACTTCCGGATGGAACTGAATCGCATAAAGCTTTTTCGCCTCGTTTTCTGCTGCTGCAACCGGGCAGTCTGCCGTGTGCGCCACGATTCTGAAATCCGGAGCTGTCTTGGAAATGTAGTCGAAATGGCTCATCCAGCAGATGGTTGTCTCTGCTACATCCTGGAATAATGCGGATGACTTGTCCACCATAACCTCTGTTTTTCCGTATTCACGAACCGGCGCCTTTTCCACTTTTCCTCCTAATACGTGCATCATCAACTGTGCGCCGTAGCAGAGTCCGAGCACCGGAACGCCGAGTTCAAACAACTCTTTGCTGCAGGTCGGAGAATCCGGTTCATAGCAGCTGTTTGGGCCGCCGGTAAGAATGATTCCCTTCGGGTTCATCGCCTTAATCTGTTCGATGTCCGTCTTGTAGGAATAAATCTCACAGTATACATTGCATTCTCTGACTCTTCTTGCAACCAACTGGTTGTACTGACCGCCAAAGTCAATGACAATAACTTTCTCTTGTTCGAGCATGGTCTTTCCTCCTAATAATTCTCAATTGTCTCTATTATATGCTACGAATTTTATGTTTACAAGTTGGACGGGGTTTTTGTCGTTTTTCTGAAAAAAAGGACATTTGTCCGTCTCAAATGTAACATTTCGACTAGAGAATATTTTTCCGGGATTTTGCTCATACTATCTCGTATGAAAAAACAATCATCCCTTCCGGATTTTCACAAACTCTGTGTACCGGCACAGAATCCTATATCGTATCGAATCGGGCTGGAGATTTTTTACTTCTTTGTGGCTTCCATCGGGGGCTTTTTCTGGGAAGTGCTCCTTTTTCTGGTAAAAGACGGAGCGTTCTACAACCGTGGCTTTCTATATGGTCCATGGCTCCCGGTTTATGGAATTGGTGCTTCCTTGTTTTCCCTTCTCATGCAGTTTCGGCAAAAATCTGTCTGGCATGTCTTTCTCTTTTCCACGCTGCTTGGCACAGGGCTTGAACTTGCCATTGGCTGGCTGCTCGATACATTCTGGCATCTGCGTTACTGGGATTACTCCGGTTATTTTGTGAACTACCGCGGTTATATCTGCCTTGCCTCCGCCGCCGGATTCGGAATTGCCGGAACGCTCTGGGTCTGCCTGCTTGCGCCGCTTTTGGAAAAATTCCATAAAAAAATACCAGTATCCGTGCGGTATACCATTTCCACACTGCTGATACTGGCATTCTTATGCGACTGTGCTGCCTCGCTTATTTTTCCAAACCTTGGAACCGGAATTACGTTTTAAGTTGTATATCCAGGCGAATCATACTACCTTCCAATTTCTTCCCCTTCAAAATGTCCCTTCAACGTATCCGATAAATCGGAAATGTTCACAATTTCTGATTTGACGTCACCGACAGAATCACGCTGTTTCGTAATGCTCTCTGCGATATTGGTAATCATCGCTGTATTTTCCTCGGTGGTTGCAACCAACGTCTCGAT
>CALELW010000266.1 GCA_937902905.1 uncultured Clostridium sp. | reverse complement strand
GATCCATGCCAAAGCAGAACCACTTCGGATTCTGAATGATGTACATTCCATCCCGCTGCAAATCATCCAGCCGCTCGCCCTCGTAAAGAAAATCCTTTGGGTCTTTTTGATTACTCATTCAGCTTCGATTTTCCTTCCTTTTTCTCCATTGCCTCTAATTTCTTTAACTCTTTATCATGTTTTTCTTTAATTCTGTTTTTCGGCTTGTTCGGACGGAATTTCAACTCATCCACGCGGTACTCACGCACCTCTTTCTCACCGTCATCCAAAGAAACAATAACCTTCACAAGCTGCTTTAAGACACTTACACTCTGTACTTCCGCATCCAAACCTTCCGCCGTTTTCACATGGCTTCCAATGTGTGGCAGACGACTGTTTAATTCCTCATAAGCCTCTTCTTCATTTTTCAAACAGCACATCAAACGTCCGCAGACACCGGATATTTTCGTCGGATTCAGGGAAAGGTTCTGCTCCTTTGCCATTTTAATCGAAACCGGTGCAAACTCGGATAAATAACTATGGCAGCACAAAGTTCTTCCGCAGATTCCAATTCCTCCGCAGATTTTTGTTTCATCACGCACACCAATCTGTCTAAGTTCAATTCGAGTGCGGAATACGCTCGCCAAATCTTTTACCAGCTCGCGGAAATCAATTCGTCCATCCGCTGTAAAATAAAACAATAATTTATTGTTATCAAATGTATACTCAGCCGCAATGAGCTTCATTTCCAATCCGTGTTTTGCAATTTTTTCAAGACAAATTTTATATGCATCTTTTTCTTTTTCACGGTTCTTTAACTCAATATCTTCATCTTTCGATGTTGCCACACGAATAATCTTTTTCAGCGGTGCCACAATTTTCTCTTCTGCCATCTCACGGTTTGGCACAACAACCGTTCCGTATTCAACACCTTTTGCCGTCTCGACAATTACGTGCTCCCCGCGCTCAATCTGCTCATCGCCCGGGTCAAAAAAATATACCTTTCTCGCTTGTCGGAAACTAACACCAATAATAATCTTCATAATAACCTCCGTATCTCTATTTCAAAGTAAGAAGCATAAGCTCCATCGTAATATCAAAATTTACATTTGCGCGCAGGCGGACTTTTGCCTTTTCAAACGCCTGCAGTATTTCCTCGATTTTCTCATAACTGCGGTGGCTTGCCTCACGGGAAATATAAGACGCCTCATCCTGGAACAAAAGCTGGTTAATATCCTTTGTCGCCTTAAACAAAAGCACATCCCGGTACCACAGCACCATTAAATCAATATAATCACGCACTTCATCTTTGCGTGTTCCCAAATCCTTAATTACCGCTAACATCTCAGACAAATCCATCTGCTCCACATGTCGCAGCAGAGAAATAATATGGTCCTTTCTCTCAATGAAATCTTCTGATTTCGCATACCGCATCGCTTTTCCCAGATTTCCCTGTGCAAATGCCGCACTCGCTCTCGCCTGATAATCCGGCACCTGACAATGTTCTTTGACAAACGATTCCACAACGGCAGTGCTGAGCGGACGAAATTCCATCGTAAGACAGCGTGACTGAATCGTCGGCAGCAACGCAGAAATGTTACTCGTCATCAAAATGACAATACCATATTCCGGCGGTTCCTCAATTGTTTTTAACAGCGCATTCTGTGCCGCCTCTGTCATTTTTTCCGCCTCCGGCACGAGGTAAATTTTATACGGGCTCGAAAACGGCTTAATATCCATCGTATTACAAAGCTGCTCGCGGATTTCATCCACGCCAAGGCTCGCCTTCTCTCTTGTTACCCAGATAACATCCGGCTGGTTTCCGGACTCCATCTGGCGGCAGGACACACATTCTTTGCACGGTTTATCTGCCGACTCGCTCTGGCACTGCAAGCCTGCGGCAAACGTCCTAGCCAGTGCCTCTTTGCCAACACCTTCCTCGCCTTGGAACAAATACGCATGAAACGGTTTCTTGTCACGAATCGCTGCCTGCATATGTTCCTTTATCTGTTCATGACCTACAATTTCTGAAAATGAAAACATCGTTTCTCCCTTCTTTTATCACGTAATAATATCCAGTAATAACCCTCTGATTTCATCAACTTTACTCAAAATCGCAAGGGTATCTTTTTCTTCTTTAATCAACTCTCCCGCCAGTTCATCCAACACCACATTTACACGCTTAATCATGCCATACACACGGTGTCTGCCGCGGCGGTCCAAGAAATTTTCACGGCTGAATTTATGCGAACGATTTACTATCTCATTCATAAATTCCTGAATGAGGCGGCGGTAATGCTTCATATCCCGGACATCCATATGCTTGCCAAGCTTTTCGCCCTGCATCGTAATTTCCTGCATCATAACCGATAACCGCTCGGAAAGACCAGCTTCTTCAATCGAACTCATCAGTGTAAATTTAAAATCTTCTCCACTTTGCTGCGCCTGCTGCGTCTGTGTCGTCGCATTTACCTGCTGCATGTTGTCCACTCGAATATCCAAAATATCACCTCTTTCTCGATTTATAATACCACGTTTCACATGATTTATCTACCACTTTTTATCCGCAGAGCAATCTCTCTCAGTGCATTTTCAACGGAATCATTTACGATTTTGTCCGTAATATTTAAGCGCTTGAGATTTTCTTTGGAAAAATCTTTTTCATCTGCCAGAAACCGGCGGCACACCTCGGAAACGCATGGATTTTTCTGTTCTTTTTCCCTTTTCAGCGAGCGCTCAATCCGGGTCATGTCATCCACCTCAATATAAAGCGGAACAACCTTATCGGCACCATAAAACCGGGAAATTTTCTCAAAACCTTCCAGCGTCGAAATTAGCACAAAATCGCCTTTGTCCCAGTCAATCTGTCCATCTTCCGCCGTGAAATAATACCACGGTCCATGGACGGTCTGATAACACCTCGATTCCACAATCCGGTTCTCTTTTTCCATCCTGCGCATTTTATCTTCGGAGACAAAATAATACGCTCCACCATCCGTTTCGCCCTCCCGTATCGGTCTGGTCGTATAGGGAATCACTGCATGAATCTCCGGGTAACGCGCCAACAGTTCCCCGTAAAGCGTATCTTTTCCCGATGCACTTTTCCCCATAAATACAAACAATCTGCCCATGGTAGAATCCTCTCTTTACCTTTTCTTTTCTTCTTTCACAACCTGCACGGTCTGTCCGCTTACATCCGCAAATCCAAACAAATGAAGTCCTGCTTTTTTTGCATTTTCTATCTTATCTAAAACCGTTTTTGTAATCTTTTCTCCCGGCACTAAAAACGGAATTCCCGGTGGATACACCATTCCATATTCCGCCGAGACAAATCCCTCTGCCTCATTTACAGGCTTTGTCTCCTCCAGTGCATTTACCGCCTGCACCGGCAGCATTTCCACTTCCGGACAAGTTAAAACCGACTCGCCATAATCTGCTTTTATCTCTTTTATAAAAGAAATTTTTTGCAGTCTTTCATCAATTTTAGTAAGGGCATCCATAAGACGGACAAAACCATCTCTTGAATCCGCAAGACTTGTCATTGCAAGAATATATCCCGCAGCCGCCATTTCCACTTCAATTTGAAATTCTTCCCGCAGCCATTCTGCCACCTCTGTGCCCGAACATTTTCCTCCGGTCAGAACAACAAGTTTTGACGGCTCCTTTCTCGGATTTTCCCAAAGACGTAACTCCTGCCATTTTTCTGCGTGCTCACGAAACCAAATAAGGTTCGTAAAATAAGCCTCAAACCAAGTATCGGCATATTCCCGCATCCACTGCATACACTGGCTGATACTGCCCATCAGCACATAAGAAGGGCTGCTCGTCTCAAAAATTTCCAGATAATGCTCCACGCGCTCTGCCAAAACACGGTCACTTGCCCGGTGCAAAACCGCCGTCTGGGTCAATGCCGGCAGCGTCTTGTGCAGACTCTCAATGACAAGGTCCGCTCCCTGCTCCATCGCAGTCTCCGGAAATTTGTCACTCCATGCAAAATGTGCGCCATGCGCTTCATCCACTACAAGCAACGAATTTTCCTCATGGACAACCTTTGCAATCGCCCGAATATTTGACACAACGCCCTCATACGTCGGCGAGGTCAATACAACACAGGCAGGTTTCGTATCTGCTATGACACGCTTCACTTCCTCCGAAGAAATTCCAAGGCAGATTCCCGTCTCTTTATCTATTTCCGGATATACATAAACCGGTTTCAATGACAAAAGCTCCACGGCATGATACACCGAACGGTGGCAGTTTCTGGCAATCGCAATCGTATCGCCCGGATGACAGCAGGCAGAAATTGCCGCTAAGATGCCACACGTGCTGCCATTTACCAAAAGGTAAGAATCCATCGTTCCATACTTTTGTTTCATCTGCTCCATCTCCCAAAGGATTTCCCCCTCCGGCTGATGAAGATTATCTGTGCCATCAATTTCTGTCACATCAAATGCATAGGGATTTGCCATCGTAAAAAGACCTGCCCGCTTGTGCCCGGGCATATGCATCGGATACCGGTTTTCTGTTGCCGTCCACATGAGTCTTTCATAAAGATTCATCGTAAATCCCTCCTGCCATGAATATTTACTTTTTATTTTACAATAGAATGGAGACATTGGCAAGGTGGGGGAGGTTTTTAGGGTTTTAGTAAAAGCATCAAGAAAAGTTTGTGCTTCGTGGGCGCTCCCGCTTAACAAACGCGTAAGGGTATGGGCATGCAAAATACGCAAGCCTCATACCCACGTGTTTGTACCCACGAGCCACAAACCGTTTCTACGGAATTACTGGAAACTAAAAAAATACGAGCACTTGACACTAACCAACAAGAAATGAGTCGCTTCTTGTGTTTTCAAAACAACGCTTTTTGCTCAATATATTCTGTAGGGTTGCATTTTTGCGCCGCATTCAAATCTAACCAAGAAAATTTATGAAGAAATTGCAACCTAAAAGGCGAAAATTAACAGGAAGAGTTGTTTTATCATCTAATTTCTCCAGATGAAACTTGATAAATGCATCCCTATGGGACAAATCAAGGGAAAAGAGTTGCATCGGAACCGCAGGTCTATTTTACAAAAACTATTCTCAATTATACAGTTTTCGCTAATTAGTTTGTGCCAAATATTTGTTGCCAGTTTTTTGGGATTGCAGTAATTTAATAGAAACGGTTTGTGGCTCGTGGGTACAAACACGTGGGTATGAGGCTTGCGTATT
>CALELW010000265.1 GCA_937902905.1 uncultured Clostridium sp. | reverse complement strand
ATGGTTACCGCTGCCGGACAGAAAAGCAAAATGGTAGATGCCATTAAATTAGGCGCAAACGAATTTGTTCAGAAGCCTTTTGAGCCAGACCAGATTTTGAGCGTCATAGGAAACATTACAAAATAATAACAAAATATACAAAAAGAAGAAACGACAAATCGACTCGAAATCGGGAATTCGCAATGCGAATTATATTTCTCGCTGATTTGTCGTTTCTTCTTTTTAAATTTTTTTATTATTTAGCTAATTTTAAATTTCAACTTGATAGGTGGAGAAGTCCTGAATAGTTATTATTTAGCTAATTCTAAAACTGTTTTTTCGCTTGTTTCTCTGATTGATACCAGTTTCTTACCATCCACACAGATACGGCGGCAACGAATGCGAGTACAACCATATACACAATCTTAGCGACAAGTGCCGGTGCATAAGTATTTAAAATCACGTCGGTAAACCGGATAAATACATACACAATAATTGGCGTAAGCCATGCGGCAAGTCTCTTCTTTTCCAAGTAATTCTTTCCAACCAAAAAGGCAACACCCATGTAAACAAGTACAACTAAAATATTGCGTACGGCGTCCAGATATAACGATGCGGTAGATGTCGATAAAATACTCGCTTTTGCCATATCGGTTCCGGTAAATGCTCCTACGTTAATCCGTATCGCATAATAAAGCTGGAATCCGTAAGTAAGAAGCGCAGCTCCAAGACCAAAACCAAGTCCTACCGTTGTTGAGCGGTATAAAGAACGCTGCTTGGTGTTTGTCAAATAAACACCCCAGTACAATCCTGCTGCAACAAAAATACTGCCGGCAAGCGCTTCTACAAAAGCAACCACAACCGCATTTCCACCGGTCGCATTTAAAACATCACGCATTTTCGTAAGTGCAAGAAGTCCTAAGAAACTGTAGATAATTTCCTGCCAGAAATATCCCATGATTCCGTAACCAATGGCTCCGAGCATTCCACGCTCCACTTTACTGGACTGTTTCCATAAGATATAAAAAGGAATCAAAACGGCAATCAGTGGCAGCAAAATTGCCATCACATAGCCCATCATTTGTCCTGTTGATACCATAGTTTCCTCCTTCTCAGTGAGTCTCTCTTTTGTTAGAATCCAACACGAATTCTCGTAATAAATGTATCAAACTGAGAAATGGTTTCGTTAAATTCTTTTTCAGTCATGGTTCCTGTCAAAAAGCCAAATTCATCTGCAATTCCACCATCTACCGGTGTAACCTCTTCAAACAAATCTTCTGCTTTTGCTTTTTCACTTGCACCAATGCGGACGAAGAAACGGTTTTTCATTTCATCCATCGGAGCAACTTCCTGTTTTTCATCTTCCCAGATTGTCATCACATTGACATTCATATGTTTTACTGCATCAACCACATCCGATACAACTGCGCTTGCTGTTGCCTCTTTTCCGGCACCTTTACCATAAAACATAACATCACCAAGCATGTTTCCTGTCACACAGATTGCATTAAATACATCATTCACTGCGTACAGCGGATTGTCTGCCTGAATCATCTGTGGTGCAACCATTGCATACAATTTATTTCCTTCTTTACGGCTTGTGCCAAAGATTTTAATAGCAGCGCCAAGGGCTTTTGCATATTTGAAATCTTCTGCCGTAATTTTGGTAATTCCTTCGGTATAAATATCCTCGTAATCCACCTGCTGTCCGTATGCTAAAGAAGTCAAAATCGCAATCTTACGGCAGGCATCATATCCTTCCACATCTGCGGTCGGGTCTTTTTCTGCATAGCCAAGTTCCTGTGCCTCTTTCAAAACGTCGGCAAAATCAGAACCTTCCTGTGCCATCTTCGTAAGGATATAGTTTGTCGTTCCATTTAAAATACCATTAATCTGCTCGATTCGGTCAGCAGTCAGACTCTGGTTTAACGGTCTGATAATCGGAATACCACCGCCGACACTCGCCTCAAACAAGAAGTTTACCGTCTTGCTCTTTGCGATATGCACAAGCTCTGCTCCATAAGCAGCCACCAATTCTTTATTGGATGTACATACACTTTTTCCGGCTAACAAAGATTTTTTCACAAATTCATAAGCCGGTTTCGTTCCGCCCATGGTCTCTACAACAATATCCACTTCCGGGTCTTCTAAGATAACATTAAAATCATGTACTACTTTGGACTGAATCGGGTCGTCCGGGAAATCACGAAGGTCTAATACATATTTCACTTCAACTTCCTGTCCGGCTCTCTTTGCAATAATTTTTGCATTTGTCTGAATCACCTTAACAACACCGGAACCAACCGTTCCATAACCTAACACTGCAATTCGAATCATTTTTTCCTCCATTTCCAAATCAAAAGTCTTACTCTTCGTTAGACTCTTCACTTTTGCTTTTCAGCACTTTATCAACTTCCTGCCACTCTTCTTTTGTGAGAAGGCTTCCCGGATTAATACTAAGAATCAACCGTCCCTTGTGGTTTACCACAAAGTCGGCATACGCCGTCTTTTTCGTGTGCACAAGTGCCGGGAAATCCTGTATTTCATCGCCATCCGCCTGAATAATATTCGAAACACCATCCACTAAAACGGCTGCTTTCCCCTGCGGCAGCTGAAACACCAGATACTTGGTCTCCCCTGTTACGGGCACCGGCGGCAGAACCAGTTTCTTTTTCAGATTTAGCAAAGGAACCCACTCATCACGGATTGAAACAATGCCTAAAAAGCCATCGGAAAGCCCGGGCTCCTTTGCGTATTCCACGTAATTTTCAATTCCCTGTATCTCGGAAACATCTGCTCCGTATTCTTTGCCACTCAAAAAAAATGTAACGACTTCTTTCATACCTTATCCCCTTCTAACTGTTAATCCATTTCAAATAGGCATTCATAAACATGTCAATATCACCATCTAATACCGCAGAAACATTTCCGGTCTCTGCATTGGTCCGATGGTCTTTTACCATCGTGTACGGCTGCATAACATAAGAGCGAATCTGACTGCCCCAGCCAATTTCTTTGACTTCACCACGGATATCGGATTCTTTTGCCAGATTTTCCTGTTCACGCAAAATCAAAAGTTTCGCTTTGAGCATCTGCATCGCTTTATCCTTATTCATATGCTGTGAACGCTCATTCTGACATTGTACCACAATACCCGTTGGAAAATGGGTAATTCGGATTGCCGATGACGTTTTGTTGATATGCTGTCCACCGGCACCGCTCGAACGGTACGTGTCAATTCGGATATCATCATCTGCGATTTCAATATCAATATCCTGCTTAATATCCGGCATGACGTCACACGACACAAACGAAGTCTGTCGTTTTCCCGCCGCATTAAACGGTGAGATACGCACCAGACGATGAACGCCGTGCTCACTCTTTAAATAACCATAAGCATTATCTCCTTGAATTTCCAATGTGACGGATTTCAGTCCTGCCTCATCACCATCCAGTGAGTCTAAAACTTCTACGGTAAAGCCGCGTTTGTCTGCCCATTTCTCATACATACGGCACAACATACTTGCCCAATCGCAGCTCTCTGTGCCACCGGCTCCTGCATGCAGGGTAAGAATCGCATTCTCGGCATCATGCTCACCGGTAAGCATCGTTGTAATTCGTAAATCTTCAAATTCCTTCTGGAATTGCACAAACTCATTTTCAACTTCCGGAACCAGTGACTCATCCGCCTCTTCATTCCCCATCTCAATCAGCGTCATAATATCGTCATACGCCATGCTGAGTGCATCGGCACGTTCAACAATACTCTTTAAGTCCTTTAATTCCTTCATATCCGCACTTGCCTTCTCGGCATCGTCCCAAAAGTCAGGTGCTTCCATATTTCTCTCAAGTTCTTCAATCCTTAACTTTTTCTCTGCTAAGTTAAAGTGAATCCCTTACTTCCAGAAGTGGTTTTTCAAAACTGCTCAGTTCGATTCGGATGTTATCCAATTCAACCACAAAATCACCACCTTAATTTTTTTATGCAAACGCAGTCATTCACTGCTTATCTGCCACAGCAATATTTGTATTTTTTCCCGGAACCACATGGGCACGGTGCATTTCGGCTGATTTTTTCCGATTTACGGACAATCGGTGCATTTGCCGAATCATCTTTATTGGTTCCTGTCACTTCAGCAACCTGCTCACGCTCAACCTTCTGCTCAATGCGGACATGCATCAGCATCTTAACCGTCTCTTCACGAATGGACTCCGTCATATCGTTGAACATATCATAGCCCTGTAAACGATACTCGACAACCGGGTCTCTCTGTCCAAATGCCTGAAGTCCGATTCCCTGACGAAGCTGATCCATATCGTCTATGTGATCCATCCAGCGGCTATCCGTTACTTTTAAAATAATGACACGCTCAATCTCACGAATCTGCTCCGGCTCCGGAAATTCTGCTTCTTTTGTCTCATACAGACGAAGAGCTTCTTCTTTCAAATTCTGAATCAATTCATCTCTTGAACTGCAGCCCTCACCGGTAATCGGTTTAACCGGAATCATCGGAATGAGAATTTCATTCAACTCATCCAGATTCCACAAAGACGGTCCCTGATCAGCACCAATTACCATACAGACATATTTTTCAACCAATTCATCAATCATGCTGATAATCGTATCGCGCATGTCATCGCCATCGAGTACCTTGCGGCGCTCAGCGTAAATAATCTCACGCTGCTCGTTATTAATCTGGTCATATTCCAACAGATTTTTACGGATTCCGTAGTTGTTGCTCTCAATCTTCTTCTGTGCACGCTCAATCGCTTTATTAAGCATCTTGTGCTGAATCTGCTCGCCTTCCGGCATACCAAGCGAATTAAACATCTGCATCAGATTCTGGGAACCGAACAAACGCATCAAATCATCTTCCAGCGAAATGTAGAATTTCGATTCACCCGGGTCGCCCTGACGTCCGGCACGACCACGCAACTGATTATCAATTCGGCGGGATTCATGACGTTCTGTACCAATAATTTTCAAACCGCCAAGTTCCGTTACGCCCTCGCCCAGTTTAATATCCGTACCACGTCCAGCCATGTTTGTCGCAATCGTAACTGCTCCAATCTGACCGGCATCTGCGATAATCTCTGCCTCAAGTTCATGGAACTTCGCATTCAATACTTTATGTGGAATTCCACGTTTTTTCAATAACTGTGACAATTCTTCCGAAGCGTCAATCGTAATCGTACCAACCAATACCGGCTGTCCTTTTTCATGACTTGCCGCAATATCTTCAACAATCGCATTTAATTTCTCACGTTTTGTTTTATATACGGAATCATTGTGGTCAATACGCTGTACCGGCAGGTTTGTCGGCACTTCAACAACGTCCATGCCGTAAATCTCACGGAACTCTTTTTCCTCTGTGAGAGCGGTACCGGTCATACCACATTTCTTATCATATTTATTAAAGAAGTTCTGGAATGTAATTGTGGCAAGGGTTTTACTCTCTCTCTTCACTTTTACATGCTCTTTTGCTTCAATTGCCTGATGTAAACCGTCCGAATAACGTCTTCCCGGCATGATACGTCCGGTAAATTCGTCTACGATAAGTACCTGATCATCTTTTACTACATAATCCTTATCAAGGTGCATCAACGCATGGGCACGAAGCGATAAGTTTACGCAGTGCTGAATCTCTAAGTTTTCCGGGTCTGCCAAGTTTTCCAAATGAAAGAAACGCTCTACCTTTTTGATACCCTGCTCGGTAAGGTTTACTGTCTTTTCCTTTTCGTTTGCAACATAGTCACCGGTTTCGTTATTATCTTCTTTCATGATAATGTCCATCTTGGACAATTCTTTTTCAGTACCTTTTTTCAACTGGCGCACTAAGTTATCACACGCCTCGTAAATCTTTGTCGATTTTCCGCTGGAACCGGAAATAATAAGAGGTGTTCTCGCCTCGTCAATCAATACCGAGTCAACCTCATCGACAATGGCATAGTGCAAATCACGCTGTACTAACTGCTCTTTGTAAATAACCATGTTGTCACGCAGGTAATCAAATCCCAGTTCGTTGTTTGTCGCATACGTGATGTCGCAGTTATATGCTTCTCTTCTCTCGTCATTGTCCATGCTGTTCAAAATAACACCGACTGTCAGACCAAGAAATTCATGAATCTGACCCATCCACTCCGCATCACGCTTTGCCAGATAGTCGTTTACTGTTACGATATGAACACCTTTTCCTTCGAGCGCATTCAGATACGCCGGAAGGGTAGATACGAGTGTTTTACCTTCACCGGTACGCATCTCGGTAATACGTCCCTGATGTAAAATGACACCACCAATCAACTGTACACGAAAATGTCTCAGTCCGATGGTTCTCTTAGAAGCCTCACGCACAACAGCATACGCTTCCGGTAAAATGTCATCCAAAGTTTCTTTATCTGCCAAACGTTTCTTAAACTCCGCCGTTTTGCCGCGAAGCTCTTCATCGGATAACTTCTCCATTTCTGGTTCAAGTGATTCAATTTTGTCAACAATCGGAAGCACACGTTTCACTTCACGCTCACTATGTGTTCCTACAAACTTACTAAATAATCCCATTTTGTCACTCTCCAATTATTTTTTGCGTGGCATTTTCACGCTGCCACATGCCATACATCCTAACAAGAGACGTTACTGTCTCAATATGGTATTTTATCATTAGTCGGGGGAGAATGCAACCTTTTCTATTTCTTTTCGGGGTTTGCCTTTGTTTGTGACAGATGTTCGCTTGGTTTTTTCAGTTTCCGTAATTTAGAACAATTTCAAGCGAAAATCGGACTACAAATAAAGTTAAAACCCGAAAAAAATAGAAAACTACATTTTTTAAGGGAGGCAGTCCCCCTCTTCCTTTTTTGCGAAAAATAAAATCACCCCCGGGGGAAGCTATATTTGCGAAGCAAATATCCTGCTTGCCACCAGGGGTGATTATTATTTTTCATTTAGAATTCCGGCTCAATCAAACCGTATGTATTGTCTTTTCTCTTATAAACGACATTTACTTCGTCGGTTTCTGAGTTGCGGAAAACGAAGAATGTGTGTCCGAGAAGTTCCATCTGTACACAGGCTTCTTCCGGATCCATCGGTTTCATCGCAAATTTTTTGGAACGAATAATGGAAATTTCTTCCTCTTCGTAAGCGTCTTCGTCAACAAATCCTTTGCTAAACTGTGCTACGTTCTGCTCTTTCTGAATCAGCTTGTTCTTATATTTACGAAGCTGGCGTTCGATGACTTCTTCCACCAAATCAATCGATACATACATATCGGTGCTTGTTTCTTCTGCACGAATGATGGTTCCTTTCATCGGTACCGTAACTTCGATTTTCTGACGATTCTTCTCTGTGCTCAATGTAACATGAACTTCTGTTGAATCATTGAAATACCGCTCGAGCTTTCCAATCTTCTCCTCAACTGCTGCACGCAATCCTTCCGTTATGTCAATGTTTTTTCCACTTATTACTAAGTTCATACTAATCAGCTCCTTTGCCCATAAGTTTCAAGATGTCCATTGGCTCATCTCGTAATCATATTATACAACAAAACCCTCTGTTCGGCAACACAAAAATCCATAAATCAGATAAACATTTTAACCGTGCGTCACCAAGTTGTCACACAATTAGATAACTTGTCTTATAGTCAAAAATATGCTACATAAGTCTACTTAAATTGTTGACAATGTTTATAACTTTGTTCACAACTAACAAATATCGCAATTTCGTTGTTTTAATTGTTGATAAATAACGCCTGTACACATGACTACAATTGTCTGCGTACAGGCGTTCGTTTTCGAGTTGTATGACTTCTTAGATTTAACCAAGAACTCGTCTCGCACAATATGGTTTACGATAATACATATTACTTGTCTTAATTCCGGTACGTGGGTTACTTGCGTGTACAACCC
>CALELW010000264.1 GCA_937902905.1 uncultured Clostridium sp. | reverse complement strand
ATGAGGTATAAAATTTACCACTTCGTGACACTTTACTCCACTTCTCACCACTTTTACACTAATAATACACCACTTAGTGGGAATTGGCAAGCCTATTTCCAATTTTTTTCATGTTTACACACAAAAAAGGTCCCGCTTACCTACTTTATATCGTAGATAAACAGGACCTTTTTCCTGTCTTTTTATTTTTCTTTCTTTTTTAACCGTCTCATTTGATAAATCCAGACAGCCACACCAGCCACCACAAGCACTGCCGAAAGCACCTGGGATACAGCAATTCCGGTTGCTCCAATCTGTAACTGGTCGGTACGCAGTCCCTCAATCCATGCTCTGCCAAGACCATATCCGATGAGGTAAATAAGAAAAATCTCTCCATCGAATTTCTTTTTCTTCGTATAAAGAAGCATCGCCGTCAGCACTAACACATTCCATACCGCTTCATATAAGAAGGTCGGATGTACCTGAATATAGCGAATGCCATCCTGTATACTAATATGCTCTCTCATTGTAGAAGTAATATTTGCCGATGTGACATCACTCACCTTTAAGCGCATGGCAAACAGCGAATCCGTATATTCACCAAATGCCTCCCGGTTCATAAAATTACCAAGCCGTCCAATAATCTGACCGAGTACCAGTCCCGGCACAGCCGTATCGGCAAACAAAAAGAAATTGTATTTTTTCTTTTTACAATAGACAATTGCAGTAAGTACAGCAGCAATTACACCACCATAAATCGCAAGTCCGCCACCTCTCGTATTAAAAATCTGCAATAGATTGTTCTTATAGGCATCCCAGCTAAACGCCACATAATATAAACGTGCGCCGATAATCGCAAAGATGATTCCCCAAATCGCATAATCCGAGTAAACATCCGGCTCCTGCCCGGTTCTTTTTGCCTGCCATCTCGCCAGCATAAGCCCGGCAAGCATACCACAGGCAATGATAATGCCATAAAAAGCAATCGTGAATCCACCGATGGTAATTCCTTTTGGCAAATGTCCAATTGTAATTCCCAGATGTGGGAATGCAATATCTGCCCCTTGACTCATCCCTAATACCCCTCTTTCTTTTTACATTCGATTTTATACATTAAAGCGGAACAATACAACATCGCCATCCTGTACAACATACTCTTTTCCTTCGGAGCGTACAAGACCTTTTTCTTTTGCTCCATTATATCCATTGTACTCTACCAGATTATCATAGCTTACCACTTCCGCACGAATAAATCCGCGTTCAAAATCCGTATGAATTTTACCGGCCGCCTGTGGTGCCTTCGTTCCTTCTGTAATCGTCCATGCACGCGTCTCATCCGGACCGGTTGTCAAGAAACTAATCAAACCAAGAATGCGGTAGCTGGCACGAATCAGTTTCTCAAGACCGGACTCAGTAAGTCCCAAATCTTCCAAGAACATCTTCTTCTCATCGTCATCCAATTCCGCAATCTCCTGCTCAATCTGTGCACAGATAACAAACACTTCTGATTTTTCCTCTTTTGCAAACTCACGCACCTTTGCCACCTGTTCATTGGATGCACCATCGTCAGCTAAATCATCTTCTGATACATTTGCCGCATAAATAACCGGTTTTGCTGTCAAAAGATTATATTCCTTAAACCACTCTTCTTCCTCTTCATCCTGAAGTTCAAAATTCTTTGCCAAATGTCCTTCTTCCAAAAAATCTTTCAAACGCTTCATCATTTCTACTTCTTTGGCAAGTTTCTTATCATTGTTCGCACCACGTGCGGTCTTGGCAATGCGGCGGTCCAAGATTTCAACATCCGAAAAAATAAGTTCCAGATTAATTGTCTCAATATCACGCAGTGGATCAATGCTTCCGTCTACATGAACAATATTCGTATCTTCAAAACAGCGGACAACATGTACAATGGCATCCACCTCTCGAATATTAGACAAGAACTGGTTTCCTAATCCTTCTCCTTTGGATGCTCCTTTTACCAATCCTGCAATATCTACAAATTCAATAACTGCCGGTACGGTTTTCTTTGACTCATGCATCTTAGTCAATACATCCAGTCTTTCATCCGGCACCGGTACGACTCCGACATTCGGGTCAATCGTACAAAATGGGTAGTTTGCCGATTCTGCTCCTGCTTTTGTTAATGAATTAAATAATGTAATTTTTCCTCCGTTGGGAAGCCCCACGA
>CALELW010000263.1 GCA_937902905.1 uncultured Clostridium sp. | reverse complement strand
ACAGCAGGAGAAGTTATCATCTAGAGAGAACACAGGAAGTGTCCTCTCGAACTAAAACGAAAGCAACTAATTAGCACAGCAGGAGAAGTTATTATCTAGAGCGGGCGCAGGAAGCGCCCGCTTAAATTTTACACTCAGGAAAGCAAATCTTTTACTTCATCCAGTGAAACCTGATAATGTGTAATCTTTGCCGTTTTCTTCTTTACAAGGACAGCAACCTTTACATCCAGATACTTCTCCGTGTAGGAATTGCCCGGTATAAATTCTTTGCCTATCTTTTCTGCATAATTTTCATTATAAACGGTTTCTTCTTTTGTCTTCACTCCGTTTTCTTTGGCAAATTGAATCCGTTTTTGCTCCGGCAGTTCATTCCATTTTTTCATGATTTTATGCATTTGTGTAACCTGCGTATCACGTGTGTCCCCGCTCTGCGTTTCACCCTGCGCCATTTTGAACGCTTCCTGTGCTTTATCTTCATCTGCCTTTGTCTTATCCAATGACACTTCAAATAAAACACTGACACCTTTGTACTTTGGATTTGCTGAAATCTCTCCTGTCTTTTTATCGTAACAGAAGTTTTCAGCGCCCGGTGCCTTATCACTCACACCTAAATAAACACCATAATTTGCAAAAATATCGAGGTTATCGCACTCATAAATATAATAGCGGATACCATCAATTAACTGGCTTTCCGAACTTCCGCCCATGACAAAAAGATTATACTGCCACGGTGCCTTTCCCTTTACAAAAGGCGATGCAATCATCCGTTCATCCTTTTTCTTTGTATTTTCTACTGCCACAACATAATACGATTTTTCCTTCGACACGCCGGAATTAATCTCCTCGTCAAGCAATTTCTTTCCGCTCACTTTTCCGAGATAACTAATTTTGTAGTCACCTGACTTTTTCGTTACAACCTGCTCCGATAATCCGGCAAATTCCCTTGCCAGTCTATCATTTCCCATCTGCTCTGCCGCCTCATTTGCCGTGAGCAAATGAACCGCTGCATAGGCCGTCGTTCCACCAACAAGCAGACACAATGCAATGACCGCTGCTTTCATAAAATGACTGCCGACAAAATTTCTCCGGCGTTTCTGTAAAATTGCTTGATAAATCTTTTCTTTATCCTCCTTTGAGCACTCCATTTTCTGATAAATATCTTTAATCTCCATTTCTATTCCTCCCTGGTCTGATATACACTGCCTCGATTAACTTCGACAGCATTTCCTTCATTCAATTCCTGTTTCAACAATTTCTTTGCTTTCTGCAAATACGTTCGTATCGTAGATTCCGGCTTTTTCAATAATTTTGCAATCTGCACACTATTGCAGCCCTCGTAATAATAAAGATACACAACGGTTTTGTATTTCACCGGGAGATTTAACACAAGTTCAAGCATTTCAATTTCATATTCATCATAACGCCCTTTTGTCTCCTCATTTTCCTGCCAGCTTCGATTTTTCCGCCACCAATGCTTCAAAATATTTTTACAGACATTTCCTGCTGTGACAAGAAGCCACCCTTTTACATGTTCTTCCTCTTTCACGTGCTCCATTGCCTGATAAAAGCGGCAAAAAGTTTCCTGCACGGCATCCTCCGTATCCATCTTATTTTTCATATACGAAAAGCAAAGCCGGTACACATCCTGCATATAAGAATCGTATACCTTTTGAAATCTCGCTTCCTTATCGACGTCGTATAAAGAATGTTCCACTTTTATCCCTCCTTTCACTTAATATACAATTGGCAATGGATTTGCGTCGAGTTTTTTTCTTATTTTTCAAAAAAACTTTCAGTTGGACCCAAATAGGATTCTGGAAGTTCCTTGTCTTTTTCCCATAACACAATCCGTTCCAAAACAATCGCCGGGCTCATGCCGTAAAAATAAAGGCGGTTGCAACCCTTTTTGCATATAGTCGTTGTCTCTGTAATTTTAATCTGCTCATAAGCTTCCTGCTGCCACTGGGCACTCAAGAAAAACGGCTTGTTCTCTTCTTTCACCGTATTGATTATTTTCACATTTCCCTCGTTCAATGAAAATCCAAGATACTGCCTGCTCTCATTCGTCACCGGAGTTGTTGGTGCCAGATAAAAACGTAGGTTGTACTCACCGCCTTCCGGCACATAAAAATCATAGGCAACCCATGGGCGGTCATTTTCCCCGTAAAAATCCTTTGTCACAGGATATACTTTTACCGCCGTGTCCGTTCTGCCATACGGAGAAAGGGTTATAAATCCAGCATCTTTTACATCTTTTTTCGCTGTGTAGTGACCGGCATCCATCGCCACACATCCATTATCCCCAAGAAAATATCCGGATGGACACTTCTTTTTTTCTTCTGCCTCAATATGGATTTCTGCCTCACCATACCCGACATTTTTCACAAAAAATTTGCCTGTCTCTTTTCCCTTTAACTGCGATTTGTCAATTGTAACCGTAATACGTTCTATCTTAGCAACGGTTCCCTGTTTTTTAGAAAAATGAAGCCACGGGCAATCCGTATGAATTTCATATTGGACTTCTTTTTCACTGCCACAGGCAATTTCAAAGGCTATTTCTGATACATCCTTTCTCATGGCATCCCGCCAGACAAGCGGACGCTCGCACCAGAAACCACCTGTGAGATAGTGCTCATCATTTTCCTTTGCTACAATCATCCTCGGCTCATCTGCCGGATACACATAAGTGCGGAGCGGATACTGGCAGTTTTCATCGTTCCAGTTTTCATCACGGAATCCAATATGTTTGGATAAACCAAAGCCATAAAAAGCGCCATCGTCAATTTCGTGATAATCTTTTACATACTCCTTATCCACTTTAATACATGCTAAAATCTCATCTGCCAAATCATTCGCTTCCATGCGGTTTTGCTTGGCATAGAGTTGATTGCGCCCGGCAAGAATCCACATTTTCATCAAGTTTGCTGTACCGCATACCGGAAAATAAAATAAGGAAACAAACGCACCTAACATTTCCTTTGGGCATGCTCTTCGTGCCTCTTTTGCTGTGTTGAGCAGTTTTTCACAACACCTCAAAACATCCTCCGCTTCAAAAAAATGTACCGGATGGTATACCCGCTCATTCATGACTTCATGTTTTCTCCTTGCCAGCAGCCGGTTATAATCCCATAAGGCTTCTGTCATCCGTGAAAGCATGCTTTCCTCAAAGCAGGCAGCGAACTGTGTCCGCAGCCACTTCTTCGTATATTCTTTTGTAATTGCTGCATCCCTTCCACCCCATTTGCCAATATCATATGCCAAATCCAGAAAAAAGGAAAGACCATATTCCTGTGTTCCGATATCTCCAATGTTTGTAATCCAGATTTCCTGAACACCAAATTCATACGCTGCGGTCATCTGCTCCCACAATTTTGGCAGATACGTTGAACCAATCCACTCAAACGCCATCGGTCCACCATGCATATCCATATGATAATACATTCCGTAACCACCCTTGTGATTTCGCATCGCTCTTGTCGGCAATGTGCGCGCTGCACCCTGATTATTATCGCTAAGCATCAGTGTCACGCCCTCTAATTCCGGTTCATCCAACAATCCTTTTGTTTTTTCATCCCCATAAAAGAATGCCTCAACCTCCGTAAAAAGTACCATCATGCGCGGAACATTATCCAAGTTTTCATTGATTGTTTCTCTTATTAACTGATTCTGCGTCTTTAACACACGGCGCAAAAGATTGACATTGTCCTCCATTGTTGCATCTGCACCGAGAATTGCCGTGTCATTTTCACCGCGCATTCCCATCGTAATTACATTTTCAAAAGAGCGGTTGCGAATCAGTCCGTCCCGCCAAAAATTCGTAATTCCATCTTCATTCGTAAGAAAACTCCATGCGTCACCATATGGCGAATCTTTCCCTCGCATTTTTCCGTATTCCGCACCCGCCCGCATACACGGCTCATGGTGGGATGTTCCCATAACAACGCCTAATTCATCCGCTAACTCAGCACTTTTTAAACCCGGACCATCCAGATTAAAATTGGACGCCCACATGGCAGGCCACAAATAATTTCCCTTTAATCGAAGGAGCAGTTCAAACACACACTCGTAACACGCTGCATTAATTCCTCCAAAATGCTTATCTGCCCAAGTGCCAAATGCCGGCCACTCATCGTTAATAAAAAATCCACGGTATTTCACGGACGGTTCCTTTGAAACAAAAGAATCTTTCTCTGTCAAAACCACATATTCTCTGCGTTTTGGCAGCACATGATTCCAGTTGACAAGTGGTGATACGCCCAATTTTTCCGATAAATGAAACAACCCGTAAATCGTTCCTCGTTTGTCACTTCCTGCAATCACAAGCGCGGATTTGACTCCCTCCATCGGGTTTTCCACAACTTGAAATAAATACACTTCTCTCTTTTGGCGAACACCCGACAAGTCCAATTTCCCCGCACTTTCCAACATATCTAATCTTTTACTTTTCCCAATGGTTCCATACAAAACAACCGTCTGGCTTTTCGGGCTGCCATCCTCACAAATAGCCGGCTTTTTTCCAAAAACCTTTTCCATATCATTTCTTACATAGCCCGCCACTCGTTTCACGCCCTGCCACGCACTTTTTTCCTCCAAAAACTCAATCTCTTGATTGATTACTACATTTACCATATTCCTGACCTCCTAACAACTTCTTGTCATCCTTTCAATTCTATAGTAAAATTATAGCATCCTGTTTTTGCAATAAATACATAGATTCATACATAAACATTGCAAAATCCTACTTATTGAAATAAATTTGCCGGAGGTGATTATATGGCTCATTCATTTTTTTCAGAATTAAATGAAACGTTGATTTGCGAACACAAAACAAATAGTTGGAATACGGATGATACGACGCCCTATCACTGCCACGATGGATATGAAATTTTGGTTTTCATAGGAGGCCACGCTTCCTTTTTTGTTGAAAATGATGGCAAAATTCTTGAACCGGGCGATATTGTCTGCTGCCCGCCAGGTGCGTTTCACCGCACCATGCCTCTTCAGGATAAAGCATATGACCGCTTTTTAATTGCCATTCCTCATGAACAGTTAGAAAAATTGAATACCGTAAATACAAATCTGGCCTCCTGCTTTTTTCGTGGGCGCGCCTCGCTTCCTCTGCTCCATCCGGCACAGGATAGGTTTCAAAAAATATTATCCAGCTGTAGAGAACTGGAACAGTGCCTGTCAAAACGTGCCTATGGCTGGGATGTTTTGTGTACAGCACTTTTAAGTCAGATTTTAGTAATGTTAAATCAGGAAAAAGCTGTCCTAAGTGCACCTTCTTTTTCCAATCCTATCCCACCTCTCGTTTCCCAAATTTATGACTATATTGATAAAAACTTTACGGATACCTTAACCGTCTCGCAGTTAGCAGTGCATTTTCACCACAATGCCGACTACTTAACCCGCGTATTCCAGCGTTTCAGCGGATATACAATTAAGCAGTTCATCCTTTTAAAACGAATTTCCTACGCAAAAGAATTACTGCAAAAGGGGCATTTGCCAAACGATGTCTGTTTCTTATGCGGCTTCCAGAACTATTCCAATTTTTCACGCTGTTTCCATAATCATCTGGGATTATCGCCAAGAAAGTATCAGCAGTCACACACTAATCCTGATTTTTCGGAACCGCCAAAAGCGTAAGGGCAAATGGCAGAATTGCGCAGAAAAACAAACCGATTAGTGCCACCAGATAGTGACGGAAGAAAATAAATAAAACAACATATAAAATTAACAGGAAACACTGCAGCGCAAGAAGCAGTGTTTTTACCTGCCTGTATTTTTTCTCATCCAGATTTTTTTCCAGTTCGAAGCCATTCATTAAGGTTCCTTTTTCCTGACTTGTTACCGCCGTATGAACTGCACTTATAATAAGTGCCAGCGTACTAATCACATAAATTGCTATTGCTCCATGCCATTCCATACAAACACCCCCCGTTATTTAAAATAAAATCCAGCAATTAAATTTTCTGTATCCAGAGAAATCGTATACACAATCTGACGCTTGCCATAGTCAACAGCCACCTGATAAACCTTCAAATCCTGTCCTGCCTGAGTGGTTTGTGTCACACTTAATAACTTCTCATTTTCTGCTTTTTCAATCATCTGTGATGAAGCTATTTTTTGTGCATCTTCCCAATTTTTCTTAGAAAATGCCGCCTGCATTTTCGCATCACACCGAGCGATAAATTTTTCATATGCATCATCCGAAAAATCGGTAATTGCCTCTCGTACAACATCAGGAATTTTCTCGATTTTCTGAGTTTCAACATTCTTTGCCAACTGCTGTTCGCCGTTTTTTTCGTGCGAGTGTGCAAACCAAACACCTGCTGCCACACAAGCAAATAAAACAAGCACTGCCACGCAGCCAATTAAAATTCTTTTTCCCTTTTGTATGCCCCGTCCATCTTCGTTAAACTCACTAACAAACTGCTCCGGTGTGCCCCACTCCTGCCTTATCTCCTCCCAGCTCCTTCCACCTTCTTTCGCACTCGCAATGTCTGACTCAAGCTGGCGCAGTATCTCTCGTTTTTTGTCCGCTTTGCAATGCAGGAGCCGCTTTATCTGTCGTAAAAATTGTTGTTCTGTCATTTGCCGTTCCCCCTTAATAATTCATCCACTTTCTTTTCAAACAAAGTCCAATGCTCCTTTTGAAACAAAAGTCTCTCCCGCCCTTTTTTTGTTATTTCATAATATTTCTTAGGTGCCTTTCCGTCTTTCGGCTCAGACCAGCTGCTTTTTGCAAAATCATTGTCCTCCAAGCGGTATAGAATCGGATATAGTGTTCCTTCTTTTAAAGCAAAAAAATCCTCGCTCGCCCCTTTCAAGGTTTGTATCATCTCATACCCATACATACTCTTTTTTGCCAAAAGTTCAAGAACCAGCATCTCTAATACACCCTTTTTTAACTGTTGTTCAAAACTCGCCGTATGTCCTCACCTCTTAACTATTTAGTATTACTAAATACATTGTATCGCTTAGGTTTGGTTCTGTCAAGTTGGAAAATAGGCCTGTTTGTGTCAAGTGTTCGTTGGCACTTTTTTTAGTTTCCGTAATTCCGCAGAAAAGCTTTGCGTCTCGTGGGCGTTCTCACTAATTGAGTGCGTAGCGGTATGGACACTGAAACTACCAGTGCCA
The DNA here is from genome assembly GCA_937902905.1 of uncultured Clostridium sp. Lineage (GTDB taxonomy): Bacteria > Bacillota > Clostridia > Lachnospirales > Lachnospiraceae > Eubacterium_F. The sequence continues at coordinate 262 of CALELW010000263.1, read as the reverse complement.
CATACCGACGTACTCAAACCCACGAGTCACAAAGCTTTTCTACGAAATTACTGGACCCCAAAGAAACTAGCAGCGAACAATTATCACAAACTCCGCAGGAATTGCTTATGGTTTCTACGGCTACACGGTAAGGTGATTCCGTTACCATCATTACTATCTTTTCTGCAAGTTCTGTATCATAGGCTTTCAGTATGAAAGCAACAACTCTTACCCTTGTAAATGCTTTTCATATTTTCCAACCACAGACATCCCATCTTTTACC
>CALELW010000262.1 GCA_937902905.1 uncultured Clostridium sp. | reverse complement strand
TTTTCTCTGCTAAATCTTTTGCTCCCAAATAATATCCTCCTTAATTAGTCAAATTTTTTCTATCACTACAAGGAGAACATCTTCGCCCCACCCTTGTTTGTATATATACTAGCACAATCAAATCGCAAAGTCAATATATTTACTTACAATCGTCAGACGACTTACGCCCCTCTAAAAGAGTCCTAAATCGCGCCAAACAAACCAAATTCCGGCATATAAAAAGAGCGTAAAACGACACCACCAATAGGAGGGGCGTTCTACGCTCTTTTTTGTCGTTAAAAACTAATGATCTTGACTATAACGTGTTCTTACACAATGTCCACCTTCACAGGATGAACGTTCACTAGCATCCGAATTAACTTTTACCGACATTTCCATTTTCTTAAGTTCGGGTTTGCTATAACTCATATTTTCCCTCCTTTCTCATCCTCTTTTGCCTCTGCTAATGCTTCATCAAAAGAAATTTTATTCTCATAAAATGCTTTTCTTATATAAGCACATTTACAAGCATTCTCTGGTCTATACTCTGGATTATTATATAAAAAATCCATTTCTGCTGGACACACATCACAATAGTAAAGTGCCTCACATCCTTTACATTTATAATCCATCGTAGCTATCTGCATACTGTATTTTTTAAAATCTTCCCATATTTTCTCATAATTATTTTTTTCCAATTTAATTCCTCTGTGCCTTAACTTCATACAGGGACACATTTTCCCATTATAGTCAACTACAAAGCTATTAACCGCCACATTACACGAATACACCTTTTCATTATTTCGTAGAGTATTAATTATTTCATCATAATTTGATTTGCTTTTTCGACCCTCAGTTTTAATCTGCTTATAATGATTTGCAAATTCATATTCTAATGCCTTATTCAAAGATATTTGGTGCATTTTAGGCACATCTTGTCTATCAATTGTATTACATATTTCAAAAGTATAGACAAATGGTATTTGCAGCTTATCCGCCAACATCTGCATATCTTTAATTTCTGGAAATGTGATGTCAATAATAGGTGACTTTAAGGATACTCTTATCCCAGCTTTTTTTAATTTTTTACAATTTTGTATTACTCTTGTAAATGCATTTTGTAAACCCGTAACTTTACAATAAGTATTCTCAGATGCACCATATAATGATATATCTACAAGTAATGGTGGATATTCTGCTAATACTGCAATTATTTTGTCATCAAAAAGGTAGCCATTAGTAAATAACTCAACTAAAAATCCTTTTTTCTTGGCATACAAGTATATATCAACAAAATCTTTTCTTAACAAGATTTCTCCACCTGTAAAGGTCAAAAAAACGATTCCCTTTTCATATAATATGTCTATTATTTGAATTATTTTATCATAACTTAAATCTTTAGTATCATGTACATTTTGAAGATAACAATGAACACAATTCATATTACATCTTGCTGTTAACTCAAATAATACAGAATAAGGCAACCGCTGTTTTACCCATTTTTCTTTTTTATCTGTATCAAAATCCAGCAATTCCAAATACATTTTTTCATTATTTTCCACCATCTATAACCTCCAAAAATTTTTCACTTTGTAATGCATTTAAGAACTCAACAACATCTTTTTTAATAAAATTACGGTTTATATCTTCTGTTATTTCATTCGATAACAAATCAACAATATCATCTACATCGCTGACCACATCAAGTTGCTTCCAAATATAATATCCAATTTCATTAACTTCATAAATTCTCGCTTTATCATCTAGATAATTTTGCTTTATGTCAATCAAAAAATAGCTGTCATGAATTGCTCGTGCAACAATATTTTCTCTCTTTCTAATCATATAAAACTCCTTTCTTATAAATAATCTCCATATTAATACGGAACAACCGCAACCATGCCATTCTTTAGGACAGCTCTATAACAATCTGTATATACTTCAATAAACGCATATCCACCGTTCATTGCTATCCCTCTAACTCTTTCCATACCTTTTGGCAGCACCTGCCCTTTCTTATAGTGTTCAAGCACCCCTCCGTCTATATCCAAAGTATGTACTTCATAAGGTTTTTCCAGATAACATATCGATACAATGCCTAATAAAATAGGTGATATATCAATTTCAGGAAATTCATCTTTAATTTTTTGAATGATTTGATTGACTTTATCCTGATTCGCAACATGACCACCTGCATCCAGTTCACAAATCATATCCACATATCCTTTTGAGCGCTGTTTACGCAACAACTTGTCCAATTTGGTTTTGCTAAAAGAATTCGATACATTGCATTTTTTAACCTCGCATACAGATTCTGCCACCTGCTTTTCTCTTTGAAAAACAATTGGTTTTGGCATTCTCATCCCCCCTTTCTAAACCAGTACTTTTCTCGTCCGTAAAACATTCTTTTTGGCACCAATTTCCTGTTGTCCAATAGGTTTTCCAGATGCCGGAACTGCTCGTTCCTTTCCCCAATCTCTTATATGCGCAATTCGCTCCGGACTGGTTTGCGAAAGAGGAACAACATTTTCAAAAGCTGCCACAATATTATTCTTACTAAGTAAAAAGTCTGGATTTGCAATCACACGATATGCCAAATCACGTATTGTTGATTCTAAATCCGCACCAGTAAACCCTTCACTAATTGAAACAATCTTATTTGCAAATTCTCCTTCAAAATGCAAATCAAGATATTTGCTCATATATAACGATATGATTTCTCTTCTTTCTTCTTCCGTTGGCAAATCCACAAAAAATAATTCATCAAAACGACCTCGTCTCAACAGCTCAGATGGCAGCATGGATACATCATTTGCTGTTGCAACTACAAACACCTGCTTTTTGCACTCTTGCAGCCAGAATAAAAACTGTCCTACCATCCTTGTAGAAACTCCGCCATCACCCATTGCTCCTGATAATCCTTTTTCAATTTCATCAATCCATAAAATACATGGTGAGACATTTTCCGCTGTAGTCAACGCATCCCTTAACTGCTGTTCTGACTGTCCAACATATTTCCCTTGAACAGTAGCAAAATCCAAGCGATACAACGGCAACTTCCAATTCGCTGAGATTGATTTTGCAGATAAAGATTTTCCACACCCCGGAACTCCAACCAACAAAATTCCGCGCGGTGGCTGTAAACCTTTTTCCGTTAGTTCATCCTTTTTTCCGGGCTTTAATAATTCTCTCTTTTCATCAAGCCACCTCTGCAACCCCTGTAAACCGCCCACATTTTTAACACTATCATCAACCTCAATTCTTTCAAGTCCGGAAATATCAGCAAACAATCTATCTTTTGCAAATCTCACCTCATCCATATCTGATTTCTTTATACTTTTATTTGCTATCAGCGCTGCAATGACATTTTCCGCCTCAATTGCCGTTACTCCATTCAGTAATAACGCTGCCTGCCGAATATCCGAATCATCCCACTCAATCGTAATTTCATCCCTATAATCATCCATACAACTATGTATAATTGAAACCATTTCATCTTCGTTAGGAAGATCAAGTTTTATTATCATTCCCTGCCTTTGTAACTGATTCCAGATTGGCGAATTGGTAAACACAATCACAACGCCTCCCGATTCATTTGCCAAATTCACGAGAGATAAAATTTGCTTAGACTCTGCATTCTCTAATGATAAATCGGGAATTTCCGTCAATATTATTGTTTGATATTGTTTTCTTTTCATCTGCTCTGTCATATA
>CALELW010000261.1 GCA_937902905.1 uncultured Clostridium sp. | reverse complement strand
AAAATAATCATAGAATCTGGATACTAAGTCTGAACCATTGCTTTTCTAGATATTTATATTATATATTGTTGCATGTGTTATGTCAAGTATCGTTTTGCGCCACAAAAAGTCGCGAAACGACTTCTTTACAGTAGCATTTTATGTTATAATAATTTAGTAAAAATACTTCACAAAGAAAAGAGGAATAAACATGGCTTGGTATGACGAATCAGTATTTTATCATATTTACCCTTTGGGATTAACGGGCGCACCGGCGCAGAATGATTACGGCGAGGTTGTCCACAGGCTTCCTAAGCTGCTCCCATGGATTGACCATATAAAAGAAATCGGATGCAATGCAATTTACATCGGACCGCTTTTTGAATCCGTAGGACATGGCTATGAAACAACGGATTACCGAACACTGGACAGACGTCTCGGCGACAATGACGATTTAAAAGAATTTGTCCGTACATGCCACGAAAAAGGAGTGCGGGTTATCTTTGACGGTGTTTTCAATCACACAGGAAGAGATTTTTTTGCTTTCAAAGACCTGCAGAAAAACCGTGAAAATTCACAGTACAAAGACTGGTACTGCAATGTGAATTTTGGTGGAAATAATGAATACAACGACGGATTTTCCTATGATAACTGGGGCGGTTATAATCTGTTAGTAAAACTGAACCAGTGGAATCCACAGGTAAAAGATTATATTTACGATGTAATCCGCTTCTGGGTTTCTGAATTTGACATTGATGGCATCCGGCTTGACGCAGCGGATGTTCTTGATTTTGATTTTATGAAGGGAATGCGTCAGGTTGCCAATGAAGTAAAACCGGATTTCTGGCTGATGGGTGAAGTCATTCATGGCGAATATACACGCTGGGTTAATTCGGAAACTTTGCATTCCGTAACCAATTATAACCTGAACAAAGCTCTTTGGTCAGGCTGCAACGAGCATAACTTTTTTGAAATTGCACACACAGTAAAGCGTCTTTATGACATGGGTGGATGCCATTACCGGAACTTGGAATTGTACAGTTTTGCTGACAATCACGATGTTGAGCGAATTGCAAGCAAGATAATAAACAAAGACCATCTCGGCGTAATCTACACTTTGATGTACACACTTCCGGGGATTCCGTCTATTTACTACGGCTCCGAATTTGGTATCGAAGGAAAAAAAGAACAAGGTTCCGATGCTTCACTCCGACCACACTTAGAACTTAGTGACTATGCCAATGCTGTAACCGACAATCCGCTGACTGTGCTGATTGCCAAACTCGGTTCTATCCATCAGGCGCAAAAGGCATTGTGTTATGGTGAATACAAAGAACTTCTTCTTACGAACCGCCAATATGCCTTTGCACGATATTTTGAAAATGAAGACGTGATTACTGCCGTCAACAACGATGAGCAGGCGACAACTCTCCATATTCCGTATCAGGGAGCAAAAACACAGTTTAAAGGCGCACTATCCGGCAAAGATTATATGGTGCAGAATGGTTCGATTGAAATTACACTGGATGCATGTGGCGGCGATATTCTTATTTAGAAATATTTTTTGGTTCGCGGTTGACTAAATAAATCCCTGCACATACAAGCAAAAGTGCAAAAAACGTATTCACATTCCACAGGCTGTCTTTCAGAAAAACAACTGATAAGAGGCTTCCAAATACCGGAATTAAAAAATTAAAAACTGTCACTCTACCCATCGGATTATATTTTAACAAAACAGTCCATAGGGAAAAGGCTGCTGCCGACAAGAACGCTAAATACAAAAGCAGCAGCCAGCCGGTGGCAGGTACTTCCAAAATCGAAATTCTCCCTCCAAATAAAAAGCCCACACCAATCAAAAAAACCGCACCCAGAATAAGCTGCCATCCACAAAGAGTAACCGGTCCCATTTTCTTTGCCGCCTTTTTGTTGCACAGTGAGCCAAGTGCCGATGACACAGCAGAACAAAGCATAAAACCTTCTCCTAAAATGGAAAACGAACCGCCAATACTCCCTTTTCCGAGATTTACCACAAACACGCCAAGAAGCCCCAAAAGACATCCCGCGATTTTTCTACCATTGATTGATTCGTGATAAAAAATGCATGCCGTTACGACACAGAAAAACGCTGTACTTCCGTTCAAAATTGCACCTTTTACTCCAGTCACGTGCGCCATACCAATGTAATAAAAAACATACTGCAAAGCAGTCTGGACAAGTGCCACAAGTACAATCTGTCCTTTCGACCACTGCTTTCTCCGTTCTTTTTTATGCTCCTTTTTCTCCACAAAAAAAGAAACCAAAAGAGTCAAAATACCCGCAATCAAAAATCTCGCTCCGGCAAACATAAGTTGGTCTGCGGTGTCCTGACTGGCAATCCGAAACATACGGTATCCGGTTTTTATACATGGAAATGCACTCCCCCAAAGCAGGGTACACAACACTGCCGTTGCAAACACAATCCATTTTTTTGAAAATAACTTCTGTGCGTTCATAAATACAATATTGTCCTTTCACCTTTTCCTATGCAACAAAATGGCACCCCCTCAGGAAGACAGGATGCCATAAACTACCTCATTCATCAGTATCAGTAAAAAGGATTACCGGTTTGGACAAATGATATTGATAATATTTAATCACATTACCACTATACATACGCATCGGATTCCAGTTGCACAAATCATAATCCTTGTGATACGGCAAATGATAATAAAAGGAATCATTCGAGCGACTGGTTTTATCGTAAGTAACCAAACTCTTTGCAAAAATCTCTTGTGGTGTCATTTTCTATCCTCCGGCCTTTCTTTTCTCCATTATATGACGGAACAAAAAATTTGGCAAGAGAAAAGAAGAAGGATTTTGTTCTATGGCAGTTTCCGTTCTTACTCTCCAATCCCATACTCCCGCAACAGTTCTTTCTGATATTCTATATCCATGATTGCTTTTTGTATATCTTCCATTCGGTTATCTGCCAACAAACAGTGGTATAATGTGTTGATTTCCTCGATTCCCTGTGAGATTCCTTGTGAAATCCCTTGCGAAATCCCCTTTGCTATTCCACGCGCCTCTCCTTGAGCAATCCCTTTCTCTATTCCTCGCGCTTCTCCACGTTCTTCATACATATCTAACAATACACACATATTGATTCTTCCTCCTTTTCCTTCTGTTG
>CALELW010000260.1 GCA_937902905.1 uncultured Clostridium sp. | reverse complement strand
GCTTTCATTTTGCTGCTCCCCGCCATTGTCATTTCCATCCTGCAAATCCTGCTGCAAATTATCGGTCGAAATCACTTTGCCTTTTAAGTGATACTTAATGCTGTCCAGTGTCGCTCCCAAACCAACATCTACCGTCATGTTATACCGCAGACCGGAAGCATCTTCTGCACTTAATAGAAAATCTTTTTTATCACGAATCAGCATAATATTTTCGCCGGACGCCTCATCACCGGTAGAATCCGTTATTTCTGCTACTGTTCCGCTGTATGGAGACGTAAGCGTGGCAGATTTTCGTTTTTGCACCAAATCGTTATATTCTTTCTCTTTTTTCTGAATGGATTTTCCCTGCTTCTGCAAATCCTTGTATTCACTTTTCAGCTTATTTAACTGCAAAACTGCCAGTTTTTTTTCGGTTGCATCCGTAAGCGTTCTTATCGTTCTTTCCTGCTGCAGCACTTCATTTCTCTTGCTCTTTAGATTCACGTCATACTCAGACCTTGCCTGCTCCGTTTCCAGTTTTTTCTTTTTTAACTTTGTATCTGAAATCTTCACGTGATAGGTGGCAAGTTTTTGTCCCTTCACTACCTTTTGTCCATTCTTTACCAAAATCTTATCCAGATAGGCATTGGAATCTTTAATCGTTACTGCTTTATCATTCTGATAAACCAAACTGGCTGTCGCCGATATTTTCTCTTCGTAGGTGCCTTTTTTCACCTTCGTCGTTTTATAATGCTCTTCTTCCTTTTTGTTTTTATCTCCTTGATACAGCATTACTTTGGACTTCTGCTGCTCACCGCTTCCACAGGCGGTAAGCACCATACATAAACCAAGGAGAATTGACAGTTTTTTAATCCTGCACATAGACAACATCTCCTTCCTTTAATCCTGACGTAATCTGTGTATACGCATCGGTCTTTGTTCCCAGTGTCACTTTCACTTTCTTTTTCGCATCTCCATCCATACGGTATACATAATGCTCGCTTTTTGCTTTAAAAACTGCATTGCTTGGTACAACAAGAGCATCTTCTGTGGCGTTATTGTAAAACTCCAGCGTCACCGAATCGCCTACCGAAACATTTGCATCTTTTTCGTAATTAAAATAAGTACTTGTCGGGAGATTCCCCATTTCCACATCCATCTGTGAAACTTCCTGTTCCTGTGCTGTGACTTTATATTTTTTTCCGTTAATCACTGCCTGATAGCCGCTTGCACGGTCTAACACAGAAGAACCAATGTATTCGGTGCGAATCTGTGTTTTATCCATATCGGCAATTGTAATCACCGAAACACCGCCTGTCACAAAATCTCCGGGTGCCAGATTTTTCGCAATTACTTCTCCATTTACCGGAGAATACAGCCGGTTCAATTTGCTCGTCTTTTTCGCATTTACAATATCACTTTTTAATTCACCGATGTACTGTCTCTGCGTCTGTTTCTGCAATTTCAAACGCAGTCTTTCCGTCTTGATTTCTTCCTGTTTCTGCACAATCTGCTTGCCTAGATTTTTCTTGTCTTTCGCGTTTTTTGCCTGTTTTTTCTGCTTTTGCACCGCTTTTAATTCAATATTTAACTGCTCGATTTTACTCTGAGAAGAGGCATTTGTCTCCGCATTTTCTGCAATCTGGGATTTTAACTCCTTCTGCAAATCTTTCACCGTCGATTCCGAGCCGGTGAGCGTAGCCAAAAGCTGCCCTTTCTTTACCTTATCGCCAATTTCCACTTTCACGGCACCAGCCTGTCCCGAATTCGCAAAATAAGCGCCTACCATATCCGGCACTACCTCACCGGAATAGGAATTCACACTGCTTAAATTCATTTTCTTTACTTTTGCCGTATCCACATCAACGCCGACCGGGTCTTTGAGTTTTGGCACATTCGCTGTCGATTCCTGTCTGCCACAGCCAGAAAATCCCATCAGCGATAAAATCAAAAGCCCCATCACCAATACACGATACTTTTGCACTTTACAATTCATGGTTTCCTCCCTTTTTGCAAAACACTCCATTAGTTTGTCAATATCTGCTCGTTTTCTTTTAATCCGCCGGTAATTTCGATTTCATTCTGAATCTGTTCTCCGGTTGTGACTTCTCTCGTTTCCTTTACTCCCTCTTTTCCCTCTATGTAAACAACTTTTTTGCTTCCCATATCAAAAACAAGTGCTGACGGAACATAAAGAACATTTTTCTTTTCTTTCAAAACCAAATCTACCGTTCCTGTCACTGCATTTTTCAAAGCCAGTTCCTGCTTCGGAATAAAATAAATCTGTTTGCCTTTTCCTTTTTTTACCGTGGTCTTGTACTGCTGCCCCATAACCGTGACAGCAGCCTCACTTCCCTGCGAAAAACGGGATGCATATTCGGTTTTACAGGAAAAACGGTTCTTCTTCGCCGCCCTTATCGTGACAAGAAGATTTTCCTGATTTGCATAACCGCCCTCAAGCGATTTATCTACAAATGTCACCGTTCCGCTAATCGGCGCCTTCAAAGATGCTTCCCGTATCGTTTCTTCCAGACTTTGAATATCTAATTTTGCCAGCTCCAAACTTGACTGGCAGCTCTTAATCTGTGCATCATACTGCGTCTTTACATTTTCTTTTTCTTCTTTACTGCCGCCTGTATGATTTAACTGTTCTAACTCTCTCTGCCGCATCTGTTTTGCCTGACTAATCTGAAGGGTAAGCGTACTGACCTGACGTTTACTGGTCTTTAGCGACTCTTCTTCATCCTCCAGATATTCCTGTAAAAGGACATCTCCTTTTTTTACATGCTGCCCTTTGGAAACACACAATTTCTTAATGCGGATACCCTCATCCGTACCATATACATCGGATTTTTTCGTACCTTCGTACCGAACGGCAATCGATTCGCTTTGAACCATATCCCCTCTCGTAACGGTGTATTTTCCTACATTTTCATCGCTGTACTCTTTTACTAGCGGTGCCGCATCAAACTCTTCTTCCGTCGGCAGAATACCGCATCCACACATCATACAAGCTGCTATCCCTATACATAACAAACGGCTGCCCCTTCTCATATCCTTCATCCTTTCTTATTTTCGTCCCCCGGCTCCCAGGCATCTTCCCATGCCTTACAATAACATTCTGTCTCCGTCGGCAATTGTTTTTTTGCAAGCCGTCCGGCGCAGAACCGTTTCACCATGCGGTAAATAACAGCAAACACCGGAACTGCACAAATCATGCCTAAAATTCCAAACAAGGAGCCAAAGAATAAAATGGAAAATAAAATCCAAAAACTCTTTAACCCAATGGAATCACCAAGAATTTTCGGTCCTAATACATTTCCATCAAACTGCATTAAAATGATAATCAATATCAAGAACAAAACACCTTTGCTCGGACTTGCAATAAAAACCAGCACCGCACTCGGAATAATTCCGATATACTGACCAAAAAACGGAATGATGTTTGTCACGCCGATTAACACACTAATTAAAACGGTATACGGAATTCCTGCAATATTCATAATGATAAATGTCAACACACCAACAATCAGGGAATCAATAATTTTCCCACTGATAAATTTTGCAAAAACACCATGCGTTTCGCTCAACACCGATAACACACTTCCCGCCCTTTTTACCGGCAGAATTGCATAAATCAATTTTTTCGCTTGAGCGCAGAAATTTTCTTTTCCTGCCATCAGATATATGGAAATAATAAGTCCAATAAAAAAGTCGACCAAAACACTCGTAGCATTCAAAACGCCATCGGTAACTGCACCCAAAAACTTATCACTATTGGGAAGCAAATCATTTTGCAGCCAGTCTAACAATTTATCGAAAATATCTTTGGATACTTTCGTAAAATAATCAGCTAATTCCGGATTGGATTTAAAAATATGCATGCCCCAGTTTTTTACATTGTTATAATACTCCGGCATACTCTTTGCCAATCCGGTAATACTGTCGATAATTTCCGGTATTACCAACATCAGAATCCCGAATACCACAAAGACTGCGAAAACCAGCACAAAAAACACGGAACATCCTCTCGCAATGCTTTCTGATTTTTTCTTTTTCCCCTTAAAAATTTTACTCCACAATGGAATAAATATATAACGGTCCGATTTATTTACAAGCGGACTGAGAAGATACGCAATCACAACGCCTATGTACACCGGCATCAACGCCGAATTAACAGCACTAAATACTTTCCCAAGTCCCGACAAATTACTCGTAATTGCATACACAATCAACGCAGCCACAATTACAAAAAGTCCTGTAAGTCCGGCGTACCAATACTTTTCCAATTCCTTTCCCGGTCGTTTCAAACAAGTTCACCACTTTCTAAAAACTCTTATTCACTATATGCCAAATCGGCAAGGGATATCATCCAGACGCCATTACCCCTTGCCCCTTTGGAGACATTGTATCACAACCGCTTTTTCAAGTAAATGCACAAAACGATAAAAACATTGATATTTTACATCATTTCATTTTCGATTTAAAAACAAGGCTTGCCAGATATCCCATAATTAATGCCCCGGAAATACCGACCGCCGCACTTTCCAGTCCACCATAAAAAGTACCGATAAATCCCTGCTTGTCAACTGCCTCTTTGACGCCCTTAAACAAAAGATGTCCAAATCCAATCAGCGGCACGGAAGCTCCTGATTTTGCCCAATCGGCAAAAGGCTCATATAGTCCGAAGAAACTTAAAATGGCACCCGTGCAGACAAGCCCTACCATAATGCGTCCCGGGAGCAGTTTCGTATTATCCATAATAACCTGCACAACCGCACAAATCGCACCGCCAATCAAAAACGCTATTACATAGTCCATTCTCCCACCTCCTTTCCGGAGCCGGAAATCCCCTCTAACATAACTGCGTGGGCAATGCCCGGTATTGAATTTCCCTCGTTAAAGCTTACTGTGGATAACAGTGCACCGGTCGGAACAAACAGCACACGCTTCCACTCTTTCTTTTTCATTTTCTGAAGAATATATCCGCAAAGTGTTATCGCACTGCATCCACACCCGCTGCCACCGGCATTGGTTCCCTGCTCTTTATTGTAATAAATTTCAGTGCCGCAGTCGAAGTGTTGTTTTTCAATGTCGTATCCATATCCTCGCAGCATATCAACCAAAATCCTCTGTCCAATGGTTCCCAAATCGCCGGTCACAATGCAGTCATAATAATCCGGTCCGATTCCCATATCTTTAAAGTTATGAAGAATGGCATCGCAGGCAGCCGGTGCCATACATGCGCCCATGTTCATGCTGTCTTTAATTCCATAATCCGTTATCGTCCCTGTTGTAATGCCCGTCACTTCCACATAACCAGTCTCCTTACGTTTCCATTTTGCCCGTGAAGAAGCTAAAACTACTGCGCCGCTGCCGGTAACTGTCCACGTCGCAGAGTACGGACGCTGGCTGCCATAGGCAAGCGGATAGCGAAACTGTTTTTCTGCACTGGCAAAATGACTTGAAGTTAATGCGACCACATAATCGGCAAATTCCCCATCAATGAGCATTGCTCCAATCGCCAGAGACTCTCCCATCGTTGAACATGCGCCATATACACCAAACATCGGAATATTGAAATTCATGATACCAAAAGAAGTGGCAATCAACTGTCCAAGCAAATCTCCTGCCACTAAATAACGGATTTCCTGCGGCTCCAATCCCGCTTTTCTCAGCGCAATCTGGGTCGCCAGCTGCTGCATTTTGCTCTCGGCTTCCTCCCACGTTTTCCCACCAAACAAGGGGTCTTCCTCAACCATATCAAAGCACTTGCCAAAGGCACCGTTTCCTTCTTTTTCCCCTGCAACACTGCCCGCACCAATGATAATCGGCGGTCTGGAAAATAAAACGCTCCTTTTGCCTACCATTTTTTTCTCATTCATAACCATGTATCCTTTCCGCTTAACTTAGGATTTAGTATGGTTTATGAATTTATTCTTTATACATTTTAGATTAAAATTCTGTGTGACCTTCTAAAAGATAATCATAAGCAGTTTCGAGTACACGAGTCAATTGCATTAACGTACCAACAGAAAAACCAAAGCAAGGATACGCCATTTTAGCATTGCTCGAAAAAGCCTATATTCTTTTTTCATAACGTATCCCTTTTATGGCATGAAAGCATTATTATTTTCCAATTTTATAAAATCCATGCGTTTATTCTGAAAAAACCTAACGCTTACGCATATATGTCCATTTTGAAAACCTATCACTTTATACTGTTTTTGAAGTGGAACGGTGGGGAAGGCGCAGTGCTAAAGGAATCTATGCAGAAAGGAGACACCCATTCATGAAAAAGCTTAACAAATCTTTTTTGTACAAAATCAGCTCTTTATGTATCGCTCTTGGCGGTCTTATCTATGCACAGGGAATGTGCATGATGTTTTTTGGAGAGCCTGACTTCAAAGAAGTAAAAGAAGACTAAGAAAAAAGGCCGCAAGTCACTTTCGATTTGCAGCCTTTTTCAATTTACAAATTTTTCATCTTCATAATTTCATATAACGAGGATAACATAATATACACTTTTTCCAATTGATTTGGTTCAAATTTTTCTATCAGCTCTATAATTTCACTTTCATAAGGAAACTCCGTATGCCCTCTGAGCAAATAATCACAGGATGAGTCCAGTGCTTTGGTCAGTTTTAACAATATGTCTACTGAGAAGCCTGTGTGCTGCCGTTCAATCTGGAAAATATATTTTTCCGATACTCCTGACATCACGGACAATGTATCTCTCGTGTAGCCTTTGTACAGTCTCACTTGTCGTATTCTCTCTCCAACCTCTTTATCCATTGTAAATTCCTCCCTTTTCTTTATTTTAAGATAAGATATTTTATCATTTATAAAGAAAAGAATGTTTTTATTTTCATAACGTATTTATTTTCTTGCGCAAAAGCAATTTTCTTATCTTTTTTTCTAGTATTTAACGCTTTTATTCCACGCAGCATTTACACTTATGCATATTTTCCCTCG
>CALELW010000259.1 GCA_937902905.1 uncultured Clostridium sp. | reverse complement strand
CCGTCTCGAATATTTTCATAAACATGCTGTGCTTGCACAAAGCCCGCAGTTTTACAAACAGATGATGGTTGGCGTGTTTGACCGTGTCTTTGAGGCGGCACCGGTATTTCGTGCAGAAAAGCACAACACAAAGCGTCATTTGAATGAGTATACTTCTCTTGACTTTGAGATGGGCTATATTGACAGCTTTGAAGATATTATGGAGATGGAAACCGGATTTTTACAGTACACGATGGAACTTTTGCAAAAAGAGTACAAAAAAGAATTGGATCTTTTGAAAGTCACACTGCCAAAGGTTGATAAAATCCCGCAGGTTCGGTTTGACAAGGCAAAAGAGCTCGTGGCAGAAAAATACAACCGGACAATCCGCAACCCATTTGACTTGGAGCCGGAAGAGGAAGCACTGATTGGACAATATTTTAAGGAAGAAATGGATGCCGATTTTGTGTTTGTCACCCATTATCCTTCGAAAAAACGTCCGTTCTATGCGATGGATGACCCGGAAGATACAACGTATACACTGAGTTTTGATTTATTGTTCCACGGACTTGAAATCACAACCGGTGGACAGCGTATTCACGATTACCAGACGCTTGTGGACAAAATTGCGGACAGGGGAATGACGCAGGAAGGCATGGAGCAGTACATGATGATTTTCAAACATGGCATGCCGCCACACGGTGGACTGGGAATTGGAATGGAGCGCTTAACAATGAAACTGTTAGGGGAAGAGAATGTTCGTGAGACGACCTTGTTCCCAAGAGATTTGAACCGTCTCGAACCATAAAAGAAAGGAAGTGTTTGTATGGCAAATCATATTTCAGATGAAACAATTGAATATGTAGGAATTTTGGCAAAACTGGAATTGAATGAAGAAGAAAAAGAGCAGGCAAAAAAAGATATGGAAAGTATGCTCGATTACATTGACAAATTAAACGAACTTGACACCGAGGGCGTGGAACCAATGTCTCATGTGTTCCCGGTTCACAATGTGTTCCGTGAGGACGAAGTGACAAATGGAGATGACAGAGAGAACATGTTGAAAAATGCACCGCAGAAAAAAGAAGGAACATACATGGTGCCAAAAACCTTTGCTTAATAAGCGGAATGGAGGAAGCATATGAGTTTAATGAGTTTGACGGCGGTTGCACTCGGAAAAAAGATTCAAGCCGGGGAAGTGACCGTAGAAGAGGCGGTATTGGACGCCTTAGAGCAGATTGAAAAAAAAGAAGATATGATTCACAGTTATGTTACTGTGTTAGAAAAAGAAGCTATTTTAGAAAAAGCAAAAGAAATACAGAAAAAAATTGATGCCGGTGAGCTGACAGGCCCGCTTGCGGGAGTCCCGGTGGCAATCAAAGACAATATGTGTACCGAGGGCGTGCTTACAACATGCAGTTCCAAGATTTTATATAATTTTGTTCCAACGTATACATCGGAAGCAGTAAAAAATCTTGAGGCAGCAGGAGCAGTTATCATCGGCAAAACAAACATGGATGAGTTCGCGATGGGAAGTACAACAGAGACTTCTGCTTATGGAATTACAAGAAACCCGCACAATACGGAGCATGTGCCGGGTGGTTCTTCCGGTGGTTCCTGTGCGGCAGTTGCAGCACAGGAATGTTCCTTTGCACTTGGTTCAGATACCGGCGGTTCCATCCGCCAGCCTAGTTCATTTTGTGGTGTGACCGGAATCAAGCCAACGTATGGTACAGTTTCACGTTATGGGCTGATTGCTTATGGTTCTTCGCTTGACCAGATTGGACCAATTGCTAAAGATGTAACTGACTGCGCAACAATTTTGGAAGCAATTTCTTCCTATGATAAGAAGGACAGCACCAGTGTGGCACGCGAGGATACCGATTTCACATCGGCACTTGTAGATGACGTGAAGGGAATGAAAATTGGTATTCCGAAAGACTACTTTGGAGAAGGACTTGATTCTGAGGTAAAGGATGCGATTTTCAAGGCGGCAGAAGTTCTGAAACAAAAAGGAGCAATTGTCGAGGAATTTGATTTAAGCCTTGTTGAATACGCAATTCCGGCGTATTATGTCATTGCTTCCGCTGAGGCAAGTTCCAACTTGTCCCGCTTTGACGGTGTAAAATACGGTTACCGCACAGAAGAATACGAAGGACTTCATAATATGTACAAAAAGAGCCGTTCCGAAGGTTTTGGTCCGGAAGTAAAACGTCGTATTATGCTTGGTTCCTTTGTCTTAAGCAGTGGATATTATGATGCTTACTACTTGAAAGCACTGCGTACCAAAGCATTGATAAAAAAAGCGTTTGACCGTGCATTTGAAAAATATGATGTGATTTTATCACCGGCAGCACCAACAACGGCACCTAAAATTGGAGACAGCTTAAGTGACCCATTGAAAATGTACTTGGGTGACATTTATACGATTTCTGTAAATCTTGCCGGCCTGCCGGGAATGACAGTCCCTTGTGGAATGGATAAAAATGGTCTGCCGATTGGCTTGCAGCTTATCGCTGATTGTTTTAATGAGAAGAAAATGATTCAGACGGCATACACATATGAACAGGCAAAGGAGGCGGAGTAATCATGGCAAAACAGTACGAAACAGTGATTGGACTGGAAGTCCATGTGGAATTAGCAACGAAAACGAAAATTTTCTGCGGCTGCTCAACGGCATTTGGCGGTGCACCAAATACTCATACTTGTCCTGTGTGTACCGGTATGCCGGGTTCTCTGCCGGTATTAAATAAGCAGGTGGTAGAATATGCGATGGCAGTTGGTCTGGCATTAAACTGTGACATCAACCAGTATTGCAAATTTGACCGCAAAAACTATTTTTACCCGGATAACCCGCAGAACTATCAGATTTCACAGTTATATCTGCCAATCTGTATCAATGGTCATGTTGAAATTGAGACAGCCGGTGGCAAAAAAAATGTTGGCATCCATGAAATTCATATGGAAGAGGATGCCGGCAAACTGGTACATGATGACTGGGCAGACTGTTCCCTTGTGGATTATAACCGTTCCGGTGTGCCTTTAATTGAAATTGTGTCAGAGCCGGATATGCGAAGTGCAGATGAGGTAATTGCGTATCTGGAAAAACTTCGTATGACCATTCAGTACCTTGGCGCATCCGATTGTAAATTAAATGAAGGTTCCATGCGTGCGGATGTCAACTTGTCAGTGCGTGAGGTTGGTGCGAGTGAATTTGGTACCCGTACCGAGATGAAAAACTTGAACTCCTTTAAAGCAATTGCCCGCGCCATTGAAGGAGAACGTGCGCGCCAGATTGAACTATTGGAAGATGGCAAAAAGGTTGTGCAGGAAACAAGACGATGGGATGACAATAAAGAATATTCCTATGCAATGCGTTCCAAAGAAGATGCGCAGGATTACCGTTACTTCCCGGATCCGGATTTAACGCCGATTGTCATTTCCGATGAATGGATTCAGAAGATTAAAGACAGCGAACCGGAGTTTAAGGAGCAGAAGGCAGCGCGCTATGAAAAAGAATTTGATATTCCTGCCTACGACATTTCGATTCTTACGGCAAGCAAGAAAATGGCAGATTTGTTTGAGCAGACGGTTTCTCTTGGGGCAAATCCTAAGAAAGCGTCAAACTGGCTGATGGGCGAGACAATGCGCCTTTTGAAAGAGAAGGAAATGGAGCCGGAAGACATCACTTTTGCCCCGGAGAATCTCGCAAAGTTAATTGCCCTTGCGGATAAAGGAACGATTAACTCCACCGTAGCAAAAGAAGTCTTCGAAGTTGTTTTCACAGAGAATACAGACCCGGAGCAGTATGTCAAAGAGCATGGACTTGGTACGGTCAGTGACGAGGGAGCTCTGCGCGAAACGATTGAGAAGATTGTAGAGGAAAATCCACAGTCCGTTGCCGATTATCAGGCAGGAAAGAAAAAAGCAATTGGTTTCTTGGTTGGCCAGACGATGAAAGTGATGCAGGGTAAAGCAAATCCGGGTATGGTAAATCAGATATTGACGGAGATTTTGAATCAGAAATAATAGAGCTGGAATATTTGACAATAAAATGACACGTATGATAAAATAATGGTATCTGTGAAGTGTTTCACAGATACCATTATTTATTTTAAGGGGGTATCTTATATGAAGAAAAGATGTTTTAGGCTGTTCGCCGGGGTGTTAGCGCTTGCGGTTATGATGACCTACACGGTTATCTGGAATCCGAGCCAGGCAAAGACGACAAAGAGCAAAGATGTAAAAAAAGTTGAGGTTACGAATGTCCAAGGCAAAAATATTACACTTGGTAAAGGCAAGAAACTGAAGCTTTCCGTGAATGTTGTTCTTAAGAAAGGAAGCAAGGCAAGCAAAGCGGTCAAGTTTGAGTCTTCTAAAAAATCGGTTGTTACGGTTTCTAAAAAGGGCGTTTTGAAAGCAAAAAAAATAGGAAAAGCTAAGATTACAGTGAAATCCAAAGCGAATCCGGCGAAACAGGCAAAATTTACTGTTACCGTTGCAAAAAAGAATGTTTTGATTAAAAAAATCAGCATGAAGAAAAAGTTAACACTCCATATGCCATTGGTTGAAGAAGAGGACGATTCCGATGATGATTCGGATGATGACACAGAGGATTCTGATGAGGATTTGGATGATGAAGACGATGAGGATGAAGATGATGAGGACGAAGAAGATTATGAATTTGAACCTCGTATTTCTCCATCCAATGCAACAAATCAGACATTGAAATGGACCAGTTCCAATAAAAAAGTGGTTAAAGTAGATGAGGATGGTTATGTTTATATCGTAGATGCCGGTAAGGCAGTGATTACGGCAATGGCAACTGACGGAAGCGGTGTAAAAGCAAAATGTATCGTTACTGTTATAGATGATGCAGATACAGATGATGAAGATGACGATGAATAATGGAGGCTTATTATGATTGAGATGAGAAGAGAAAAACGCTGGCCGGCAAAATTGAATTTGGAAATTTCCAATTTATTTAAGCAGGATCACGTAAAGGTGGAAAATATTAATGCGCCGATTGAGGTAATTGATGTTTCCAAAGCGGGCATTGGTTTTCGTTCAGCCAGTGTGCTG
Source organism: uncultured Clostridium sp. (assembly GCA_937902905.1). GTDB lineage: Bacteria > Bacillota > Clostridia > Lachnospirales > Lachnospiraceae > Eubacterium_F. The sequence continues at coordinate 17,269 of CALELW010000259.1, read as the reverse complement.
CCGATGGGGTATTACTTTAATGCAAGACTTACTTTGGCAGAAAACGATTCACTCAATTGTGTTGTTCGAATTATCCGTCAGCAGAAAAGCGGAGATGACTATATTTATGGATGTGAAATTGTAGGAACGGCATCCATTATGGATTATGTAATTAATGATTATGCAGCCTCTTTGCAAAAGTAGTTGAAGTTGATGAGGATGCCAGCACCTGAAGGGAAACTTTCAGGTGCTTTTTTGATGAAAATAATTTTTTTGTGATAAAATAGTTATGCTTGTGTATGGAAGCGTTTCTTTTGCTACATATTATTTATGATGTCAATGAGACAAACAGTTAATATGAAAGGAGATGGTAAAATGCCAGCGTATAAGGATAAAAAAAGTGGAAAATGGTACTGTAAATTTTACTATAAGGATTGGATAGGAAATCCGAAACAAAAGTGGAAACGAGGATTTCGTACTAAGCGGGAAGCAATGCAATATGAGCGTGATTTTTTGCAGAGACAGTCATCAAGTTCAAGCATTACATTGGGCAATCTTTATCATATTTATATAGAAGAGATGAAAACCCGATTGAAAAGGTCTACGCTTGAAACGAAGCAAAATATCTGTCAAACTAAAATTCTTCCGTATTTTGCTGACAAACCGATGAATGAATTGACAGCGCTAGATGTTCGTCGATGGCAGAATACGTTGTTGAAGGAAAAACAGTATTCAGAAACTTATTTGAAAACAATTAATAACCAATTGACGGCGATTGTTAATTATGCGAGACGATATTATAATTTGTGTACGAATCCATGTGAGCAGGCCGGAAGCATTGGAACAAGTGCAGCGAAAGAAATGGAGTATTGGACATTAAACGAATATATCACATTTCGCAAGGGATTAAAGAATCGTTTGGCGGCGTATACATGTTTCGAAGTGTTGTATTGGACCGGCATGCGTGAAGGTGAATTGCTTGCATTGTTTCCTGAAGATATTGATTTCCATAAAAAAGAGATATCGATTACGAAAACATATCAGCGAATTAAGGGGGGGGATGTTTTTACGACTCCAAAGACTGAAAAAAGCAAGCGATTGGTTCCTATTCCGGAGTTTCTATGCTCGGAAATTGAAAGTTACATGAAGAAACAAGAAATTCTGGATGGAAGATTGTTCCCATACAGCAGGGCATTTTTAACAAATGAAATGAAGCGGGCATGCAAACTTACGGGAATCAGAAAGATTCGAGTTCACGACATACGTCATTCACATGTTTCACTTCTTATTAACCAAGGGTTTGACGCACTCGTAATTGCCAAACGCGTAGGTCATGAAAATGTTTCGACAACGCTTAATACGTATGCGCACCTATTTCCACATCGACAGGAAAAGTTGATTTCTGTATTGGAAGATTTGGGTAAGTATGAGGTAAAATAGTAGCAAAAGAGTAGCGGGCATTCATTTAGAAAGCATATTTACAAAGGGAAATGGGTAAGAACAATATAAAGTGAATTATCCTACCACTATAGGTTAAAAAAATCAACAAAAATTTTTACATATTTCACATTTTCTTTTTTTTATACAAAAATTCATTCCTCAATTATGGTTATAATGAACGTTAAGTGTTAAAAGAACCAAGAAAACGAATCCATACAAATAGTAAATAAGGGTGAATAATACCATTTTAAGGCGTATCACCCTTTTTTTGAGTGCCGGAATACAAAAATATAGTGGTAGAATAAGTTCGTACATGATGTGGAGAAACCATATTATTAAATCAATAAAGGAGGAAAATATGATGAAAACTCAAAGTAAGAAATCATCACGGGCAATCAAAAAAGCATTTGCAGGTGTTTTGTCATTTGCTTTAGCAATGTCCACTTTGGCAGTGGCTCCTAATGCAGACGCTGCCAAAAAAAAGGTGCCAAAGCTTTCGACGAAGAAAAAGACTCTTTACTTCAATAAAGCTGGCAAAAATTCCTTTACCTTAAAAGTTAAGAAGAATAAGGTAAAGAAAATCAAAAAAACTACATGGAAAGTTTCAGACAAGAGTGTAGTGAAAATTGGAAAGAAGAAAAAAACTTCCGCTAAAATCACTGCATTGAAAGCAGGAAAGGTTAAAGTTACAGCTACTGTAAAATATACAGTAAAGGGAAGTAAAAAAACAAAGACTGCAAAATTGAAATGTACAGTGACGGCGAAGGCTGCAGCAGTTACGACAACTGCACCAACAGCAAAGACGACGGTAGCTCCGACAGCTACAGCAACGGTAGCACCAACTGCTACAGCAACGGTAGCGCCAACTGCTACAGCAACGGTAGCACCAACTGCTACTGCAACAGCAACAGCTACAGCAGAGCCAACAGCTGAACCGACAGCAGAGCCGACTGCTACACCAGAACCGGCAGTAGCAACAAAAGTCGAGTTGAGTGCAACAAAAGCAACAATTAGTACGAAAAAAGATATTAATACAGTTGCTTTGAAAGCTGTTGTAAAAGATCAGAACGACAAAGAAATGAAGGACGCCAAGGTTGTTTGGACATCTGATAAAGAAGATATTGCAACCGTTAAAGATGGTGTGGTAACTGGTGTGAAGGCTGGTAAAGCAACGATTAAAGCAACAGCTGATAAAGCAGAAGCTAGTTGCGAGGTAACTGTTGATGAAGCAGCACCACAGATAAAGAATTCCACAATTTCTTCTTATAAAACAATTGATATTGAAATGAATGAAGAAATTAAGGCTGAGAAATTAGATGTTACGGTTACTAACAGTGCTAAGAAAGCTGTTGAAGTCAAGGCAGTAATCGCTGAGGATAACAAGACAGTAACGATTTCTTCTGATACATTTTTGAAGGCAGATACCTACACAATTGTTTTGAATGGTATTACAGATAATGCTGGAAATGCTATGGACAAAGATACTACGACGACAGTTAAGAAAGAAGCAAGTTATGTAAAAGAATTTGTGGCTGATACAACGGAAGCTCCGGCAAATTGTAAAGATTTGAAAGTTTTCTATACAGTAGTCGATCAGTATGGTGAAGCAATGGCTACTGCTCCAGTTGGTGACGGAAATGTGATTTCTGTATCTGCAAAAATTTCCGGCACAGAGTATCCTTTAGCACCGAGCAATAATGCTGGTAATGGTATTGCACAGGGATATGTAACATTTGCTCAAGATAGTGCTATTGCAGCTGGTAAATCAATTGATATCACATTGACTAATACAAATACAGATGCAAAAGGAGTTAAGACCGTTGTTGGACAGAATACAATTACGGTTGCACTTGTTGAAGACAAGGGCGTAGGTACACCAATTGCATTTAACGGAATTCCGACACTTAGTGTTAATCCTTCTGTTGCAACAGAGCCGGATGCTTTGACACAGGAAAGTGGTACAACATTTGTACTGTCATCCAATGCTGATAATAACAAAGTTCTTTTGAAAGCAAGTTATTTGGATAAATTCGGTTATAAAGTAGAAAATACAGGTGTTAAAGCTAAGTACATTATTGGAAATGAACAGATTGCTTCTGTAGATACTCCACTTACAGACAAAGCGGCAGAAGGCGATATTGTACTAAGCTTAAAGAATGCCGGAACAACAACAATTACGGTATACATGACAACGGATGAGTCACAGTATGTAACAATTCCGGTAACTGTTAAGCCGGCTAAACTTTCTACTATCACAGTAGATACCTTGAAAGATGCTAAAAACGGTTTGGCATCTCTTGCAAAAGTTACTTTAAGCCCTACTACAACAGGACTTACACCAAGTGACTTGAAATATGTGGTAACATCTGGTGCAGATGCACTTGATTCTATAAGCTTTGCATACGGAACTACTGAGACAACAAAGGGCGACATTTACGTTTCCGTAAAAGCTAAAACAAACGCTAAGAGTAACACAATTAAATTTGTTGTTTATTATGGTGAACTGGATACCTCTAAAAAAGATGTAACAGTAAAAGTTGGCGGAGTTAAATCCGATGAAGTTGCGTTTACTTCTGTACCAGATGATACTCTTGGTTCTATCACGATGACAGCTTATGCTGAAAATAAATTAACAGCAGGTCAGACGGTAGCTCAGGAAACAACTTATAAAGTAGTAAATAAAAATGGTGAAGACATTACAGCAACTACAGCAGTTACAGCTACTTCTTCAAATGATAAGGTAGCAGAAGTTGAAAGTGCTGCAGCCGGCAAATTGAAAGTTAAAGGTGTTGGTGAAGGTAGTGCTGTTATTACAATGACAGTAGCAGGTCAGGAAACAAAAGCCGGTACTATGAACGTGTCGGTAGCAGGAAAAGCTGTTCTTAAGACTCTGACTCTTGGCGAAACTGAGAAATCAATTATTAACAAGGACAATGCTTCTTATGTTGCAGTTGCGGCAAAAGACCAGTATGGAAATGACTTTGCATTGACAAAGGCTTCTGTAGAGGAAAATGTAAAAGCAACAAGCTCAGATGGTATAACCGTTAAATATTATACTTATGATGCAAAAACAAAGACATATGCAGAAGTTACAAATGATACAGATGTTGTATCTCATGTTGGATTTGCAGCTAATTACGAAACTACACCGGCAAAAGCAGTTACCGTTAAATTTGCAAAAGCCGGGGAGGCAGGTTTTGATGAAGCCGTTGTTACACTTACGGTAACAGATGCTCGTAAAGTTGCTTCTATTACGACAAGTATTGCTAGTCAGACAGCTATTTTGAATGTAGCTACAGCACAAAATAAAGTAACAGTAAAAGATCAGTACAGCGCCAATATCGAAGGTACAATGAAAGCGGTTGTACTTGGTGTCGATGGAAAAGCCGTAGCAGACGATATTGCCGCAGCAACTGTTGGTTCTTACAATGCGAAGGATAAATATTATCCGGTAACGGTTACAGCTAAAAAAGCAGGAAGCTACTCTGTAATCATCTATGTTGATGATAATGAAGGAAAAGGTTATGATGCAAAAGATACTCAGGCAAAAGCCTTCACAGTAACAGCAGGAAATGCAGCTGATTTGATTGCTAAGGTTGAACTTGTAAAAGAAGTTAAAGGTGATTATCTCAAATTGGATGAAACGAATGCTACTTCTATTACAGTAGCTTATCGTGCTTATGACAAAGATGGAAATGAAATTGCAATTAACAATGATTTGAGTGGACTGAAACTTACAGCATCTACTACAAGTAAAAAGCTTACAATTGGGGATTGCGATACTGCAGCTGGTACTGTTTCCGTGACAGCAGCAGAAGCTAATGTTTCCGGAGAAGTAACGGTAACACTTGACTATACGGCTGCTGACAATGTAAAAGCAACCCTTACATTGCCGGTAAGTAATACAGCAAGTGCAGCAAAAGCCGGAACTTATGTTTTATACAAAGCAGATGATGCAAAAATGGTAAGCGTTTCTGACACAAATGTTGCCCTTGGTGTAAAACCGGTAGAGTTCAAATTGAAAGCAAAAGACCAGTATGGTGCTGACTATACAGGATTTATAACAGATAATTTCTATTCTGTTGTTTCAAGCAATGAACAGGTGGCTACTGTTTCCACAGGAGAAGATAATACCATTACCGTTACACCGGGATCTGTAAGTGGAACTGCTAAGATTAGAGTTTTCGAGAAGAATAGTTCTGACAAAATTGAATTCTCTGTTAGTGTTGGTGATTATACACTGACATTGAAAAAAGAAACAATTGCAATAATGCAGGCTGTTAACTGTGATAAAGATTCTGTTGTGATTGATAACGGTGTTGTAACATGTCCATATCAGGGAAAATATGGTGGAGCTGGAATTTTCTTCTATGTAAGTGAAGATAAAAAGGCTGTTGATTTATCTTCTTATAAGACTGCAGAAGTAGAAGTTGATGCATCTCAGATTCCGGCAGACAAGACTGCTAAGATGGTTCTAAAGTATATTGTCAAAGAAGAAACAATGACTGATTATTGGGGTGATGGTAATCAACCATTAAATGCCGAATATGCAAATGCTAATTCAACAAGTACAAAACTTGTTTTTGATATTAGTAAGAGTGCAGCATCAATGAAAAATGTTTATGCATTGGCTGTTGCAGATTCTGCAGATATCGGTAAATTTACATTAAAAATTAAGTCAATTACACTTAAAAAGTAAACATCCGTTTTGCAATAAGATACAAAAAGAGCGTTCCGTTTGGGACGTTCTTTTTGTATGTTTTATAAAAGAGAAAATAATCAAAATTTTTTCCAAAACCCTATTGACAAAGGTAACACAAGGTGGTATCTTTAGTTTAGTCAATGATTAGCACTCTTTGGTAGTGAGTGCTAACAAAAAGAAATCGAGGTGGTATTTTGGAACTGAATGAGAGAAAACAAAAGATACTCGAAGCGATTATTCGTAATTATATGGAGACTGGCGAGCCGGTTGGTTCCCGAACCGTTTCCAAGTACACGGATTTGAATCTTAGTTCCGCAACCATCCGTAACGAAATGTCGGATTTGGAAGAAATGGGTTACATTTTACAGCCACACACTTCTGCCGGCAGAATTCCTTCGGATAAAGCATACCGACTATATGTAGACACGATTTTACAGAGAAAAGATGAAGAAGTGTCAGAGATGAAGGAATTGATGGTCGAGAAGGCAGACAAGATTGACCTTCTGTTACAGCAGGTAGCAAAGTTACTTGCACAGAATACGAATTACACTTCCATGGTGACTAAGCCAAAGTATCAGCACAAGCGGATTAAGTTTATCCAGTTAAATCAGATGAGCGAACGGCAGCTGCTTGTGATTGTTGTTCTTGACAACAATCATGTAAGTAATAAGTTCATTAACCTTATGAACGATGCCGATGAAAATGTGATTGCACAGATGAATTTTTTGATGAACACGGCACTCACCGGACTTGATTTTACTGAGATTAACATGGCGATTATGCAGCAAATCAAGGAAAAGGCCGGGGAATACGGAGAATTGGCATCCAGCATTTTGGATTGTATTTCGGAAGTTATGACAGAAGAGGATGACTCAGAGATTTACACATCGGGCGCCACGAACATTTTGAAATATCCGGAGTTATCGGATAAGGAGAAAATGACCGGACTGCTTTCCACATTTGAAGAAAAACAGATGTTGTCAGCATGGGCCAACGATGAACCGCCGGAGGATGACAAAGAACATGGCATTCAGGTGTACATTGGTGAGGAATCACCGGTAGAGTCAATGAAAGATTGTTCCGTTGTAACTGCCACGTACCGAATTAAAGAAGGCGTTTATGGAAAGATAGGTATTGTCGGACCAAAGCGTATGGACTACGAAAAAGTAGTTGGCACATTGGAAAACTGCATGCAGCAGCTAGACGACATATTTAAGAAGAAATAGCGAGGTGAAGTGAATTGGCTGAAGAGATGAAAAACGAAGACGTTAAAGAAGAAGTAAAGGAAGAAGAAACCGTAGAAGAAACGGTGGAACAAGCCGATAAAGAAAAAACAAAAGAAAAGAAAAAAACGGAAAAGTCGGAAAAAGCGGTTAAGAAGAAAGCAAAAAAAGACAAAAAAGATGAAAAGATTGAAGAACTGAATGACCGCCTGATGAGAAATCTGGCAGAGTTTGAAAACTTTAGAAACCGCTCGGAAAAAGAAAAGAGTGCCATGTTTGAAATTGGTGCGAAGTCAGTTGTTGAAAAAATTCTTCCGGTTGTGGATAACCTGGAGCGAGGTTTTGACGGACTTTCCGAGGAAGAAAAAGAAACACCATTTGCCAAAGGAATTGAAGCCGTTTACAAGCAGCTTCTTACCGGATTAGAAGAAATCGGAGTAACACCGATTGAGGCAGTTGGCAAAGAATTTGACCCGAATTTCCATAATGCCGTCATGCATGATGAAGATGATTCAGATGCATCCAATCAGGTCATTGAGGAGTTCCAAAAGGGTTATATGTATAAAGATTCAGTAGTCAGACACAGTATGGTTAAAGTGTTAAACTAATAAAGAAAATAACAGTCATGGTATAGACAGAAAGGAAGTATTATTATGAGCAAGATTATTGGTATTGATTTAGGAACAACAAACAGTTGTGTAGCAGTAATGGAAGGTGGTAAACCGGTTGTTGTAGCAAACGCTGAGGGAGCAAGAACAACTCCATCTGTTGTAGCATTTACAAAGACTGGTGAGCGTTTAGTTGGTGAGCCTGCAAAACGTCAGGCAGTAACAAACGCAGAGAAGACCATTTCTTCTATTAAAAGACATATGGGTACGGATTACCGTGCAACAATTGATGATAAGAAATACACCCCACAGGAAATTTCCGCTATGATTCTTCAGAAATTGAAAAGTGATGCAGAGAATTACCTTGGTGGTGAGAAAGTAACAGAAGCTGTAATTACAGTTCCGGCTTACTTTAACGACGCACAGCGTCAGGCAACCAAAGATGCAGGTAAAATTGCAGGTTTGGATGTAAAACGTATTATCAACGAGCCAACAGCAGCAGCACTAGCTTATGGTTTGGATAATGAAGGCGAGCAGAAGATTATGGTATACGACCTTGGTGGTGGTACATTTGATGTTTCCATCATTGAGATTGGTGATGGTGTCATCGAAGTACTTTCTACTTCCGGTGATAACAAACTTGGTGGTGACGACTTTGATAATAAAGTATGTGACTACATGGTTTCTGAATTTAAGAAGGCAGAGGGTGTAGACCTTTCTACTGATAAGATGGCAATGCAGCGTTTGAAAGAAGCAGCAGAGAAAGCAAAGAAAGAGTTGTCTTCTGCAACTACAACAAACATCAATCTGCCATTTATCACAGCTACGGCTGAGGGACCAAAGCACTTTGATATGAACTTAACACGTGCGAAATTTGATGAATTGACCGCTGACCTTGTAGAGAGAACAGCAACACCGGTTCAGAACGCATTGAAAGATGCCGGTATTACCGCTTCTGAATTAGGAAAAGTATTGTTAGTTGGTGGTTCAACACGTATCCCTGCTGTACAGGATAAGGTAAAACAGTTGACCGGACATGAGCCGAACAAATCCTTGAACCCGGATGAGTGTGTAGCACTTGGTGCTTCGATTCAGGGTGGTAAACTGGCTGGAGATTCCGGTGCCGGCGACATCCTTCTTCTGGATGTAACTCCATTGTCACTGGCTATCGAGACAATGGGTGGTGTGGCTACTAAACTTATCGAGAGAAATACAACGATTCCTACTAAGAAGAGTCAGATTTTCTCTACCGCAGCAGATAACCAGACCGCTGTAGATATTAACGTAGTACAGGGCGAGAGACAGTTCGCTAGAGATAATAAATCTCTTGGACAGTTCCGCTTGGATGGTATTCCTCCGGCAATGCGTGGAGTACCACAGATTGAGGTTACATTTGATATCGATGCCAATGGTATCGTAAATGTATCCGCTAAGGACTTGGGAACAGGAAAAGAACAGCACATCACAATTACTGCTGGTTCTAACATGAATGATGAAGAAATCGAAAAAGCAGTCAAAGAAGCTGCTGAATTCGAAGCACAGGATAAGAAGAGAAAAGAAGGCATTGATGCCCGCAACGAAGCTGACAGTATGGTATTCCAGACTGAGAAAGCATTGCAGGACGTTGGTGATGGCGTAGATGCAGCAGAGAAAGAAAAAGTACAGGCTGAGATTGATAAAGTAAAAGCAATCTTGGAGCGTACAACACCGGAGAACATGAGCGATGCCGATGTTGATGAACTGAAAGCAGCAAAAGAATCCTTGATGACAAATGCACAGCAGGTATTCGCAAAAGTATACGAGCAGGCACAGCAGGCAGCCGGTGGTGCACAGGGAGCAGGCCCTGGAGCCGGAGCAGCACAGGATAACAGCGGCGACGATGTAGTAGACGGAGACTTCCGCGAACTCTAATGAGCCGTGCGACAAGGAAACAAATGATTTTCTTGTGCTTGCACAAGAGAAAAACATTTGTTTCCTTGTCATAGGGCGAATGCCCGCGATGATGAGCAGCGAAGCTGCGAAGAATCACGGCTCATTAGGAAAATGGAAACCGTGAGAAGGGCGAATGCCCGCGATGATGAGAATCACGCGGGTTATTTGCACGTAAAAGGATAGAAAGAGAGTGGAGGAGACATGGCAGACAAGAGAGATTATTACGAAGTCCTTGGCGTAGACAAGAATGCCGATGAGGCAGCGCTGAAAAAGGCCTATCGTGTATTAGCCAAAAAGTACCACCCCGATACGAATCCGGGTGATAAAGAAGCAGAAGCAAAATTCAAGGAAGCTTCTGAGGCTTATGCCGTATTAAGTGACCCGGAAAAGAGACGCCAGTATGATCAGTTTGGTCATGCCGCTTTTGATGGTGGTGCCGGTGGCGGCGGTGGATTCACCAATATGAATATGGATGATATCTTTGGCAGTTTCGGAGATGTTTTCGGAGATTTATTCGGTGGAGGATTTGGCGGTGGCAGAAGCCGGCGTGCAGACCCGAACGCCCCACAGCGAGGAGCAAATCTGCGTACACAGGTAAAAATTACATTTGAAGAAGCTTGCTTTGGTACGGAAAAAGAAATTGAAATTCCATCCAAAGTTGAATGTAAGACTTGTGGGGGAAGCGGAGCCAAAGCAGGAACCAGCTCGGTCAAATGTGAGCGATGTGGCGGACGAGGACAGATTGTTCAGACACAGCAGTCGCTTTTCGGAATGGTGCAGAATGTTACTACATGTCCGGCATGTGGCGGTAAAGGTACAATTATTAAGGAAAAATGTCCGGATTGTCACGGACAGGGTTATACAAGCAAAAAAGAGAAATTGCAGGTCAGCATTCCGGCTGGAATCGACCACGGACAGAGTGTTCGTCTGCGTGGCAAAGGAGAACCGGGTAAAAATGGCGGCGCCCGCGGTGATTTGCTTGTAGAAGTATATGTAGAACGCCACAAAGATTTCCAGCGCATGGATTATGATATTTACTCAACCGTACGGATTTCTTATCCAAGAGCTGTTCTTGGCGGAGATGTGGTTATCCCGACAATTGATGGCGATGTCGCATACAATGTAAAGGCAGGAACGCAGACCGGCACAAGAGTTCGTTTGCGTGGTAAGGGAGTTCCATCCCTTCGTAACCGCAAAATGCGAGGCAACCATTATGTGGATTTGGTTGTGGATGTGCCGACAAAGCTTACCAAAGAGCAGAAAAAACTGTTAGAGCAGTTGGATAAGTCGTTTGAGGACGAAGAAAATAAGAAAAATAAAAAGCACAAAAAATAATTGTATAGGAAAGAAGCCTTCTGTTTATACTAATCGAAAACAGGAGGCTTTTTTTATGATACAGACATTTCGAATTAATACGATACGAGGAAGAGAGATTTTAGATTCCAGAGGAAATCCAACGATTGAGGTAGAGGTAAAATTGTGCGGAGGGGCAGCAGGCAGAGCATCCGTTCCTTCCGGAGCGTCCACGGGGGCGTTTGAAGCGGTAGAACTGCGGGACAGTGAATTGCCGCGTTACCGTGGAAATGGCGTAAAGCGTGCGGTAGAAAATATCAATGACATTCTTGCTGATAAACTGGAAGGGAAAAATGCATTGAATCAGGTGGAAATTGATACACTGATGATACGTGAAGATGGTACCGCAAACAAAGCAAAACTGGGTGCTAATGCAATTTTGGGAACATCGCTCGCTGTGGCAAAGGCGGCAGCAAAACAGCTCGGTGTTCCATTGTATCAGTATCTTGGCGGACCAAATGCGCGTGTTATGCCAATTCCAATGATGAATATTATGAATGGCGGAAAACATGCGGACAGTAGTTTAACGATTCAGGAGTTTATGATTATGCCGATAGGAGCATCTTCTTTTCACCAGTGTCTTGAGTGGTGTGCGAATGTATATGCCACCTTGAAGAAACTGCTGTCAGAAAAAGGATTTGCTACATCCATTGGTGATGAAGGTGGATTCGCACCGCATCTTGCCCATGAGGACGAGGCACTTTCTTTTATTACAGGGGCTATTGAAAAAGCAGGATACCGCCCGGGCGAAGATTTTTCGATTGCCATGGATGGTGCCAGCACAGAAATGTATGAGGAGGCTGTGAAGGTGGGAAGGCCGGGCGAGTATTTATTCTGGAAATCCGGTGAGTACAAAAGTACAGATGAAATGATTGATTTTTGGTGTGATTTGTGCCGCAGATACCCAATTGTTTCGATTGAAGACGGACTGGCAGAAGAGGATTGGTCGGGCTGGCAGAAACTCATGGATAAATTAGGGGATAAAGTACAGCTTGTTGGTGATGATTTGTTTGTCACAAATACCAAACGTATCGAAAAGGGAATTAAACTTCAAGCGGCAAATGCAGTCTTAATCAAGCCAAATCAGATTGGAACCGTTACAGAAACGCTTGAGGCGATTCGAATGACACAGACGACCGGCTGGAATGCAATTGTCAGTCATCGTTCGGGTGAAACGGAAGATACTACGATTGCGGACATCGCGGTTGGCATGAATGCAGGACAGATTAAAACCGGCGCACCGGCGCGCACAGACCGGGTGGCTAAGTATAACCAGCTTCTTAGAATTGAAGAAGAACTTGGCGAGTGCGCGGTGTATGGTGGGTAAAAAATCCGAAAAAAGTAAAACAGATTTGCCGAAAAATACAAAATACGCTTGCAGAGGTGGTTGGCCAAGGTGTATGGCATTAACAAAGGATACTGCTAAATTAGAAATTGCAAAAGATTATTATAGGCAAATTTATCAAAAGGATATAACAGCGATAGACGGCATAAATAGAAACCCGGAATGGGCGAGAAGTTTGTTGTGGTCCTATGCAAGAAATATGGCTACAAGTGCAAAACGAAAAAATATTTTTGCAGATGTAAAAGCAACACAGAATGTTACAGATATAACTCTAGCATCGTATGTTGATGCATTGGAAGCTTTGTTTGTAGTTAAAGATATTGATGCATGGACGCCACATCTTCGTTCAAAAACAGCAATTAGATCTGCCAAAAAGCATATATTTATTGACCCTTCAATCGGTCTTGCAGCATTAGGAATCAATCCGAATTATTTTATAAATGATTTGGATTTGTTTGGACACGTATTTGAAAATATGGTGCTTAGAGATTTATTGGTTTATGCTGAAAAACACAATGCGCGTCTTTTACATTATACGGATGATACAGGTCTGGAAGCGGATGCAGTATATCAGATGGCTGATGGAAAATATGCACTTATTGAGATAAAAATAGGGGCAAATAAAATACCGGAAGCTGAGAAATCGCTATTGAAATTCAAGGATGTTATTCAAAAATACAATCAAAAGGCTTTGGCAAGTGAAAAACATCCACGAGATGTATATAGAGAACCTTCGGCGTTAATTATAATTTGTGCAAATGCGAATATGGCGTATACAACAGATTCAGGGGTAAAGATTATACCTGTTGGTTGTTTAAAAGACTAAAAAACAGTCGCTTTGATTTTAGCAAGGCGACTGTTTTTTTACATGGTAATATTTTTAACCTGTGTATAAATTTATTTACACGGGAAAGCCCGCTTCATTAAATTATACAATCCGTGCAGATAAACAACATCTTGGTGGCCGCCGCCTCCGCGGTTTACGGCATCTCCGCCCATGGTTTCATAATAAATGTGTGGAACATTATTTTTTTCCAGGGCCTTATGGTAAAGAATAGGATTGTTACCTACTGTTGTGTCATTTTTCCCTTTTACAATCATAACTAACGTGTTTTCTTTATAAGCATCCGGCAGTGTGAAAGTATCTTCGGTAAAAATTCCTTTTTCTGCACTATATGGCAGAACGCCGGGAGCGGGACAAAAGGCACCGATATAACCAAATTTGTCCGGATGTTTAAATCCGACATTCAAAGCTTCTCTGCCACCCATTGAAAATCCCCAGACGGCTGTATTGAGACGTCCGGTTTTGACACTGTAATGTTTGTTAATAGCAGGCATTAAGCAGTTTACGATATCGTTCACACAATTATCATAGGCGTCATAAGTTTCTTGATTGTATCCTGCTCCCTGACCGGATTCATTGGCACAGATATTAGGGAAAACCATAATTACTTCTTCCATAACATCATTGGCATAGCCGTTCCAAACAACATCTGTGGCACCATCTTGGGCAAGATTATAGATGCCCCAGCCATAACCGTGTAAACCGTAGACAACCGGATATTTTTTCTTTGGATTGTATCCATCCGGAAGTCCAACTAAGGCTTTTCTTGTCACTGTTTTTCCTTCGGCTACAGCAGTGGACTCGTATTCGAATTCTTCCGTTGTTCCTTTTACACCATCTTTTCTTAATGCACCTGCCGGAACGGTCACATTTGGCTTGAAAATATTTTTCATGAAATTGTAGAAACCATGCTGGTAAACTGCTTTTTCATGGTTGCCACTGCCGCTTCCGCTTGGATCACCACCCATCGTTTCATAGTAAACGTGAGGTGTGTTTGTTTTTTGCAGAGCCTGATGATACAAAAGCGGATGCTGTTTCACAACATCGTCTTTAAAGCCTTTTGTTATCTGTACATAAGTGTCATTTAAATATTCGCTTGGCAGCGTAAATGTGGAATCCGTATAAAATCCGGATTCGGTAACTCCATTCATCGTGTAAGGCAAAAGACCCGGAGCCGGACAAAAAGCACCAATGTAACCAAATAAATCCGGTCGCTCAAATCCAATTTGCAAACTGACACGTCCGCCCATAGAAAAACCGCATACAGCCGTATTTTCACGACCTGTCAGTGTAGAATATTTTTTGTTGATAGCAGGCATAAGGCATTTTGTTAAGTCATTGATAAAGTTGTCATAGGCTTTGTAATGCTCCAAACTAAAGCCGGTTCCTTTTCCTTCTTTGTTTGCACAAACATTGGCAAAAACAACAATGGCATCTTTCATATCATCATTTGCCATAGCGTTCCAGGCAACATATTGTGTATTGTCTCCGGTAAGAGAATATTCGTTACCGAAGATACCATGCTGCATATAGATGACAGGATATTTTTTCGATTCCGTGTATCCTTTTGGCAGTGCAACGCGTGCATGACGTTCTACGGTTTCGCCCTCTGACACTTCTGTAGAATTGTAATAAAATTCTTCCAGAGTACCACTGTTAGATTCGTTTTTATTCATGAATCCGGATGGCAGATCAGAATAATCCGGATTTTCTGTTGGACGCGGGGTGGCAGTAGGCTTCGGAGAACCGGTTGGAGGAGGGGTCAGTGTTGGCGTGGCTGATGCTGTTGGTGCAGTCGTTGGTTTTTCACCGGTGTTTCCGGAATTTGTGGCTGCCGGCTGCGCACTTGTGATTGGTTTTTTATTTGATACTTTGCTCTTTATTGTAATTGTAACGACCCCAATCTTCTTAGTTTTTTTCTTGAGTTTTTCCTTTACGGTGATTTTTGTTTTCCCGGCTTTTTTTGCGGTAACAACTCCTTTTTTGTTTACCGAAACTTTTTTGTTAGAAGCCTTAAATGTGTACTTCGCTTTTTTCCTTTTTCCCTTTATTGTAATCTTTTTCTTTTGTCCTACGGTTAATGTAATTTTTGTTTTTGCTAACTTTGCCTTTGCAAAAACATCTGCCGAGAACGATGGGC
Organism: uncultured Clostridium sp.; assembly: GCA_937902905.1. Lineage (GTDB taxonomy): Bacteria > Bacillota > Clostridia > Lachnospirales > Lachnospiraceae > Eubacterium_F. The sequence continues at coordinate 1,703 of CALELW010000259.1, read as the reverse complement.
TCAGGGCAGATGCTAAAAGTGCAAAGGACAAACTGAAGCAGAGAAATGTTTTTTTCATGTTTCAGAATCCCCTTTCGTTTTTACTTGAAAATACGTTTTAAGAAATTATACAAACCGTGCTGGTATACAGTTGCCCAGTGACCACCGTTTCCTTTGCCTGCAGGATCGCCGCCCATTGTTTCATAGTAAGAACATGGGATGCCGGCAGCCTTTAGCGCATTGTAATAATTGGTTGGATTACTGCCAACAGTTGTATCGGCAGCACCTTTTGTAATCTGAATATAAGTGCTATTTATGTACTCATCGGCAAGTTTTAAATCTGCCTTTGTAAGCATGTCACCGCCATCTAAGGCACCCGGTGCCGGGTTAAATAATCCGATACCGCTAAATAAATCAGGACGTCTTATACCGATGTTCAATGTCTCGCGTCCGCCCATAGAAAATCCACAAACCGCTGTGTTTTCTCGTCCGGTCAGTGTGGAATATTCTTTATTAATGGCAGGCATCAATACTTTTGTCAAATCGTTAATGATATAGTCATAATAAGAAGCCGTTTTTGCGTCCGTGTTAAAGTTGCTTTTTCCTTCTTCATTACAGCATACGCATGGAAAAACGACGATACATTCTTTAACATCTCCATTGGCAATGGCGTTCCATACCACATACTGTGTACCTGCACCATCGTTAAGAATTCCGTTTCCAACCATGGATTCCGGCGTGTCACTTAATCCGTGGAGCATATAAATAACCGGATATTTTTTCTTTTTTGAATAGTCTTTTGGAAGAACAACCATAGCATAGCGGTCAATTGGTGTCTTTTTTGCAGATTCATCATCACTGATGTATTCTGTTGATTCATATTCAAAGCGTTCTACTTCTCCTTTGTTAGCCTGATTTTTTGCGGTATAACCATTTGGAATATTTGAAAATTCAGGATCCTCAGGAAATGGAGTAGGGGTGACTTTAGGAGTCGGTGTTGCAGTAGCGGTAGCAGTTGGCTCCGCAGTAGGTTCATTGCTCGGAGACACTGCCGGTGTAGCTGTAACGACAGGTGTTGATGTATTAAGTGCCGGAACTGTCGTATTTTTTGCGGTTTTCTTTTTGATAGTAACCGTAATGGTTCCCACCTTTCTTGTTTTTTTCTTGAACTTTTCTTTTACCGTAATTTTAACTTTGCCGGCTTTTTTTGCAGTGATAATGCCGGATTTACTTACGGAAGCTTTTTTGTTGGAAGCTTTGAAAGAATATTTTGCTTTATTCTTTTTTGATTTTATCGCAATCTTTTTCTTTTGTCCAACGGTTAATGTAAGTTTCTTTTTGACCAGTTTTGCTTTTGTGGCAGCCGTTACCGGAGTAAAGGCACTAAATGTCGATACGGCAAGCGCAAAGCATAAACCGATACTGATGGTTTGTTTTTGGAATACGTTCATGATAAACCCTCCTCATATAATCTTATGGTTATACTTTAGCATAGTGTGATTAGTATGAACATGATTTATCATGTCAAAAATATGAATTATTCACGCTTTTTGATGGGTGGATAATAAATAATGCGGCGGGCTTGTAAAATGAATGGCAAGAAAAAGGTGTATGGTAAGTGGAGCACGGTGAAAAAAGTTAAGATAAAGAAGTAACATAAGGAAGTAATATAAGACAGGTTTTGAAAAAACTTTGAGCGTAGAACGCCCCTCCTATTGGCGGTT
>CALELW010000258.1 GCA_937902905.1 uncultured Clostridium sp. | reverse complement strand
AAAGCGAAGTGTTCATTTTTTTGCTTTGATGTTAGCACTGAGTTTGTGTATGCATACGGCACTGTGTATTTTCTTTTATTGTATCGGGGTGACGATTTTATATGTATTTAATATTGCAAGTATTGTAATTTACTTGTTACTTTTATTTTTGGTTTCTCGTGTGAAACATATGGAGAGATGGATGTTAGTACCATTTGCCGAAGTGCTTGTACATGTGCTTTTGTGTAATTTGTGCTTAGGCTGGGGATATGGTTTTTCTTTATATGGCTTTATGCTTATTCCGGTTATTTACTACATTGCGTGTATTCATATGAAGAGCCGTACCGGCGTAGTTACATCGAGTGTGCTTGGTGTTTTTGATTTGCTTGTGATTGTCCACTCGGCATTGTCAGCAGGGGAAATTAACAAATTGCCGACAATGTCCAATCGTTGGATGCTTGTGATTTTTACAATTAATGTAGCTATTTGCACAATTTTTCTGATGGCATATTCTGCGTATTTTGTTGTTGCGATACGCCGTGCGACAAATGTATTAGAGGAGCGGAATGATGAACTTGATTTCATGGTTCACTACGATGCTCTTACGAATATGAGAAACCGCCAGAATATGGATGAAATATTTGAAGAATACGAATATTATGAAAAAGATTACTGTGTAGTGTTGATGGATTTGGATGATTTTAAACAGACAAACCGTACGTACGGTCATTCCTGCGGGGATGAGCTTTTGATTAATCTCTCCTATCTAATCCGCCAGGCAGTGAGAAACCGTGGTGAAGTGTGCCACTGGGGCGGTGATGAAGTGTTACTGCTTTTGAAAATGGATAAAAAAAGCGGGTACCGTTTAACAGAAAAAATTCGTAAAGAAATTGCGGACTATGTGCTTTCCTATCAGCACAGGCGTGTGTCGGTGACGGCAACGTTTGGGTTTGTATACTGCGATGAAAAAGAGACAATGAAAGAGCGGATTGCACTTGCGGATTCGCGTTTGAATCAGGGGAAGGAAAAGGGGAAAAATCAGGTCGTGAACTAAAAATGTGTTAGTTTCGAGGAAAGAAAGGAATCAATACGATGAATGAGTTTCTTGATATTTTGATGGAAGCAGGAGTGGATACATTAAAACTTATCCCATTTCTTTTTCTTACTTATATTTTGATGGAGTGGCTGGAACACCGCACCGGAAGCCACACGCAGGCGGCAATTTTGCGTGCCGGAAAAGCAGGACCGATATTCGGCGGAATTTTGGGCGTTGTGCCACAGTGTGGTTTTTCAGCGGCAGCATCAAATTTGTATTCGGGTGGTTTGATTACGGCAGGCACCTTGGTGGCTGTCTTTTTATCTACTTCCGATGAAATGCTTCCGATTTTTATTTCTGAGGCAGTTCCTGCATGGACAATCATTAAGATTTTGGCAGTTAAAATGGTAATGGGAATCCTTTTTGGTTTCCTTTTGGATTTCCTATATCATAGTATCTGGGGCAGAAAAATGAGATACCGGAACATTCATACAATGTGTGAGAGTGAACACTGCAAATGTGACGATGAGGGGATTTTTTCTTCTGCGCTTCGTCATACAATTCACATTACCATTTTTTTGTTTTTGATAACACTTGTTCTGGAAGCTGTTATCGATGGTGTGGGTGAAGAAGCCTTAGCCGGATTTCTTATGGACCGCCCGGTTCTCGGTGAGATTTTGGCGGGAGCAATTGGTATGGTTCCAAACTGTGCATCGTCCGTAGTCATTACCCAGCTTTATTTACAGAAAGTCATTGGTGCCGGCCCGATGATGGCAGGATTATTTACCAATGCTGGTGTCGGCGCACTTGTTTTGTGCCGCATGAACCGTAAACACGTAAAACAGAACGTTGGCATTTTATGTTATTTATATGTGGCGGGTGTCGTTGGAGGAATTTTGATTGATTTGCTTCAGATTGCTTTTTAAGGGGATTATGGATGCTTGAAATATGATTATGCTATATTTATTTTTTGATATAACTATCATTAAAAATGAAGAATTGATTGCTTTTGTTTGCTCTGTAGAATATAATAAAGATGTGAAAAACTAGGAGTTATAATGATAGATAAGTTATAAAAATGGGATATATTAGAGTAAAGATTATATTGAATGTTTTTTGAAAAGGTATACTGTATACTAAATTAAAAGAGAGTTTGCGAATGCTCAACGTGGCTGAGAAAGCAGGGGATGTTCACAAAAGAGAAGGGGGAATAGTAATGGAATTAAATGCAATAGATTTGTTTTGTGGTTGTGGTGGATTATCATATGGATTTGAACGTGCAGGTTATAATATATTGCTTGGTATAGATAATGATAAAAAGGCATTAGAAACATTTGAATTGAATCATAAGGGTTCAAAGACGATATGTGGTGATATTACTGAGGTTACATATGAGAAGGATATTAAACAATTAATTGGTGACAAGAAAATAGATGTGATTATAGGTGGACCGCCGTGTCAAGGGATGTCACTTTCAGGACCGAGAAAGTTCGATGATCCAAGAAATAAGCTATATTTATCATACATTAGATTAGTTGATGAAATTAGACCTAAGGCATTTGTGATAGAGAATGTTCCAGGGTTGGTTGGATTATTCGGAGGTCAAATTAAGGACAGTATAATAAGCAAATTTACTGAAATGGGATATTCCATACAATATAGAATTATGTGTGCTGCAGATTATGGTGTTCCACAAAGTAGGCGTAGAGTTGTTTTTGTAGGATTACAAGAGGGCAAATTCGAATATCCTGAGCCGGTAAAGGAGGTTGTTACTTGTAGTATGGCATTATCAGATTTACCACCTTTGGTTGATGAACTGGGAGAAGATGATGCAGACTATGTAACCGATGCAAGGAATCATTATCAACAGATAATGAGAGAAAGGTCGAATAAAGTTAAAAATCATATTGCCGCCAATCATTCTGATAAAGTGAAGCATATTATTTCGTTGGTTCCAGACGGTGGGAATTATAAAGATTTGCCAGAGAAGTACAAGGACAGTAGAAATTTTCATGTGGCATGGACAAGATTTGCAAGTGATAAACCTGCACCAACAATAGATACAGGACACAGACATCATTTTCATTATAAGTATAATAGAGTACCAACGGTAAGAGAATGTGCAAGGCTGCAATCATTTCCGGATGATTTTGTTTTCTTGGGAAATAAGACGCAACAATTTAGACAAGTAGGTAATGCAGTACCACCAATTATGGCAGAATGCATTGCTAATCAGTTGAAAAAATATTTAGGAGAGTGCTAATGGCAGAATACAAAATACCAGATGAATATTACTTTAGAATTCATCATGTAAGACCACGTTTTAAAGGTGATATCGAAAATGTATTGATTTATATGGCGGAAGAAATTAATAGAATCGGTGAGTGTGAAACAGCAGAATTTGTTCAAAGAATAAATACAGCTATTTACAATTATCCAGGAAATGCACACAGGGAATTAAAAACAATAAATAATTGGCGTACAGAAATTTCTGCTTTATTTGGATTTATTGAACATACAGATGCTACAGATAAGCCTGGATTAAGAGCAATAGAATTGGCAACTAATCAGGATTTGGTGGAATGTTTCAAAGTGTTTTTGTACAATTTTCAATATCCGGGTGCACATATTAAACCGAAAAATGTGCTTGAACAGGTGGAAGCTGGAATTCATTTTAAGCCGGCACAGTATATTTTGAAGTTACTTCGTTATGCCAATAAAGAGGGTGGTAACTCAAAGGGAATAACAAAATTTGAGGCATGCCATTGTATTTTCAATGATTTACGAGTAACTAGAGATAACGAAGGTGTAGAAAAGACATGGGAACGTATTTTAGATAATCGTAATAATGAATTAGAATATGACCAAACTGGTGATGTGGTTCGTTATGCTGGTGATATTATAGATTATATGGAAATCGCTAATTTGCTAAAAACTTATGACAGTAGAACATATTATCTTAATACACTTGAAGAAGAGGCAATAGTTAAATTCTGTGAATCTACAGAATGGTTTACGGAATACGATGAGATGATAGAAAAACATTCAGGCACTATGGAAGAGGTCAAAGAGTGTGTAGCAGGGTGGTTTTCGTATGTAAACAGAGATATACAAGATACTGATTTTGCTACGGACATTTTAGCATACATCGCTACTGATGAAGACGAATTAAAATCACTTAAAGACAACGCATCATATATTGGTGGAGACCCTATTTGTATCGAATTTACCACAAGAGAAAAAGTATTAGATGAACGTATCGCAATGGATTATGAAGTGTTTACTACAAAAGATATAGGCGACATTGGAGAAAGTCTTATACATGGACATGAGTGCATGAGAATCAAACTTGGTGGAAGAGAAGACTTAATTCATCTTATTAAACGTATACCGACACAGTTTGCGGTGGGATATGATATCAGTTCAGTAGAGTTGGACGAGCGTAAACGATATATCGAGGTTAAGACAACTATTAGTTCAAAACCATTACATTTTAACAGAATACATCTTACGAAAAATGAATGGAACACAGCAAGTAGTACTCATGACAGGTATTATGTGTATCGTTTGATGCTCAGCAAAACAGAGCGCAAGTTATTTTTGTTGCAGGATCCGGTTGGACTCTATAAAAAAGATTTGATAGAGATGATACCGAGCGATGGTGCGGATATTACATTTGACCCTAAAAAAGTAGGAAAATTTGAGGAGTTGTTGACATGGAAAAGTTAAAAGTAGCATCACTGTTTTGCGGATGTGGTGGAACGGATGTAGGCTTGTTAGGTGATTTTGAATTTCTTGGCAATCACTATGCTCCTAATGATTTAGAGATAGTATATGCTAATGATATTGACGATAATGCTTGTAATATCTTCAGAAAAAATTTTGGTATTAAACCAGATAATAGAGATATTAGAGAGGTTGCATCGGATGAAATTCCAGAGTTTGATATTTTAACAGGTGGATTTCCTTGTCAATCGTTTTCGATTATTGCACAGAATCCTAAACGATTAGGTGTAAAAGATGAACGGGGAAAATTGTTTTTTGAAATGTGCCGTATATTACGAGAGAAACAACCGAAATGTTTTATTGCAGAAAACGTAAAAGGTATTCTTACAGCAAATAAAAAAAGTGCATTTCCGCTTATTATTAAAGAATTTGAAGAAAGTGGGTATGATGTTTGGTACTCAATTTTAAATTCTGCGAACTATGGTGTTCCACAAAAGAGAGAACGTGTAATAATTGTAGGATTTAGAAAAGATTTAGGAGTCAAATTTGAGTTTCCGGAGGTTATAGTACGGGATGAGAAGGCATTTACACCTTTAAGTAAAGTGATAGAAAATGAGGTGGATGAGAAGTATTTTTTCAGTCAGCGTGCAGTTGATGGAATGATGAAAAAAAGAGCTAGTATGAATAAGGGAAGGGCTCAAGATGTAACCAAACCATGTAATACGGTTGGTGCACATTTGGCAAAAGTGTCTTTGAATAGTACAGACCCTGTTTTATTTGTGGGTGAAAGATATAGGCGGTTTACACCAAGGGAAGTGGCAAGGATACAATCATTTCCAGAAAGTTTTGAACTTGTAGGAAGTGAGGCGGTACAGTATCGTGCACTTGGTAATGCTATTCCGCCGGTTATGTTTTGGTATGTGGCACGGAAGGTTATGAGTGAACTAGTGGAGAAAGGATATGATTGATTAATGGGATTTAAATTAGAAAAACACAAAAAACGATATTTCTAATTTACCGAATTTAGTATTTATGTTGATTGGTGAAGATATCATTGCTGTAATAAAGCATGATGGGTTACAGTCATATGAAATCGATAGATGGTGGTATAGTGTATGTTTTTCTATTAGAGCATTTTTTGCGATTGATTTATTCTTTGGAACTATGGTTTGTCAGAAATTGCGAACAAATGTGTAATAATATTTATGAGAGGAATAACGACCGTTAGAAGGGCGTAGCAGATGAGAAAGATGTTTAGAGTAAGAAGTAAAGAAAAAAGGTTGCGAGGTTTTTCATTTGTTGATTTGTTTAGTGGAATTGGTGGATTTCATTTAGCACTTAGATCATATGGTGCAAAATGTGTATTTGCCTCTGAAATAAATAAAGCGGCAGCAAAAGTATACAGTAACAATTTTAAAATACAGCCAAAAGGTGATATACGAGAAATTAAAGTAGAAGAAATTCCGAAACATGATATTCTATGTGCAGGATTTCCTTGTCAACCATTTAGTATATCAGGCAATCAAAAAGGTTTTAGAGATGAAAATGGAAGGCTTTATTTTGAAATATTAAGGATTGCTAAGCATCACAAGCCTAAATTGATATTGCTTGAGAATGTAAAAAATTTATTAACGCACAACAACGGAAAAACTATAGAGTTTATTGAAAAAAGTTTGCAAAAATTAGGATACAAAACTTATAAAGAGGTGATTTGTGCTACTAATTTTTCTGTACCACAAGCGAGGAAAAGAATCTATATTGTGGCTTTTAGAGATGATTTAGAGGTAAAGGAGTTTGAATTTCCTAAAGGTAAAGGAAAACTTAAGAGTATATCTGATATACTGGAAGATGATGTAGATGCTCATTATGAAATTAATGTTCCATATACTATTGATATAGCTCAATATGATAATATAAAAAAAACAAATTTATTGTTAAGAATAGGTTCGGTGGGACAGGGAAGACAAGGAGAACGAATATATTCGATAAAGGGACAGGGAATAACTTTGTCGTCTCAGGGGGGAGGTGTTGGTGGAAGGACAGGAATGTATTATATTAATAATACGGTACGAAAGTTGACACCTAGGGAATGTGCTAGGATGATGGGATTCCCAGAGACATTTAAGGTTGCAGAGACAGATGCAGAGTGTTATAGGCAATTTGGAAATAGTGTAGTTGTCAATGTGTTACAAGAAATAGTGGGAGAAGCGTCAAAATACATTACACGAGGAGGTACCAAATGAAGAATATAGATTTTTCGATGACATATTTAGCTCTCAAAATGTTTGGGAAACAATTATATGCAAATATGAGTGCTGCAATTGCAGAGTTGGTTGCAAATGGATTAGATGCGAATGCAGAAAATGTGTATATTTATATGG
>CALELW010000257.1 GCA_937902905.1 uncultured Clostridium sp. | reverse complement strand
AGTCAATTGTTCCATCTACTTCTTTCAAAATACCTTCTTTGGTATAATAGTCAATCAACGGTTGTGTCTGTTCATGATAAACACGTAATCTCTGCTCTACGGTTTCCGGTTTGTCATCATCGCGAAGAATCAATTCGCCGCCACATGCGTCACAAACACCTTCGACCTTTGTCGGATTATACTTAATATGATATGTGCCGCCACAGCTTACGCATGCACGTCTTCCCGACATACGGCGGACAATATTTTCATCCGGTACATCAACATCAATCGCATAATCCAGTTTCTCACCAATTTTACTAAGTGCTTCCGTCAAAGCCTCAGCCTGCGGAATTGTTCTTGGAAATCCATCCAGAACATAGCCTTTTTTCGCATCATCCTGAGCCAGTCGGTCTACAACAAGGTCTACAACAAGCTCATCCGGAACTAAAAGTCCTTTATCCATATATTCTTTTGCTTTTTGTCCCAATGGAGTATTTTCCTTAATATTGGCACGGAAAATATCACCGGTAGAAATATGAGGAATCCCATATTTCTCAGAAATCATTTTCGCCTGGGTTCCTTTTCCGGCACCCGGAGCACCTAACATAACAATTTTCATGACTTTATATCCTTTCCAATCATAGGCTAAAACGGCGCCAATTTGAATTTTTGTTATTCAATCAGCGCCGCTTAGCTGTAACGGTCATTCGACCGCGGTTACTTCATTATTAATTACCCAAGAAACCTTTGTAGTGACGTACCAGTACAAGAGATTCAATCTGCTTGATGGTTTCAATAACAACGCCGACTACGATGATGAGTGATGTTCCACTAAAGGATACATCCGCACCAAATGCACCTGAGAAGAAGATTGGCAGCGCACATACGATAACCATTCCTACTGCTCCCAGGAAAATAATGCTGTTAAGTACTGTTGTCAAGTACTCTGTGGTAGGCTTACCAGGACGAATACCCGGAATGAAGCCACCCTGTTTTTTCATGTTATTGGAAATCTCCAATGGGTTAAATGTTACAGATGTATAAAAATATGCAAAGAAAATTACCAATCCAATATAAATCAACAATCCCAATGTATATTTAAATTCTGCAAAACTTCCAATCTTGCACCAGTCACTCTGGTTACAGAGTGTAAGGAACTTCTGGAAGAATGTTGCGTCCGGACCAGTCTTTGGCTGAATGCCTGCAAAACTTGCAATAACAACCGGAAGAGACATCATGGAACTTGCAAAGATTACCGGGATAACGCCCGCCGTATTTACCTTCAAAGGAATGTGGCTGGACTGTCCACCGGATACTTTATGTCCCTGAATCTTTTTCGCATACTGTACCGGAATTCTTCTTTCACCATCCTGCAAAAATACGATGAATACAAACATAGCAATGATAATTGCAAGAATAATAACTGCAGCAATAATCTTGCTTGTTACATCAGTCGGTTTTGCAACATAGTTCTGATATAAGTTTGATAAATCATTTGGGATACGGGCAACGATGTTAATCAACAGGATAATGGAAATACCATTACCAACACCTTTTTCCGTAATCTGTTCCCCAAGCCACATCATAAATGCGGCACCTGCTGTCAAAGCGGCAACTGCGACAACAATTGCTGTTGTCATACTGCTCTGTGGATTATCAGTACCAAACAATCCCTGGTTTCTGAAACCAATTACGATTGCTGCACCTTCGATAACTGCGAGTGCAATTGAAAGGTAACGTGTGTACTCGTTAATCTTTTTACGTCCATCTTCTCCATCCTTCTGCATCTCTTCCAAACGAGGAATTGCGATTGTCAAAAGCTGTAAGATAATGGATGCGGTGATGTAAGGTGTGATGTTCAATGCAAAAATAGACATTCTTGAGAATGAACCACCTGTCATAACATCCAAAAATCCAAGGGACTGGTTGCTGCTAAACAAGTTCTGCATTACATCCGGCTTTGTACCGGGAATCGGAATATTACATCCGATTCTCACGATTACAAGACCAATCAACACATAAAGCAGTTTCATACGGATTTCTTTTGTCTTTAACGCATTTTGAATGGTTGTTAACATTAGATCACCTCTGCTTTTCCACCAGCAGCCTGAATTTTCTCAGCAGCGCTTGCGCTGTAAGCATTCACTTTAACATCAAGCTTTTTGGTTAATTCTCCATTTCCAAGAATCTTAACTCCATCTTTCGGATTGCTTACAATACCTTTTTCAACCAATGCAGCTACTGTTACTTCTGCACCATCTTCAAAAGCATTCAGACGGTCTACACCGATTCCAACAATATTTTTGCTGTTGATGTTTGTAAACCCTCTCTTTGGCAATCTTCTATACAATGGCAACTGACCACCTTCAAAACCAGGTCTTGGAGCTCCTGAACGAGCTTTCTGTCCTTTATGACCTTTACCGGCAGTTTTACCATTTCCTGAACCATGACCACGGCCTCTGCGGAACTCATTGCTCTGCTTAGCGCCTTCGGCTGGCTTCAACTCTGATAAGTTCATTTTGTGCACCTCCTTGATTAGATTTCTTCAACCTTCACAAGATGTCTAATCTGCTGAATCTGACCACGTGTAGCAGCGTTATCAGGCATCTCAACTGTTTTGTTTAATTTTTTAAGGCCAAGAGCTTCTACCGTTTTTCTATGCTTTGGAATTGCACCGATGGTAGACTTGACTAATGTGATTTTCAATTTACCTGCCATTTGTTTGCACCTCCTAGCCCAAAACTTCGTCTACGGAAATTCCGCGAAGTTTTGCTACTTCTTCCGGAGTCTTCAACTCGTTCAAACCAGCAATTGTAGCAAGAACTACGTTCTGCTTATTACGGGAGCCGAGAGACTTCGTACGAATATTTTTAAATCCTGCAAGTTCCAAAACGGCACGAGCCGGACCACCAGCGATGATACCGGTACCTTCTGGAGACTTTTTCATCAATACGGATGCACTGCCGAACTTACCAATGAAGTCATGAGGAATACTCTTGTTCTCATCCAAAGGTACTTCGATGAGTTTCTTCATTGCGTCTTCTTTTCCTTTACGGATTGCTTCCGGGATTTCCATTGCTTTTCCCAAACCTGCACCAACGTGTCCGTTGTGGTCACCAACAACAACGAGAGCTGTGAATCGCATGTTACGTCCGCCCTTAACAACCTTGGTTACACGTTTAATTGATACTACATTATCTTCTAATTCAAACTGACTAGCATCAATAA
>CALELW010000256.1 GCA_937902905.1 uncultured Clostridium sp. | reverse complement strand
ATCATAACTATCAAAAGCATATGGTGGTTTTCTATATTTTTTACCTTTACGATGTATGTTTTCAATCACATTGCCATTATGTTCGATATAATGTAATCCGTATTTATCCCATACACCTTCTTCGTAATAGCAAAAGAAACCAGAAGGGTTTTCATCAGTTTGATTTTCCACATCGAAGAACCATGCAGTCGGAACAAATTTCTTTTTGCAATAATTCATACATACAATCCTCTCATTCTAAATATACTGCAAATAAGTTATATGCTTCACTGAATTCGTAGCGCATTGTATGAATTCCATCGCATAATTTCACTATGTTTTCGTCTGTTAGAATATTTTCTTTGACGTAATCAGATGTAACGTCGCAGTCGGTTACAAAAATGATTTCTGGCGATTTATTCATCCATTGGCTCGTGATATAATCACTTAATTCTCCAAGCTGTGTGGATTTAAAATACGTTCCTTCCCTCACAAAATAGTTTGCTTCCATACTGTCGCATACTGGCGGAGTATAAACATCATCTGCCAAGTGATTCATATTGCAAACATCGTCTGTCATTGTCATGTAAAGGTAGTCAATGCCCTCAACTCTGTCCGACGTTGCCCCATAAGTAACATCCATTTGATACCATTTATTATCTATTCTTACATAGTTCCAAGCATGTTTTTCATTCCCGGAATAACCAGTCATTATAATAGACTCAACGTTGACTAGGTTTAATACATACTGCGTTGCAGACGCATATCCATTACAAACAGTTTCATTATCAAGAAATACACTTAATATATTTTGTCCATTTTCAACAGATTCATTGTATTGGACATTTTTGACCAGATATTCATATAGTGCTTTAACCTTTTCATAATCATTTCCGTTTAATTGAGATATTACTTTGTCTACATCATCTGCTATTTGCTGTGCATACCAATCTTTCTTTTCCTTCGTCATGGAATAACTCGGCGTGAATACGGTGCTATTTTTTGTAGTGGCATAATCATATCCATCTACCCAAAAAATACCGCCGTAATCGCGTCTGATAGCCTTGTACGCCCTTTCCATAACATTATAGTCAATACTCCGTATCATTACCGATTCTTCGTAATTCATAAGACATTTAAGCATCTTACGATAATAATATTTTTCTTGGTCATTCAATGTTGAATACACATATTTCTCGTCAAGATTTATAGATGTAAAATATGCTTTTTCATCATCTGTAATTTCTGTGTAATCTACTTCTTTTTCAAATGCACAAGCAGATAACATACACGTAATTGTAAGTAACAATATACATAATATTTTTTTTCCCATTTAATATATGCTTCCTTAATTTTTAGTCGAAAAAGGCATATGACATATAGCAATCACTTCTTGTTGTGCTTAATGAATATGTAACATCTGCACCATTTACTTGAAATGTACTTCCTGTTTCCGCAGGTTTAATAGTGCCATACGAGGTATAGACCTCAATATATGGTGCACTACTTGTATTCAATATGGCGACATATTTATTTCGATTTGTATTTCTTAAAGTTCCAGAGCTTGCAGACATTAACACGTTGCCGAACCATGCCGTAGATTCTTTAACTGCAAAATTTCCGTCAGCATCTCTGACTGCAAAATAATATGTTCCATCTGTATAACCGCCAACTCCACTTGCAACATATCCTCTTGTTATTGTTGCTGTTGTTCCGGTTATGCTTGTCCATGCCACTGCATTTACATTTGTCGGATTTGTCTTTCCCCAATAATAACCTGTTACACCGTCATTATCGCTAAACGTGTAGGTGAATTTCATATGCAAATAACGCGCCCATATATTGTTTACATATACAAGTGTTGATGCTGTTGGATTTGTTTGTACTGCGGTTATAACGGGTGCAACAATATCTTTCCAAAGTGCATAAATGGTAGTATCTCCTGCTCCCATGATTGTGTTTTCCGACACTTGTGTTCCGTTTGACAAAGCGGTAAACCATCCTATGAAACTGTGCCCCGTTCTTGTAGGTATAGGAAGTGTACCATATGCATCTCCGCATGGAACAGATTTTCTGTCCGGTGTAACACTTCCGTTATTGGCATTAAACCAAAGTACATATGCATTCGCAGTCCATTTTGCCAAGAAAGTTTTTCCATCTGCTATGCTGTCAACGCCGAATACGTTACCATTAGCATCATTCCATCCTGCAAACACATAGCCGTTTCTTGATGGTGTGAAATATGCTTGGTCAGATGGGTTTATTATTTCAATTCCAAATGGACTATTATTATAAGATTTCGCAGAGCAAGCAATTGAATGTGATTCGCTATTCGCCCCAGTATTTGTATTCAATACAATATGACAAACACCTATTTCTTTTGTATCAATTGGAGAATCATCCTGCATTCTTAATGCATAAAAATGTTTGTTTTCATATTTCAAAACACAATTATCTAAAGTATGCTTTACGAAATTGTCTTGCATTGTTTTTATTTCATTGACTGCCCCGCTCATGCTTTTGGATGTAGTCTGTAAAGCTTGGTTTCCGATGATTCCCGTTACTGTGCCATCGCCATTGTTCCCGATATTTTTATTCCCTACCGATTTGTTAAATCGTGAATTACTTTTTACCCCCCCCTCAACGGTCTGAGGAAACGCAATGGCTATAATACCTACTCCTAGCGCAGTCTGCCCGGCTTTCTTTAAAAATTCGCTTCGTTTCATAATGTCTCCTTGTGAAAATGTTAATATTATACAATGTAAATTTTATAATCTATTTTTTTTTACATAACTGTTTCTATCATTCAATGATTTAGGTAACAATATCCTTTGTGGAAAGGTCAGAGATGTTAAGCCTATATCTAAACCGCATATTCTGATATCAATTATAATTTTTTTACTATAATAATTCCGTCAGCTCCATCAGCAGTTCCGGCTTTCACAGAATATGGATTGATATAAGCATTGGCTGGCAATGCTATCGTATATCCATTATTTTCTACAGTAATGTCTCCATGCCAAATGACTTGTCCATTGATGTTTAATTTGCCTTCCAAATCTGGATAATATCCAGACACTGCAATAAAATAAGTTCCTGCTTCACGACAATATATAACATTACCATTGTTAGTAAAATAATTCGTATCTATAGCAAATAATGATGCATAAGAATTATGGTTAACGCACCATATAGCAGATTTAGAACCTGCGCTTTTTCCCGCCAAAGCACCTGCATTATATCCTGCCTTGTAGTTGGCTGAATTTGAATTAGCGCGGTTGTCTGCGTCCGTGACGCCCTGCGCGTAGCCCTTGTTGTACGAA
>CALELW010000255.1 GCA_937902905.1 uncultured Clostridium sp. | reverse complement strand
GTCTATTGCCTTGCAGACATTTAGAGATGGCAGAGGTTAACCAGATGTCGTTCATTGATGACTCATCACTGAACAGCACCCGTTCCTCTACGGGCTTCAACTGTCCGCCACATCCCAGACCTACCTTCTTGTGCCCGGTGCAGGCGTATTCTCCGGTACTTTCCGTGATAC
The DNA here is from genome assembly GCA_937902905.1 of uncultured Clostridium sp. Classification (GTDB taxonomy): domain Bacteria; phylum Bacillota; class Clostridia; order Lachnospirales; family Lachnospiraceae; genus Eubacterium_F. The sequence continues at coordinate 5,707 of CALELW010000255.1, read as the reverse complement.
GCTTTGATGCTTTTCCTGTCGGTGCTATATATGCAATAGTGATTCCTTTGCATACCGCACGCAGTACGTAGGCGATTGCGCGTAAAACAGTTGTTTTTCCAGTACCCGGTCCTCCTGTCAATATTGACAGAGAGTTATTTACGACCATGATAACTGCATCAACTTGATGATAATGCAGTTTATAGCCGTTATTTTCCTCCACCTCGAATTTTTCAACAAGTGAACGGATAACCGATTCCGGCACCTGTTGAGGAAAGTGGTTCATTAGCAGTTCCATAAGGTTTACTGCTATTTCCTTCTCCTCTTTGGCTATTTCTGCTACAGTAACCATGCCTTTTGCTTCGTAATAAGCAAATTCATGATTATTTTTTAAATCCTGTGCAGTGATTTTAAAATCATTGCACAATTTTTTTGTTTCTTTGGCAGTCAACCAAGTACTGCCAGTTAAAGAAAGAGTGCGCATAACGCACTCTTTGATTTCATTTGTTTTCATTATTCCTCCTTTGGTATTCCATTGAATACCTTGCTTACATAGGCTTTTCCAACGACGCTAATTCCGTCACTGGTAGACTCAGTATATTTCAACTGGTCTTTTTTGACTGCCTCTATTAACTGTGGATTGTCTTTTGCAAACGCAGTAGCGTCAAAAGTCCACTTTGTATAGAGTTCGAATTCCTCTGGAAATAATTCCTGCACTTTATCAACGTCGATAAGACTTGATTTCCGCACAGTATTACGTAAAGATACCTTTACGTAATCACCACAATTCCCATAAGGAATATAGGCTGTAGATGCCCCTTTCGCCGCCTTTGCGATAGGCAGGGTTTTAGCCTTTATTTCTTCGGTCAGCTTTTTCACAGTGTTTTTCGCACTGGCAAGCTGTTCATGGAGTTCAAACAGCTCCTCCGCCTCGAAGAAGTAAGAGGTATCAAGCATCACATCTGACTCTTCAATGTTAATGCTTCCGAACCGCTTCTTGTAGTATTTCATAAGCAGTTCTGGATTTCCCCTGTCTAAAGACGGCTCAACGTCGTTTTCGACATCAGAAACTATCTCCTCAGCCATTTTCATTACTTCGTCTTCCACCTCAAAATCGCGGTGAATGACAAAGAATTTAAAATCATTTTCCGTGATTCCGTATTTCACGCAAATTACGCTATACGGAACATTTTTTACAGCCATGTAGTACACGCACTGTAAATAGTACTCAAACGGTACTATACCTGCTTTCCACAATGGCATATTAACAGAATTAAAGTTACAGGTCTTGTATTCGACAATACCTGTAATTCCGTTAATTTTTACGGCATCATCCGGGTCAATGATTGCAAATGGATACTTTCGCGTTCCATCCTCATTCATGTAGCCAGATGTGTACATCCCAGTATCTGAAATAACTTCTATTTCATCCTCTGGGTGTGCCGTTTTCCACGCCTTTTCAAGGCGCATTCTCATTGCAGGTTCTTCGCAATGTCCGGCGAATAAAATATCGCCGGAATTATCCTCGTCCATCATTTCGATGCCCTGTTTACGGGCAACGACTTCTGCGCGGGAACGGAAAGTGCTACCTTCCTGCCCTTCGTAGAAGAGAGCGAGTGCCTTCATTTGCAACTCACTTCCTTCATATGCGGTCGTCACCTCAGTGCCTGTGCATGAGGTTTTAATGTAAAGTGGATGGTTTGGATTTCTCCAATATGGAGTGTGTTTGCGCCATTTCTGCGCCCACACGTCTGTACCATCCACATAATAAGTACGAGTGTAATTGTCCCACTCGTAATCGTCCCTAAATTCTTTAGGGATTTTTTTGTATTCATTTGGAGTGACATTAGATGTCTTTGCCAAAAGAATCGGGCGGATGATTTTATGTCCGTCCTTTTTCACTAATTTTTTGAGTTTTTTAGTGTTTAATCCACTACCAATCAACTCAAAATATCTGTCTGTTGCTTTTTTTTCGTTTGCCATAATTTTCCCTCTGCTTTCTCCCGTTTTCGGGTACAAAAAAAGAGCAGGTGGCTACCTACTCTTTTTTGTTTGTTTTATTTTTTTGTTTATGGGTACATTATACCATGTAATTACCGTTAATGCAAATGATTAAATTAAAAAGTCTGTCTCTTTTGTTGAGAACAGACTTTTTAAAATGATTAAGATAATAATGCAGATTCCATAAGTCCCTGCATTATCATAATATATTTTTCGAGAAGTTCTTTTGGAATCTTGTTTTGTGGAATGTCCACAATTCCTAAAGCTTCTCTTACAGAACTATCTAGTTCTGTTTGAGTAGTCAAGAGGACTTCGCGGTTTAAATATCGTATGTCATCTGCATGACCATTGATATACAAATCGTCGATTCCTTTCCCATACCCTTCATGCCATAGGGCATACACAACTTTCATGTGTGGGTATCTGTTTTCCAGATATTCCCCTAATGCCATGGCATGTTTAAAAACTCCGTTGTTTGACAACATATCTGAATCATAAAAGATATAGATAGTGTCAATTCCAAGCGTAGGGAAACTGTCCAGTGCGTCAATTTCATGGTCTACGCCAGTCCAATTTTCGCCACCTTTCCAGTTACCAACTCCTTGCACGGAGACAGCAAATAATCCTTGTCTGGCAAGAATTTCTGCTTTGAATTTACCTTCTACAATGGATACTGCATATTTCTTTTTTGAAACAGCAGGGTATAGCACATCTATTGGTGAACCTGTGCCATTACCACCCTTATATTTTTCAGGGTATCTCATTGCAAAAGTAGAAGCGAACCAGACATAACGTGGCTTGTCTGGTTTTACTTCATCTTGGCGGATTTGTACCGCCTTGATTTTGCCGTCAAGTCCTCGGATGAGAATGCCAATGCCTTCATACGAAGCCATCTGCAAGCAGGATTTTTCCCTGTTGTAAAAAAATCCCGGCACATCCATTAACTTTTCGGTTTTGTATTGAGGATATTTAATCCTCAATGCTTTTAAAAAAGCCTCTTTCTTCTCGTTGGTGAGAGAGAAGTAGTCTTTTTTAATGCTTTCATCTGAAAGCATTCTTTTTTCTTTTAAATGAAGTCTATGTTTTTCTGAAAGACCAAAGAATTCTTTCATGAAACCATAAACATCATTTTTCAAGTTGTCATCAACTATTTTGTTGGCAACAACTTCACTTTCCTGCTTTTTAAAATATTTTATTTTTTTAGGTTTTTTATAATTTGGGGCTTTATTCCCCATGCACAAGTCAAATTCATCTGGCGAAATGATGCCATATTCCTGTGCGATTTCAAATAAGGCATCATGATAACTGATGCCTTTAAAGTCAGCAACAAAACCGACTCCATTTCCACCTGCACCGCAGGCGAAACATTTATAACGTCTTTTCGAATCTGTAACTCGAAAAGAAGATGTATTTTTTGCAGTGTGAAATGGACATAATCCACTGTAGTGAATTCCGTCTTTTTTTAACTGCATGTATTCTCCGATAATAGTACTTACCGGAATATTTACGACGCCACTCTTTGCTTTTTCAAAGATTGTGTCTTTTTTTTCTTTCATTGTTGGCATAACTAGCCCTCCTTAAAATAATAGGAGAGGCTGTTATGCCTCTCCGTGTTTTTAGTTAAATGGTAACTCTTCATCAATTCCATCTGGAATATTCATGAAGCCATCGCCTGCACTGCTTGGTGTAGGTGCGCTCTGTGAAGAGTTTCCGTTTCCATTTGCAGAATTTTTGCTCTCTGCAAATTCGCATTCTTCTACAACAACATCTGTTGTATATACTTTCTGACCATCTTTGTTTGTATAACTTCCTGTCTGGATACGTCCGGTTACAACAACCTTTGTTCCTTTGCGGAGATACTTCTCTGCAAATTCACCAAGTTTACCAAATGCTATACATCCGATAAAGTCTGCTGTCTGTTCTCCTTCACGCTTGAATCTACGGTCAACTGCAAGAGAAAATCTTGCAACAGCTGTTGCGTTTTCCCCCTGTGAGTAACGTACATCAGGGTCTTTGGTCAATCGTCCCATAAGAATTACTTTATTCATAAATTTTTCCTTTCTTCCGCTTTCATGCGGATGCAAAAATAGCGAGAAAATAATTTCTCGCTATTTTTGTTTGTATTATTTTTTTGTTTATAAGTGTATTATATCATTGCTTTACGGTATTTGCAACGATGTATTTACACTTAATTTTAGTGGATTAGTTTCTGAAAATCCACTTTTTTTCCTCCCCGGTCATCCATGTCTTTGATAAAAATTGCTTTATCCATGAATTCCTGTGGTAATGACGGACAATTTTCACGATAAGTGTGTAATCGTTCGTCAATTAATTGCTCCGCTGTTTTTGGGTAGAAGTTGTTGCAGTCCACTCCAACATTGACAGCGGTTGGGTACAGTTTCATTAAATAACCCGCACCCATATCACTATTATGGACATGTCCATAAAAATGATATATTCCTTTGCAGTATCCATCCCATTCAGCCATGGGATAGTGTGAAAGGAATATTTTTTTATTTCCGTCACGGAATAGCTCCGTGGAACGGATGTCAATGAAGCACTCTCGAAACGACTTGTGTTTCAAAAGGGCTTCATCATGATTTCCTTTAATAAGGATTTTTTTTCCATGTATTTTTTTCAATTCCGTACATGGATTATATCCATGCCAAGCTACATCGCCTAGTATGAATAAAATGTCATCCTTTGAAAGGATTTCATTAAAATTTCTAATAAGAGATGTATTCATCTCTTCAACCGTTTCAAACGGTCTTTTTGCATTTTTGATTATATCAGCATAACCCAAATGCATATCTGATGAAAAATAATACATTTTTCAAAAAGGGTGCACCCTATAATGCACCCTTTTCCTCCCTTCTTTTTTCTTTGCGGATTTTATCTTTTTCTTTTCTTATATTATCCATGCGAGATGACACAATGCCATGGATAATATATGACAATAATACAAATCCTGCGTTTACTGCCATTGCAAGATAAATCCATCTGTGAAAATATCCTGCATAAGTTAAAATAACAATTACTAAATATAAAGCAGACCATAAAATGGTCTTAAAAATTTTTTCTTTCATTTTTTCTCCTTATTTCAAAATTATTAAATATCTCGGACACACCTGTGCTTCGTCATAAACGATTACCTCGTCATTGCGTAGCATACCTGCGTCCTTGGATGCAAACAGGGCATCGCACCCTGCATTTTTTATATCTTGGTTTCTAAAACCACAGAACCTGTGTTCGTGGTTAAAAACCATTAAAGGCTTTTTGTATGCAACTTTCATTACAAACATATAGCCTTCATTGGAACGTCCTTTCGCCCAATAACTTCCATCTAACGAAGTATATCCGATGGACTTCTTTGCTCTAGGAGCGAAGTAAAGCCCATATCCGAACATTTTTCCGGTTATAGGAGCATTGGGATTCAAGAGCATTCCTTTTTTTAAAATTCCCCATACATTTTGATTTCTCGTTCCGTGCCAATAAAAATGCACGTCACGTTTAGAAATGTGATGTTCTTTAACATATTTGTTAAAGCGTTCATCACACTTCTTGTTTGAAATCCTGAATGCGCAGGAAAATTTTTCTGCCGATTCAGCAGTAAGTTTTTCCTTGATTTTTGAATTTTCTTTTTCATCACATGGACGAATTTCTAATCCTAATGTTTCAAGGATTGTTTTTTTACCGCCATTTTCGGCGTCATTTTCCATGTCCCCTG
>CALELW010000254.1 GCA_937902905.1 uncultured Clostridium sp. | reverse complement strand
TATGTAAATAGGCACCTAAAATCATATTATAAAAAGGTGTTTCGGAAATGTAAAAATGTAAAAGTGAGAATAGGATGAAAAAATAATGTAAAACAAAGGGACTGTCCCGCTGAGACAGCCCCTCTTTTTTATCCTTCCATCAATTGCTTTCTAATCCAGGCAATTTCTTCTTTATAAGGTGGTGTTGATTTCTTTGGATTTTCCGGGTCTTTAATATACGGAGTCTCCAGAATTTTCGGAATTGCTTCAAAACGCGAATCTCGAATAACCTGCATCAGAGCGTCACTTCCTAAATAACCTTTTCCAAAATTCTCGTGGCGGTCTTTTGCTGCACCGAGCGGATTTTTACTGTCGTTAATATGGAAGGCAGCAATTTGGTCAAGACCAATAATTTTATCAAATTCCTTCATAACATTTTCGTAGTCGTTCACTAAATCGTAGCCGGCATCATTTACATGGCAGGTGTCAAAGCAGACACGAAGTTTATCCGGATGATTGCAGCCGTCATAAATAGCCTTCAGTTCTTCAAAACTGCGTCCAATTTCTGTGCCTTTTCCAGCCATTGTTTCCAGTGCGATAAACACGGGAGTATCTTCGTTTAAAACTTCATTAAGTCCTTTACAGATTTGTGCAATACCGGCTTCTGCTCCGGCACCAACATGTGCACCCGGATGTAAAACTAAAACGGTTGCACCCATAGCTGCTGTGCGTTCAATCTCTTTTGCCAGAAAAGTGGCCGCCAGTTCATAGGTCTCCGGTTTTACCGTGTTGGCAAGATTAATAATGTAAGGTGCATGAACAATGAAGTTTGCCATGTTATGTTCTTCCATCAATTTTCTTGCCTGTGGAATGCATAATTCCGAAATATCTTTACGTCTCGTATTCTGGGGAGCACCGGTGTATACCATAAAAGTATTGGCATCATAAGAAAGTGCCTCTTTTACAGAATTCACAAGCATATCTTTGCCGCTCATTCCCACGTGAGAGCCGAGTAATAACATAAGAAATCCTCCTTTTGCACGCCGGGGGGCGTGTTTGTGATGTTCTTAGTATACACGTTTGGGGGGAATGTGTAAACAATAGATAAATGGTTTGTGTTAGTTGGTAATTACTTTTTCACAATCTATAATTTAAGAATAAGTTTGCGTTTCGTGGGCGCTTTCGCTAATGGAGCTGCGTAGCAGCAAGGGCACTGAAACTACCAGTGCCTCTTGCTGACGCACTCCAAACCCACTCTACCCAAACTTATTCTTAAATTATAGATTGTGAAAAAGTAATAAAAACTATCATCGCCCAAATTTCAAGAAAGGCAGGAAGCAATGAAAGCGGGAGATTGTCGTCTTTTAAAATTCCAGTAAATCCGCAAGAAAGGATTTGCGAGGAGTGGGTTTTGAGTACGTCGGTATGAGATGCCTGTGTATGCGTTAGCATAGGCATCCATACCGTTACGCACTCAACGAGCGAAAGCGCCCACGAGATGCAAACCTTTCTTGCGGATTTACGGAACTTAAAAAGTACCCCAATCCCCTGCCACATCCATGCTTGACATCTCGTCCCATTTTACCTAAAATAAGAAACTAAGAAAGTGGCTTCATTTGCCACTTGACTTAAGAATTGGAGGAATATCAAAAAATGAGTAAGAAACCTTATTATTTGACGACGGCGATTGCTTACACATCGGGCAAGCCGCATATTGGTAATACTTACGAAATCGTTTTGGCTGATGCCATTGTCCGCTACAAACGTTTTCAGGGGTATGATGTTCGTTTTCAGACAGGAACCGATGAGCATGGACAGAAAATTGAGTTAAAAGCACAGGAAGCAGGAATTACACCAAAAGAATTTGTAGATGGTGTTTCGACAGAGATAAAAAGAATTTGGGATTTGATGAATACGTCTTATGACCGCTTCATCCGTACAACTGATGAGGATCATGAAAAGCAGGTTCAGAAGATTTTCAAAAAGCTTTATGATAAAGGCGATATTTACAAAGGATTTTACGAGGGTATGTACTGTACGCCTTGTGAATCTTTCTTTACACCATCCCAGCTGGTGGATGGCAAATGTCCGGATTGTGGCAGAGAGTGCCAGCCGGCAAAAGAAGAAGCTTATTTCCTTAAATTAAGTAAATATCAGGACCGCCTGATGAAGCACATTGAGACACATCCGGAATTTATTCAGCCGGAGTCTCGTAAAAACGAGATGGTAAATAACTTTTTGAAACCGGGCTTACAGGATTTGTGTGTTTCCCGTACAAGTTTCAAGTGGGGAATCCCGGTTGACTTTGACCCTGCACATGTAATTTATGTGTGGATTGATGCGTTAAGCAACTATGTGACCGGTACTGGATTTGATTTGGATGGAAATCACACGCTTGTGGATGGCGAGAATTTATATGAAAAATACTGGCCGGCAGATTTGCATCTGATTGGAAAAGATATTCTTCGTTTCCACACCATTTACTGGCCGATTATGTTGATGGCACTTGACCTTCCACTGCCGAAACAGGTATTTGGACATCCGTGGCTTTTGCAGGGTGACGGCAAGATGAGTAAGAGCAAGGGAAATGTTATTTATGCCGATGATTTGGTAGATATTTTTGGCGTGGATGCCGTACGTTATTTTGTTTTGCACGAAATGCCATTTGAAAATGATGGTGTTGTGAGCTGGGAACTCATGGTAGAGCGTATGAACTCTGACCTTGCAAACGTTCTTGGTAACCTTGTAAATCGTACCATTTCCATGACGAACAAATATCTTGGCGGCGTTTTGGAAAATAAAAATGTGACAGAAGCAGTTGATGATGATTTGAAAGAGACTGTTTTGTCGGTACCAAAAGCAGTTGAAGAAAAAATGGATAAACTGCGTGTGGCAGATGCGATTACGGAAGTATTCCGTTTGTTCAAACGCTGTAACAAATATATTGACGAGACAGAGCCATGGGTACTTGGAAAAGATGAGGCAAAGAAAGACCGTCTTTCTACCGTCCTTTACAACTTAGTAGAGAGTATCGTAATTGGTGCCAGTCTGTTAGAGCCATTTATGCCGGAGACGACAGAGAAAATTCTCGCGCAATTAAATGCGAAAAAACGTGGCTATGAAGAAATGGATACGTTTGGTCAGTATGAATCCGGAACAAAAGTAACGGATTCTCCGGAAATTTTGTTTATGCGTCTCGACCCAAAAGAAGTTTTAGCAAAGGCAGAAGAGATTAAACAGAAACAGATGGCGGAAGCAAAGGCTGAGTCCGGTGAAGAAGATGCCAGTGAGGAAGAAGGAATTGACATCGAAGCAAAACCGGAAATCACATTTGACGACTTTATGAAAATGCAGTTTCAGGTGGGCGAGATTATTGCCTGTGAGGAAGTGCCGAAATCGAAAAAATTACTTTGCAGCCAGGTGAAAATTGGCAGTGAAGTCAAACAGATTGTATCAGGAATTAAGAAATATTATTCACCGGAAGAAATGGTTGGCAAAAAAGTAATGGTACTTGTCAACTTAAAACCGGCGAAACTTGCAGGAGTATTATCGGAAGGCATGCTTCTTTGCGCAGAAGACGCAGAAGGAAACCTCTCCCTCATGACTCCAGAGAAAAAAATGCCGGCAGGAGCAGAGATATGCTAAAGCATTGAGCCGTGCACTAGAAAGCCCGGCAGTGAGGA
>CALELW010000253.1 GCA_937902905.1 uncultured Clostridium sp. | reverse complement strand
AGGTTTTATGCGGCCTGCGAGTACTTTTCTTTTTATTCAACTGTCAAACTCCCGTGCCACCGCGCTTGCCAAGCAGTGGGACGCTGCCATTCCTTATTTGGAAAAGAAGAAACTTTCTGACTGGGTTCACAAAAAAACGATTCAGAAAGCTATCGAAAGCTACCGCATTACAAAGGAGCAGAAAGAATATTTACGAACCCTGAAAAAAATGGTATACTAGTTACATCTTTAATTGTGATAAAAATTACCGGATGGAGGTTACGATTCATGAAAGAAAAAAGAATTGTTGTTGCTCTCGGAAGAAATGCCTTTGGTGAGACATTTCCGGAGCAGAAAAAAAATGTAAAAAAGGCAGCTCAGGCAATTGCCGATTTAGTAGAGCAGAAATATCAGATTGTAATTACCCACAGTAACGGGCCTCAGGTCGGCATGATTCAGACTGCTATGACTGAATTTGCCCGTTTGGATAATGATAAAAATTATACCGTTGCACCAATGTCTCTCTGCGGCGCTATGAGCGAGGGTTATATCGGATACGATTTGCAGAACGCCATTCGCACCGAATTGTTAGACCGCGGTATTTTCAAACCGGTTTCCACGATTATTACACAGGTTCGTGTAGATCCGTTTGATAAAGCATTCAACCACCCGACCAAAGTAATCGGACGTGTTATGACGCGTGAAGAAGCTGATGCCGAAGAAGAAAAGGGAAATCATGTCGTACCCGAAGGAGACGGTTTCCGCCGTATCATCGCTTCTCCAAAACCGGTTGATATTTATGAAATTGATGCAATCGAAGCACTTTTAGATGCCGGACAGATTGTCATTGCAGCCGGCGGCGGTGGAATCCCGGTTATGGAACAGGGAACCACATTAAAAGGCGCCAGTGCCGTCATTGAAAAAGACTATACTGCCGCGAAACTTGCCGATATGGTAGACGCTTCCCATCTTATGATTCTGACTTCCAAAGAACAGATGGAAACCGCTGACGGCCAGGCAATTGGTAAAATCAGCGTAAGCGATGCTATTTCCTTAATTGATGAAAATCACTTTGATGCCATCACTACCCTGCCAAAAGTTGATGCCAGCGTATCTTTCGTTTCCTCTGGTGAGGGACGAACCGCTATTATTACAAAGCTTGAGAACGCTTATCAGGGAATTAAGGAGAGAATCGGGACGATTATTAAGTAGTTTGAATGAAACAACATTAAGTTTTTATAGCTGCCATAAAACAACAGAAACATTTGCGTTTCGTGGGCACTCTCGTTTGTTGAGCTGCGTAGCAGCAGGGGTACTGAAACTACCAGTACCGCCTGCTGACGCGCTCAAACCCACTCACCGCAAATGTTTCTGTTATTTTATTGGTATCTAAAAATGTTATTCTCTGTTTCACTCAAATCACTTAATCCACATCATCACCAGTTCCCCACAACTTAATAATCTCAATATTTCGATTGATAAGAATATATGAGTATTAAAGAAACCAAAACTTTATGCAATTGCATAGCATGAAATGTTTGTTAGTTTTCTATTTAAGATTCCAGTAATTCAACAAAAGAACTTTGTGACTCGTGGGTTTTGAGTACGTCGGTATGTGGCACTGGTGTTTTCAGTGCCCATACCGCTACGCACTCAATGAGCGAAAGCGCCCACGAGACGCAAAGTTCTTTTGTTAAATTACGGAAACTAAAATGCTGACAAACATTTCATCTACTTCATATAGAAGTGCTGGTAATCTTTACAGTCTTCCCAGTCACCGCCCCACAAAAAGCCATTTCTCTTAAAGATTTTATATGCCATGTCTTTTTTGTGAATCATTTTATCTTTATGCTCTCCCTTACACAAGGTTATATCACGTTCGAGATACTCGGTTGCATTTTTCGGGAAATAGCCATCTTCCCTGACATAAGGATTCATCAGCGGATTGATATCAATTGCCATACCAAGTGCGTGTTTTGACAGTTCGTCGCGCCCCTCAACCGTGCGGTAATTGAATGCCGATGTGTTATTTGCCTCCATAGATGCTTCATCGTCTCCGTCAAAATCATCCACAAGGCGCACCCGCTCAATCGGATATTCCCATTTGTAAAGCTGGTAAAATGCCCGCATGACAGGATATGCAATTTTCTGGTTTACCACCAGTTCACCTTCCTGAATCTGTCCCTGAAAATCATAGTGGATGATTCGCACATAACGAAGTTCATCCAGTGAAATATCAGGATTTTCACGGTACGAAACTCCTATCATTTTTTCCTTTACATATTCCGGCAAAATAGCACTGTTAAAGCCCTCTTTGTAGACTTTATAAGTTCCCACATATTTGCGGGTCTGCAATAATTGATACAGATAGAATACTGTAAACAATAAAACAACAGCCTCATAAACATGGCGGACCGAGCCGATTCCGACAAAGGTCAAAAGGAAAATGAAAATTCTTGCAAATACGGTGCCCCACCAGCCAAACTGCATTCTCCGGTTGGTACTAACATTAGCCATGTTATCCGAAACATTTACCGTCATGTAAATCATGATATATTCCATCCAGATTTCAAACACAAAGGCAAAGAAATATAAACTGAGGGAAGACAAAATTAAGGCTCCCCCATTCACATAAAACGGGATGACGCGAAGGGCAACGGAACACCCTCCTGCCAGAATGGCTAACAGTGCACCAAACCAGAATTTTTTGTTATGTTTCACAAACATAAATGCACCAACAAGCACAAGTAAACAACCAATAACATCAGGCAGTACGTCCACCTGTAAATTATGTCCTAAAATATTCTGCGTTACATACTGCTGTATTCTTGGGTGAATATCAATTCCATGATAAAGCCCTGTCGGCTGTATAAAATCCGGATATGAAATACCGCTGCCCACCATAAAATCAACGCCGGTAAACAACAATCCAATTGCGATTAATACGATTGCCATAGTTACGCCTCCTAACAATTCATTTACCAATTAATTCTGCTTTCTCACTATTTTGTATTCATCATCCGTCTGATAATATGGACAGGACTGATACGATGAGCCTAAAAATCTTGCCATTTCATCTTCATCCAAATTGACATCACATTCTGCATAGCCATCATCGTCATAAACGTAAAAGGCACAAAACTCACAATTAGTAACCATAACAGTCTCTCCTTCTTCTCCATATATTAACTAAAAAAAGCAAGGTGCCGGCAAAAATCAATTCAAAAATCTGCCACACGCCGCCAAATGCTGCATTCAAGAAATAATACGGCAGGCAAAAATACGACAATACATGCGCCCATGGAATCAGCACCGACAAATTTAAAAATACCGGTGTAAACAATGCGCTGATACACAAATAAAACAGCGCAAAAAGCCAAATGACACCTTCTTTTACCCGAATTGCAGATAGTAAATCACAAAACAGTACCACTATTATATCATAAATCAGTAGAGAAGCAATTTCTTTTATTGTTAAAAACGAAATTCCGCATAAAAGTTCTGACAAAATTCCTGAAATCGTCATCAGAACTACCGGCACCGCAATCGAAAAAAGCGGCATCGCTCTTCTCCATTTTCCATTTACTACAAAAGGAATCTGTTTTCCGCAATCTTTTCGATAAAGGGCAAGCCCACAGAATCCGGCAAGCAGAATCAAAAAAGCCACACCACCATGTAACGGTGCCAAAAGGTAGTCTCCCATCTGTTTTTTTGCAAAGTTCTGCTTGTTTATTTCCATCGTAAATGTTTGCTGTTTTTCCAGATTATCCTTGTATTTTTGTGAAATCTCCCCTTTTTGAATCTCATACGATTCAAAAAGTCCGGATTGTGCGATGTAATCCTCAAGCATCTGTCTTCCGTACACGCGGAACACACTGCTTATCACTGCCTCTCTCGCAATCAGATAAAATGCATTTCCTCCACGTCGGTATTGCGTGATGCATTTTTCATACTGCCCATTTTCATATTGCTTTTTAAGGGTATCTGGGAACACATAACCACACGTTAAATCTCCCTTGCGGATTTTTTGAATCATGTCCTTCTCGGAAGAAATTTCACAAAACGTAATCATACCGGTTTTACTAAGAAGTTCCTCCTGAATTTCCTGAGCAAAAGCAGTGTCTTTGTCTGCCACAATTCCCACTTTTACTTTTGTAGACTTTTGATGTGCCGCATAGGAGTACAAATAAGTAAAAAAAGGCAGGGCAATCAGCAGAAATAAAAAGAATTTCTGGCACAAAAAGCGTTTGGTATATTTTTTCAGCCATATTTTCATGCGATACCACCCCTCTCTCTCTTCATACGCCACAAAGCAAGATAAAAGAAACAGACTCCATACATAAGCGCATAAATAAGTGATGGCGAAAGAATCTGTCCTTTCATTTCCGTATACAGTAAATGAAAGAAAACTCCTCCCGGTAGTATTTTCCCAATGCTTACAAGAATTTTTGGAAGCATATAGTCTGGGAATGCACCGCCAAGCAGCACAAACTGTACCGCAGCAAATGCAAACAGAAACAGTATCTGTCCGGCATTTGCCCTGCCACACGGAACGACACAGGCAAGCAGACAAGCCGTACAAAAACTACTAAGGGCAATCCCGCACATATTAAGCATCGTCACCTTTTCCCCTAAAAAGGCTGCAAATCCGTAAAATCCGGCAGTCATACAAATAAGTAAAACGCCGCCATTTAACATAACATCAAAAAAAAGCGTATCCACCGGGTTTATTTTCTTTCCTTTCAATAAGCCAAGTAATACCGCTGTCGGACGCTCCCGCATAGAAATCAAAATCGTTCCCAAAAGAATAAAAAGCGTCACCATAATTCCAAGAAAAATACGTGTAGTATCTTTCATTCCGGAAGCTGATTTTATTGTTTTCTCGTGAAACAAAGTTTCCTGCCGAAGCACAAAACGAATATAATTGCGGTTCATATCCATCGCCACGGTCTTCATACTTCCCTGTCTGCCATACTTCGCATATAACTGATATGCTGCATAGTCACCGGCTTTTGCTGTCAACACAAAAGAAACTGCCGAATCCACCAGTTCCTCCATCAATGCACTTTCAATTGTGGGCGTTTTAGCCGTTGTTATATGGACGGAAGTTTTTTCATTCCGATATATTTTCTCCAATAAATTTTCCGGCAGCGTAACATAAGCCGCCACCTTTCCTTCATCCAACTGCTCTTTTGCCTCCGTCTCACTAAGTTCCCGGAACTCACATAATGCTTTCGTATCTGCCATATTGCTCACATACTCAAGTAACCCTCGCTCCATAAACCCTTTTTCCGGCACAACAACCCCAATATGGATTTTACTGTTTTCCGAAATTGCAGACAAACAAACAAAAAATACAGTCAAAAAAAACCGCCATAGACAAGAAAATGACAGGGAGGACCCTAACGGTCCTCTTTGCCATTTTCTTAAGATAACATATTTTGTATGAATTACAAAGTGTCATTTTCATCCTCATAACTATCTGTATAACTGTCATCATCACTATCGGTATAGCTGTCATCATCGCTGCCATCATAACTGTCAGTATAGCTATCATCATCGGTGCCATCATAACTGTCGGTAGTTAAAGAAGTATCCGCATCATCATCGGATGAATACGCATCACTCAATCCTAATGGATCTGATGAAGATGGACTGAATAAGGAACTGATATCACTAAGTCCCCATTTACTTAAAACATTCTGCAGATTAGTCATCACGTCACTCTGATACTGAGTCAAAGTTGACTGTAAGGTGTCTGCTGTCACAACCTGCTCTTCACCGGCAGGCATTTTTACTTCACCGTCAAGAGCAGCAAATGAGTATTCCATTCCAAAGGTATTCGTGCCTGATTCACCCTGGTCAAACGATACATCTTTGAAATCAAGGGTAATGCTCTTACCTTTTTCTAAATTTTTCACACTTCCGCTGCATGACATTTTCACCTCATCGGAATTATACGATTTTACGGAAGCAGACATTGTAAGTGCATTATTATTCTTTGTATCAAGGGATTCTTTCACTTCTGTTGAAGTGATTTCCGTACCCATGCTCGAAACAACCATTTTAATTGTATCTTCGCATACATCACCTTTTTTACCCTGAAGATTATAAGTAACTCCTCCAATAGAAGAACCATTCTGTGCTAAAGATAACTCAACATTTGCTGTGTTCTGGGTATCATTATCTACAAATGTACCATGAACATCTAATTTAACACCGGCAACTGTCACAGAAGTTTTGAATCCTGTCAAGTTACCGTCCGTGCCCTCTACCGTCACAATAATATCCTGTGTGTAAGATGTAATCTGTGGAACAATCATACCAACTCCGCTGGCAATCGTTCCTTTGGACATACCAAGTTTTTCTTCAATCTTACCAAGTGTCTCTGACTGGCTACTTACATAATCACGGAATTTATTTACAAACTCATCCAGTGAAACTTTTGTAATCTTAATCTGATAACCATTATCTGCTTTTTCACATTCTGTGCTGTCATACAAGGCATCTCCCTGTTCCTCTAAGAAAGCAGAAAATGTTTCCTGCAAATCCGGAAGTACTGCCAAAACAGCCGAAATGCTATTCAAAGCTTCCTGGCTCTCATTATCCGATGCTGTAATGCTGAATGTTTTGTTTGGAATCAGCTCCGGCAGAGAAAATGCTGCTTTCTTTTCCTCTAATGAACCATAAGCTTCTGCTGATAACTGACTGCCGTCTTTGGAAAGGGCAATCTTTGCGGATGCTTTTTTGTTGTTTACATCCAGTGATAAACCGGCACCCATTTCCATACCGGACAAATCAACAGAAGAATCCGATGACTGGATATCTTTTATTTTGTAGTTGATATCCATTCCTTTGTCTAACATAGCCTTTGACAATTCATCAAGACCAAGCTGCTTGCTCACTGCTGACTGTGTCATCTTTTCCGGTGCCTGTTTCAAAAGGTCAAATGCTTTTTTCTTCGTCGAACCAAATAATGTACCGGTAGCTGCCAGCACAATTCCGGTTGTCACGACTCCGACAACAACAACGATTGCAATAATTAACGCAATCAGTTTCCCCTTACTCTTCTTCTTTTCCATTTTTTCCTCCATTTCCCTACATAGGTAGGCTTCTTTTTGAATTGTTTCTATGATAATCAGCCTCGAATCCATTCCATGAGTTCAAAACTGTTTATCTCTTTATCCAATGTAACGGTGCTCCCATCACGGATTCCATATAAAGAATCGCAAAACGTGATTTCGGACATTTCATGAGATGTTATTATAACACTTTTTCCTTCCTTTGTAAAATTCTTTATCAAACGAAGGATTTCACTCTTCGCCATCAAATCCAGTGCTGCCCCAGGTTCATCCATTACCAAAACATCCGGGTCACCAGCCAGTGCACAACAGATACTAAGTCTTTTCTTCATGCCGCCGGATAACTTTTTGACTGGTTTTTTATAAATTTTATGCATGCCAAATTGAAATAACCACCCAGCTTCCAAATCTTTCTGCAGACGTGATTTATCATTTGCATACCATAATTCCAAATTGTCTTTTACTGTCAAATCTTCAAATAACGGATTCTCCTGTGGCACATAGCCGACATGCTCCGAGAGAAATGTTCCATCCACCGCTTTTCCATTCCACAAAATAGTCCCTGCATCCGGCTTCAGCGCACCAACTATAATTTTTAAAAGCGTCGATTTTCCGGCTCCGTTGGCACCCACAAAGCACACACTCTCCCCTTCTTTCACAGTAATTGAAACATCTCGTAAAACTTTATTTTTTCGATAGGATTTTTGTAATTTTTCCAGTTCAAGCACGGCTTCTTTCCTCCCATTTTTTTCTGCCTTTTGTGACAATCCAATAAGCCAAAAAACCAAGAATCAGACCAAAGAGCATACCTGCCAGTACATCCGTCGGATAATGCACATAAAAATACAATCTTGTACAGCCCATAATAAATGCAAACAAAAGTGCTGCCACTCCCATCTTTCGATGATTCATAAAGATTGCCATTGCCGCCGCAAAGGAAGAAAGGGAATGTCCGGATGGAAATGAATAATCTTTTGGGTTCTGAATCAGCAGATTAACCAACGGATTCCGCCAGCACGGCCTCGGTCTTGCCACCAATGGTTTTAAGGTCACATTTCCCACAAGAAGAGAAAACAATAACGCAAGTAAAACCGATATTCCAATCCATCGCGTCTTTTTATAAGCAACAAGACAAAGCCCCAAAACAATCCAGATTAAGCCGCCTTCTCCAAGGAACGTGATTGCCTTGAACAAAACAGTCAAAAAATCATTCTGTATTGACTGAAACCAATCAAGAATTACACTGTCAAACCAAGCTACCAAAATGCTCTCCTTTACTTCCTTTTCTTCTTCACAACAATTTTACACGATTTCTTCATCGTGCCATAAGTCGCATAAATGCGGACCGTTCCTTTTTTCTTTGCCTTTACAACTCCCTTTTTCGATACACTTGCAATCTTTTTATTGGATGATTTCCACTTGATTTTACCATGCAGTTTTGCCGGCCAGAACGATGCCTTCAAGCGATATTTTTTACCGGCACAAAGCGTCTTTTTTTTCTTATTCAGCGATATTTTTCCAATTGCCTTGTAATATTTTTTCAGTTCCTTCGCTGCCCCCGAACGAATCAAGTCCTTGTAAGCAAAAAATACATAGCCCTCGGTATTGCCACTTCGAATCAGGCGAATCTGCGATGCAATGTTGCCGGATGATTTCTTCCAGCCCGGGTCTTCTTTTAACGAATAGCCGGTCTTATAAAGGGCAAGCCCTACATACATCGGCACATCACGTTTGTTAATTTCACGCCACTTTGCCAGACGTTCATTAAACAATGCTGTTTTTTTACCGCCCATAATATAGTTATTTGACCAATAAATCTGCGGAATTACATAGTCCACATAACCACTTTGAGACAGCCATGTTCTGACATCCGCCCCGATTTTTTCACAATATGTAATATCACCGGCAGGGCTGATACCAAACTTCAACGATTTCTTTTTCTGCTTTACCGTCTGAAAAACTTTCCGAACCATCACATTTACATTTTGACGCCGCGTTGCAGCCGGCACTTTCTTGTATTTCTTTATATTGGTCGGATAAAAATAATCATCAAAGTGAATGCCATCCACTGCATACCGGTTAATAATTTCCTTTACCTGATTAACAATCCGTGCTGTCGTCTTTTCACTTGCCGGGTCAAGAATTTTTGTCGATGAAACCCGGTACGGATTCATCCATGCATGGATTTTTAATTTGTGTGAATGCGCAAGAGAAACCAATATTTTCAAAGGGTCATACCCCGGTGCTTTTCCATCCGAAGAAATGTACTTACTAAATCCTGCCACAGAAGATGGATAGATTGCATCATCATAAGCCCTTACATGAAAATAAACGGTATTGCATCCGTTCGCCCGAATTGTTGCAAATATTTTATTGGCATTGGCACGAAACTGTGCCTCTGTTTTATCTTTCAAACCAAGTTCCTCAAACTCAAAGCAGGACACCCAGACACCTCTAGTCTGCAAAGAACCTGCCTGCGCTTTGTTTCCATTTCCCAAACTCAAACAAAGTGCCATAAACAAAATAAGCAGAAAACTATAATGTTTCACGTTATTTTAACTCCTTTCCATTCTCTTTTTGCGCCTGTCTTTTGTAATAAAGAGGGGCAATTCCATAATATTTCTTAAATAATTTACTAAAATAATACACATCTTCATATCCCACAGCCAGCGATACATTGCGCACACTTCCGCAATTTTCTTTTTCTAATATTTCCTTTGCCTTTTCCAGCCGGATTTTTATCAAATAGCGAATCGGTGATTCCCCCGTTTCTTCTTTGAAAATCTTTGAAATATAGACCGGACTCAGATACATATTTGCCGCAATCTGGTCAAGTGAAATATGGGAAGCATAGTTCTCATTCATGTACGCAATAATTCGTTTTACTACGTAGCCCTTACTGCGGGATTCAAAAACAAAACCATGATTTTCCTGCTTTTCTTCACCATGTATCTGCCTGAGAATCAATACTAACATCTGCACCATATAGGCTTTTATCATGAAATACTGTCCACTCTGCTGGATTTTGGTTTCGGAAATCATCGTCTGCACCAACTGGTTTAAGTCCTGCTTCAACTCTGCCCGACACCGCAGCACCGGCGCTTCATCCGGCAGAACTAACGACTGCGGCGGCATATCCTGAAAATGAAAATTACTCAGTCCAATATACACTTCAATGGGCGGTTTTTCCCCTTTTCGCAGTTCAAAGCGATGCACAAGCCCCGGATTTCCCACTAACAAATCCCCCGGCTGCAATAAATATTCTTTTCCTTCTATGTAGTATCTTGCCTGCCCCGACAAAATATAAGTCAGTTCCAAATAGTCATGGCTGTGATCCTCCCCACTGACTTCCGGCACTTTTTTCCCAATATATAAAAGATGGGGGTTAAAATCTCCATACGACAGATGGTCAAACTGCATCTTAAATCTCCTTCTCTCCTAGAGTGCTTTTATGCAAAATATTTTACTATGTTTGTTGGGAAAAGTAAAGGGGAAGGGGGGTGGTGATAATTTTTTTGGGTTCCATAAATGAGTAGTAAGGCTTTGCGCCTCGTGGGCGCTCTCGCTCATTGAGTGCGTAGCGGTATGGG
>CALELW010000252.1 GCA_937902905.1 uncultured Clostridium sp. | reverse complement strand
TCCTTTGTCGTAAGGTTTATTACAAACTCACCGGTCTCCCGAATCATCGAATAGGAATATCTCTCCGGGCGCACCGAAATCGACACCATCGCAGGGTCGGAGCAGATTGTGCCCGCCCACGCAATCGTAATAATATTTTTCTCTCCATTTTTATTGCCGCAGCTCACCATCACTGCCGGCACCGGGTAAAGCATGTTGCCCGGTTTCCATACTTGCTTTTCGTTCATAATGACTCCTTCAATGTATTGCCCCCTCGCCTTCGCTCGGCGGCACGTCGTCGGTGCCTCCTCACATACGCACTTTATATACGAGTTTTTCTGCCAAATCCGGGTAGATGTCTAAAAAGCAGTCCATCTCATCAAATGGTCCGGCTAACATGACAACGACTTTTTCGTCCTCCCGCTCCATCACCGCCTTTAGTTTTTCTACGGATTCTTTCGTCAGTTCGGACGCACCTGTCACTAACATGCAGCCACCGGCAATTTTACCTGCCTGTTCCGACAAATCAATCTGATTTAATTTTTCAGCCGTAATTTTCACAATGCTCCGCACGGAAACATAGCCTACTTTATTCAATTCTTTCGCCACGCGCTTTGCGACCGCAAGTACAATGCGCTCCTCGCCGCCGGCAAACACAAAGTGAGGCATCTTATCCCCATATCGGACGTGGTTCATCGCACTTTTCAGCGTGCGATATAAAATTCCATGGTCGGAAATATCTTCTTCTTTTTCCTCAAGCAGTTCTTCTACATTTTTTGGTTTTTGAAGTAGCTTTTCTTTCTTTCGTTTTGCCACAACTTTAACTTCACCCACAGACTCGATTAAAGGAGCATCCGGATCTCCGGTTTCCTCTTCCTCCTCCGGTTCAGTTTCCGGTTCCTGCATGATTTCCTCATCCGCCTCCGAAGCCTCATCTGTCTCCACATCTTCATTTTCCTGTAACTCTTCTTCTATTTCTTCGGCTTCTGAAGTCTCATATTCTTCTCTTCGCTCCGGCATCTCCTTTTCAATTGTCTCTTCCAATTCCTCCGGTTCTGCAACCGCCGGGTTCTCACAATGCTCCAACAACTGCATTGCACGGTCTACAATCTTGCCCTCGCCAAACCAAAGTTTCAAGTCTTTACATTCCTGAATGCATTTGTCAATCTGCCCAGTCTTTTCATACAGACAGGCAAGTCGAAAGCCCCACTCTTCCGTGTATTCTTCTTTCTTTAATTCCTCCAAAATCTGAATCAGACGCTCTGGCGGCTCTCCCTCTGCTTTTGCCAAAAGATAACGGAGTTCAAATGTATCTAACGTAATCGGGCCTGCCACTTCATAGGCAAAATACAATTCTCTTGCTTCCTCCATATCCCCCATGCGAATCGTCAGACGCAGCAAACGATTTAACATATAACGGGAATGGGTACGATGATAAATATGGTAAAAGATTTCTTTCTTTTTGTCCATCCGTTCTGCTTTTTCATACAATTCGGCATAACGGTACAAATCGTCTAATGAGCCAACTTCTTCTAAAGGAATCGCATCAATTAGTTCGAGTGCTTTTGTGTATTTATTGTCATCAATCAACTGGCGTATTACCTTGCATTGACGCACATTCTCTCGTTTTCTACTCATTTTTATGCTCCTTGTAAATCTAACACAAAACGTCTGGTCTGCTCTACTTCTTCCGGCAAATCCATACCTGCTTTTTCAAAGCGGTGCAGTACCTGATTAATCTCTTTTTCCCGTTTTCCTTTTTCAATCATATAACGGCGTGCCGCATCACGGTACGCATTCTGCGCAAGCAGCCCCTCTGCAATCTTTGGAGCCAACGGACAATAGGTAAAGAGAATCTCACGCGCCACGCGATTCAGTTTCATAGCGCCGGTCGCCTCACGCAGCACCCAGTCCGCATAATCTTTTGCAAACACGTCTTTGTGACGGTTTCCACACTGTGTAAGCTGTGCCTTTACTTTTTCCCGTTTCTCCGGTGATAATTCGCTATTCTTTTTAAAGAACTGCAGATAATCTGTATACTCTGCAGTAAGCGATGGATAACGGTAGTTGTTCCACTGTGCGCCCATCTCAGTACGGCATTTTTCCCAACGGAAATAAGCGAGCATTTTCAAAAGTTCTGCCTCCAAATTCTGCTCCATAAATGATGGCAGAAGAATTCTTCCGTGTGTTTCTTTTTTACGTCCCTCAATATCCTGCCACATCAAACCTTTCCGTCCATATACCGGGAAGATAATAAATTCCGGCGTATAACGCCCTGTCACGGTAAAGCGGTTAAGGCCAACATCTTCATACGCCACCATGCGCTCGCGGTAAAAAATGGAATAATCAATTTTTTCCACGCGGTTTACAATTTTATTAATGATGGCAGACGTTACTACCGCACTTTCCAATTTTGTATATATGCCCTCTGAACACATAACCGGTACAAATGTAGAAATATTTCCACTCAAAATCCGGTCGGCGTAACTAAGCAGATTTTCCACTTCAAAATGAAGACGTTTGTCTGCGTCAGAAAACGCTTCATCGCCCTCAGCTTTTGTCAGTTTTTTCTCATGCACCTGCTTTCGGATTGTCTCTTCATAATCCGTATCAAACTCATCTTTTGATGGATTTTTTCTTCCCTCATAAATTTCACGCAGCCACTCGCTCATTGTATAAACGCGGCATGTAGTTTCTTCTTCTCTCGAATCCGGCAGCGTCAAAAGAGTGCGGAGTTCTTCCTCCGTCAAAAGTTCTTCGCTGACATAGCCATATCGCAAAAATAATTTCACTGCAAGCGGTGGATTAGCATCCTGAAAACTTTTTTTGCAGGCACGCTCGTAAATTTCAAAGTAATATTTCACTAATTCTTTGCGAAGTGCCGTTGCTTCCGGCGTTCTTGCAAACTTGTCCACACACGTCAAAAATGCTTCAACAGCCGCCGCAAATTTTTCAGCCGTCTCATCGGAAACTTCTGCGTAATCGAGAATCTGCTGTACCGAATGGTCTAACACTTTTAAATCTTCCTGGTCAAACGCATCTAAGCTTCCGGTATCATCTGACAACAGTGCAAAATAGGTTTCTTCCATGCGCTGTCTATCAAGATTCAGATTCACACCGGCGTACTCCAATAACAAAGTTTCAGTATTATTAATCTGCTCCAAAATATGGTCAAGCATAACGCTTAATTCGCTGTCATTTTGCCCGGAGCGTCTTACGCCGAGTGCCATACGCCCTACCAATGAAAACAGATTTTTTTCATCCATAATCATAATGCGGAAATATCGTGTCAGCCAATCGCTATAGTAACGGCATCCCGCTACTAATTGCGGAAGCACTGCACACTGTTCTTCAAACTGTTTCTGCGCCACATACGCACTGGCACCATAATAGTTTTTCTGTGCTTCAATCGGAATTTTACTGCACTGGATAAAATACGTGATTTTTTCCGACAGAGGATAATTCTCCATCCGCTGATTCAAAAGGCGTTCCATCGCCGCTATTTTTTCTGCTGTCAGACCGGCACCTTCCGCAAGTTTCTGATAACGTGAATAGGTCTGGTGCACAAACTCAGCCACCTTCTCCGTCTCAGTTTTCAATTTTCCAAACACACGGAACACATCGTGATAAAAGAAATTCAGTGAAGTCACTAAAAGCCCCCGGTACTGTGGCTTCTGCTCCAGCAAAAGAGCTGCCTGCTTTTCATTTTCCATCGGCAACCCAAACAAAACCAAATCATCAAGTGCAACATAAGTAAAGGAATGTTCCTTTTTCCATACATCGCACATTCCCAAAAAATTCCCTGAACCGATTGTCATCCGGACGCCCTCGCCCTGAACAATCACTCGTCCCTTCAATATTAGTGCCGTTGACTGCAACGGCTGTCCCTTTTCAAATATAACCGTTCCTTTTGTAATGGAACTGTTTCCATTCAAGACCAAACTCTCTGCCATATGTAACAACTCCTTGCGAAAAAGCTGTATAATATAAAATCCGTGCATCCCATGTCGAATCAAAATCAGAAGACGTTACCAAAGCAGTTAACTAGGCTCAGGCGCCCTCGCGTCACACAGGAAGGATTGCTTAGTGCTGCTTCATTCCTGACCTGACACGGTTCACAAGTTCCTGTTGCGCAAGACCCAAGTGTCAACGCCACTTACTTTGGGCAGCTCTCCGTCAAAAGACCCTCGATGGGACAACACCCCTGCTATAGCGGATTGCAGGTACAGGGCACCGCTATCTCCCCGGCTGCACGGAAATTTGAAACGGTCTGTCTCCCAATAGGGGAAACGAATCCGTTATAAACAATATCACAACAATTATATCTGTTTTTTCACGGTATGTCAAATACCATTACGCTTTTTTCTTTTTTCGCAGTTCTCTGAAAAAACTCGTCATCAATCCGCTGCATTCCTCCGCAAGTACACCTTTTGTTATCTCCACCTGATGATTCAATCCATCCTGCTGCAAAAGATTCAAAACGGAGCCGGCACATCCGGCTTTTGGATTCATGCTGCCAATCACCACGCGCGGAATCCGCGCCTGCACAATCGCTCCGGCGCACATCGGACAGGGTTCTAACGTGACATACATCGTACAGTCTTCAAGCCGCCAGTCGCCGAGCACCTTACTTGCTTTATTGATTGCAAGAATTTCCGCATGAGCAAGCGTATTTTTCTTCATATTTCTTTTATTATATCCTCTGGCAATGATTTTATCCTCATACACAATCACACAGCCAATCGGCGTTTCCAGTTTGTCATACGCCTTTTTCGCCTGTTTCACTGCCTGTTTCATAAACGACTCATCGCTTGTCATCGTGATTCCTCCTAATCCCGGCAAATTTTCCTCTAACGCTAGCAGCCGCACATCGCACCGCCGCATTTTCTAAGTGCTGTCATGCGCCTGCACTGCTCCCCTGCCTGACATTCATAAAAGCACGGCAATTGTCCTGCCCAGTAAGCGCCATTTCTGCCAATTCCGATTCCTGCCACGGCATCCGCGTGGGCAATTGTTTCATCGTCCGGCAAAAATAGGTTGCAGACGGTAGTTCCGTTTTTGTCAAAAGTGACCCATCCGCAGGAAAAACACTGCCACTCTCTGCCTGTGCAGTAAACAGCACATACCGGACATTCCTCCGGCAAATCCTGTGCGTCCACAAAAATCGTCAGCGTTAATACCTGTTTTCTCCGCTCTGCTTTTACATAACCGGCTGTCACAGAACAATCCGGATTTTCCCGTTTTCTCACATAAAATACTTTCCGCATATAGTCCGACATAATCACTGCCTCCCAGTCATTTTTTTACACTATATGCTTGTTTCATTATGCGTATTACTTTTCGTTTCCAACTGCCAGCACACTGTCGTAGCACGCCTTCTTCTTGTGGTTTTCGTCAAACAAAAGCGGGTAACTGTCTTCGCCTTTAAAAGCTGTCAGCCATGTTACATCATCCGAAAGTCCCCAAAATGTAACGCTCGTCACATTTGCTTTCCCTTCGCGGTCCGCTTTCACAATTGTCTCAAAAAATTCTTTGTAACGGTCTGCCAGTTTTTTCAGTCCTTCTTCCGAATCATCGGTATTATGCATATCTACTTCGGTAAACTGAATCTCCAAGTCACCAATCTCACTGTATTTTTGCATTGCGTCAGAAATCATGCCGGTATCCGGATAATTCATATCCCAGTGACTCTGGAATCCCACACCGTCAATCAATTTCTTATCATACAATTTTTTCACAAGTTCCGCAATGGTACTTACTTTGCTTGGCATATACTCATTGTAGTCATTATAAAATAATTTCACATCTTTATCTGCATATTTTCTCGCAAATGTAAATGCATCCTCAATGTATGATTCATCACCGTAAATTTCATACCACAAACTGGAAGTGCGGTATCCGCCGCCGTCGTCACACGCCTCATTCACAACATCCCATGCATAGACAACTCCCGGATATTTTTCCTGGCAAAAACTCAGAACTTTTTTGATGTAACTTTCCATTCTTTTTTTCATCGTTTCTTTATCTACCTTGGCATTTCCTGCATCGTATTTTTCACAGAAAAACCATTCCGGCGTCTGATTGTGCCAGACAAGGCAGTGCCCACGAAGCACAAGTCCGTTGTCTTTTGCCAGCGAAAGACACTCCTCCAAATTTTCCTCATTAATCGCCGGCATGCCGTCTGTGCTGTTTTCTGACGCCCGCTGGTCTAAAATTGCCTCCGGCTTCATGCCATTTTCCATCGTAATGCT
Organism: uncultured Clostridium sp.; assembly: GCA_937902905.1. Lineage (GTDB taxonomy): Bacteria > Bacillota > Clostridia > Lachnospirales > Lachnospiraceae > Eubacterium_F. Next base: position 7,048 of record CALELW010000252.1, on the reverse strand, counting down.
GTTAAAATTTTCAAGAATGATTTTCTTTGTCTGCTCATCCTTTAACTGGTACGGATTAACCGCAACTCCAACTTTAAAATCCTTTTTAAATGCATCTTTCAATTTTTTACCCTCTTCTTTCTGTTCAATTTTTGAACTTTGTGCCGGTGTTGTCTCCACGGCTTTTTTCTCTGCCGGAGCACCACATCCGGTTACCAGTAGCATAGCCGCGAATACTGCCGCTGCTAATCTGCCTGACTTTTTCATCCTGCTTTTCCTTTCTTTGCTGCTTTGCCATAATAAATTCCTTTCGCCTCACCCTATTTACTTAATATCAAAATTATATTTTAGATTGGGGGCTGTGTCAAATGTTCGTTGAAGTTTTTTGAGTTTCCGTAAATAAGCAAGAATAGTTTGCGAAGAGCGGGCGCTTTCGCTAAACAAACGCGTATGGGTATCGGCATGTAAACAACACATGCCTGATACCCACGTGTTTGTACCCACTCTTCACAAACTATTCTTGGTGATTTACTAGAAATCGAAAAAGACTAATAACAAAGCAATTATTCCAACTTCATAATTGAGTATTCAAATAGCTGTTTTGTGGCAAGTGTTCGCTACTCATATTTGGAGGTATCCAGTAATTCAGCAGAAATGCTTTGTGGCTCGTGGGTTTTGAGTACGTCGGTATGAGGCACTGGTAGTTTCAGTGCCCATACCGCTACGCACTCAACGAGCGGGAGCACCCACGAGACACAAGCATTTCCGCTGAATTACGGAAATCCCCAAAAAGTACCAACGAACACTTCCCCCAAACTGTTTCTATCCCAACATTGACTTTTGTTACAATACCTATTAAAATTGTTCTTATGAAAATTGCAACGGAGATTTGATAAATGCAAGGCTCCGGATTGGAGGAAGAAATGAAGAAGATTATTTTGACAGGAGACCGTCCTACCGGCAAACTTCACGTCGGACACTATGTAGGCTCCTTGAAACGCCGTGTGGAATTACAGAATTCCGGCGAATATGATGATATTTACATTATGATTGCAGATGCACAGGCTTTAACGGATAACGCGGATAACCCGGAAAAAGTTCGTAAAAACATTTCGGAGGTTGCTCTGGATTATTTATCCTGTGGACTTGACCCAGAGAAATCGAACCTTTTCGTTCAGTCGTATGTCTCCGAACTTACGGAACTTACTTTTTATTATAGCAACTTAGTTACGGTTTCAAGATTGAAACGAAATCCTACGGTTAAATCAGAAATTCAGATGCGTGGCTTTAATGCAAGTATTCCGGTTGGTTTCTTTACTTACCCAATCAGTCAGGCCGCTGACATCACTGCCTTTAAAGCAACGACCGTACCGGTTGGCGAGGATCAGTTGCCAATGCTTGAGCAGGCACGTGAAATCGTCCGCAGTTTTAACACTACTTACGATGAGGTTTTGGTTGAGCCGAAAGCACTTTTGCCAGAAAATGAAATTTGCAGCCGCCTGCCTGGTACCGACGGCAAAGCAAAAATGAGCAAATCCCTTGGCAACTGCATTTATCTGTCTGATGAGCCGGAAGATATCCGCAAAAAAATCATGAGTATGTACACCGATCCGGACCACATTCGCATTGAGGATCCGGGAAAATTGGAGGGGAACACGGTATTTACTTATTTGGATGCTTTCTGCAAGGATGAATTGTTTGCAGAATACCTGCCAGATTACAGTTGTTTACAGGAATTGAAAGACCACTACACCCGCGGAGGTCTGGGTGACGTGAAGGTTAAGAAATTTTTGTACTCTGTTATCATGGAGGAACTTTCTCCAATTCAGGCAAGAAGAAAAGAGCTTGAAAAAGATATTCCTGCTGTTATGGAAATTTTGCACAAAGGAAGTATTAAGGCAAAAGAAGTTGCCGCCGGTACTTTGAGTGAAGTAAAACATGCAATGAAAATTGATTACTTTGATTAATATTTCCTGCATAACGAATAAAACAAAAGGAGCAGTTATCCATGTCTCTTACGTGTAAGCACAGTAGTACATGGAGCGCTGCTCCTTTTTATTTTGAATCTTTTCTTATTTCTTAAATTCGTTTTATCTGGTTTGCAACTGTCGGTGCAACAATTGCTGCAATCGCAATTTTAATCAAATCGCCCGGAATAAATGGGATTACACAAAGCGCCATCGCTGCGCCAAGTCCTGTCCCTGTGGAATAGCAGAACCACATCGTACCAAAAGCATATGCAATCGTGGTACCAACAAGCATTCCCACAACACAGAAAACAATATTTACAATCTTCTTATCCTTCTTAACCTGCATCAAAAGACCACATACAATTGCCATGAAAATAAATCCAATTAAGTAACCGCCAGTAGGACCGGCAACTTTACCAACGCCGCCTTCAAATCCGGAGAATACCGGAAGTCCAACCAGACCAAGCAGCAAGTATACAATGTACGTGATAGTTGCCCGCTGCCATCCAAGAACATACAAACTAAAATAAATCACGAGGTTTGTCAGCGAAATTGGCACCGGACCAATCGGCACAGCAAGCGGTGCAAGTACACAGGTAAGCGCTGCAAATAACGCCATTAACACCATATCTTTCAGGTTAAAAAAGTTTTTTTCTTTCATTGTTCATCCTCCGTTTTTTCAAATGTAAACCTTTTATCTTGTCATAGTATACATTTGAAAATCGGAATTGTCAACCTTTATTTACGCATATAGGAAACAATTAGAGCAGCAAACCAACAACTTCCGAAAGTATTTTCTTCTCCTTATCCATCATCTCCTTCAAGCTATTAAAAATTTTATTACGAATTTTTTCATCACCATTTATTTGGTATTTTAACGCTAAATTTCTTATGTTTAAAGCAGAACCTACAATATCGTTATAGTCCTCAAAACACTTCCTTATTTTAGCATTATGGTTTTCAAAATAAGCAAGGTACTCCAACCGTTGTTCCATAACAAATTTATGCTCATACAACAAATGAAGAACACGACGGTCTTTCAATATTAAATCAAGTCCTTTTTCGGACATCAATTCCGCATAACATTCAAAACCAAACACACGATTTCTTGCTTCAATAATATGTCCAAAATCCAAACTGCTGTTGTAACTCTCCAAATACTGTATAAGCATCCGGCGAATATATTCAGGCTGATAAGTAACCCCATACGCTTCCGGTTTATATTCTATCAAATACACATTTGACACACAGCCACTCTTATTAAATTGATACTTTACATCCGCATAAGATATAGTCGTCTTAGACATTTTACCAACACTGTTGTACCCAAGCAAATATAATATTTTCAAGGAATCATCATACCCATAAATTAAATTTTGGTGCATAAAATGTCTGTGACGATATTCTTCCCGGTCTGAAATATAATACTGGTCCAAACGCAGTTCAATGTATTTCCCCTCATCAATGCTATTTCGTATAAACTTCATCATACCATATGACTTAACAAAACTAAATGGTATTTTGCTCGTTTCTAGAAACTGATTGACCCAATAAAAATGCCAATCTTTTTCGATTCCAAACATAAAATCTAATGGACGATTTACGCTGTTTAAATCACAACTGATTTGCAAAAAATTACGAAAAAACCAATGCGGATAAACACTATCATTTTGGCGAATTTGAACTCCAATTTTCCAATTCCCTTGATTCAGTTCATTACATACCGCACTCGACAAAAGGTATTGTTTGTTTCCGTCGCACAAATATGCTGCAACTCTTTGATGTTCTCTGCAGAGTAACAACTCAATAGGAAATATCCTACTATTATACTCAACTTTTTGAGGAACATTATTGAGCCTGAAATAAACACCCTCCCGATTAAAGTACCCCAGCCTAACCAAATAATTATCATCACCATCTAATAACTGCTGTTCTTCACCATCATCTATAAACAAGTTTACCGCTCCCCATGGATGAGCATACTGCTGGGAATAAATCCGAACCCGAATCGAATCTACTTCCTCCAAGTTTCTTGATATTACTCCCAGCAGATTCTGCCGAAAAGGAACATTTGAAAATAACTCAATGACTTTACCATCAGTCTCTTTTTTTACATCAAAATTATGCAAATTTACCGTCCAATTATGTTGCAATTTGTCAACTATTTCAAACTTGACAATGCAGTTATCAGAATATGCATTTGCTTGTATTATACTATTTGCGAAACCATAATACGTATAAGTATATACAGAAACATCGTCCTGTATCGGTAACTGACACTTTCTATTCATTAGCATCTCCATTAATGTATCTTTTTCCCACGGTAATAAATCTTTATCTTTTTATTATTCTTAACAAATGGCTTTTTCCAATTATTATACCGTTTTACTTTATGTGAAATGATTAGCTTTTTCAGTTTAGCTTTTGCCACAACTGCGTCTCCACTAATCTTTTTTATTTTGGCAGACAATTTCAATACGCTACCCTTTCCAAAGATGTAAACTAATTCTCCTGTTTTTTTCTCATACAAACATCTTTTGTGGACAGAAAACTTTTTATTCTTTTTTGCCACTTTCACAGACTTAATGTTTGTGTTTACAAATGCTGCCGCCTCAATATTTTCTACATTTTTCGGTATCGTAATTTTCTTTGCATCCGGCATTACCTGAACCAAATCTTTTTCTGTCAAATCAATTACCATGTTATTAGAAAATGATACTGTATCTCCCTCTAAATGCTTTGTAATATAAACAAGTCCTGCCAGTTTGCTGCAACCGGTAAATGCTTCTTTAGCTTCTGCTTTTACTTTAGCAGAGGTATCTATCTTCCTAAGATTTTTACATCCCAAAAAAGTGTACTCTCGCAGTGACACGAGCTGATTTGACAAATGAATCGTTTCTAAGGATGTTGTGTACGCAAATGCTGCTGTACCAAGGTACCTTACTGTGTCCGGCATTGTAATTGATTTAATATTCTTTTTATATGGACCCGAGTAATGCCACGGTTCCAAAAAATCTCCCCAAAAAGTTACGTCCGCATCCAGATAATAAGAGCCATCCGGTCCCTGTATACCAACACTTCCAAGATTTTGTTTGGCTAAAATTTCCTCATATCCACTGGTTGCTCCAACTATAACAACCGGTGCATTTTCAATTTTATCCGGAATTACCACCTTAACATTTTTCTTGTCTTTTGCAACATCTGCTTTAAAAATCCAGCTTTCTTTTTTATCTTTCGATAAATAGGCATGATAGGTTGCATCCTGATTTGTAATTGTATATTCCTTAGAAACATCCCAGTAATCCAACCGCTCCATCGCAGAAATCTCCGCTGCATTTGAAATATTTGTTTTCAAGCACAGTGCAAAAAACAGCAAAAACATCGACGCCAAAATCTTTTTCACTTTCATAAAATCACACTCCTTACTTTCATTTACACGTCCATTAATCATGTACCTTGTACTTATATAACGAATGATAACTGGAAAATGTTGCAAAAGTAAGGAATTTTTTACAAGAAAATGATAATAATTTATTTAAGAACACTTACGTCAAACCATGAAGGAACATTAGCAGATAAACGCACAATCTCTCCTTTTCTAATAATGGCAAATCTCCTAAATATTTGTGTATTATCATACAAATCAACCAAATCACATAACGGGATTACCTTATATAAATTTTTTAAACTCTCCCCATATCTTCGTTCCACATCTGCATCAGGAATCCCATGACCTCCCATAGCCACTCTATGTGAAATTCGCTTCTTCGCAATTTCAGCAGAATCCACTCCTACATAATGCATTTCTACTAAATAACCCAATTCTTTTGCCTTCAATATATTCCGAAATATGGCATGACCGCACAAAGTAGTTTCCTGATTGAATGAACTTCCTTCTTTAAAATACTTCCGTATCCTTGAAACAGCTTCCATACCTGCCTTTGCTAAAAGAGAAGTATCCCGCCAATCTCCCATATTTTTCAGGATTTCATCTGTATTCACCCTATTTTCACCAGCTACAACATGGTTTGTTGCATATAATGTAGATTTTCCCGCACCATTCACACCCGCAAAAATTTCGTATTTCTTCACTAAAATCTCCCCTGCTCAATAACTTTCTTTTGCTTTCTTTGTAAAATAAAATCACTCAAAAGCGAAAAAAATTCAATTTCATCCTCATTTTTTGCCGCCAAAACTAATTCTCTCGTTTCGTCTATATCCATATCTTTGCATTGCTCATACAATTTACGTGCCGCTTCAATATTTGACATAGTCTTTCACCTCACATTGTATTTTTTTCATTGTAGCATTCTGCATAAAAGAACGCAAGATTCACTTTAGTCCTTTACGATATTCCTACCAACACAACCGCCATTGTAGCACCGGCAAATGTTGCCACCAGTGCTCCGGTAAGTGTATAACGCGTTTTTGTCACGCGCGCCGTCATAAAATAAACGCTCATTGTATAGAAAATGGTTTCCGAACAGCTCATAAGAACTGACGCTAATGTACCAAGATAAGAATCGGTCCCATATGTTTTGTATATATCAAGTAAAAGACCGGTTGCCGCCGAGGATGAGAACATTTTCACGATAAAAAGCGGAAGCAGTTCGCCCGGGAAATGAAGGATATTTACAACTGGGGCAAATATACCAGCAAGCCACTCCATAAAACCAGACTGCCGCAAAATTCCTACACCAATCATCAAACCAATTAACGTCGGCAGAATTTTATAGACCGTCAAAAATCCATCTTTAGCTCCCTCAATAAACGAATCAAAAATATCCACTTTTTTGCACATGCCATAGCCGACAAGATAGAGAATCACGAATGGTATCATACAATCTGAAATATAATAAAGGATTTCCATTTACCGCTCCCCCTTTTTCTTTGATACTTTTCTTGCTATTACAGAAAAAATAACACCGGCTGCCGTCGACACAATTGTAGCCACTAGCCCCATGCCAAGAATTGAAGCAGGCGAAGCAGAACCATACTGGCTTCGATACGCTATAATATTAACCGGAATCAATTGCAGCGAAGAAATATTGATAATCAAAAAAGTACACATTTCCTTTGTGGCATTTCCGGAATACTTC
>CALELW010000251.1 GCA_937902905.1 uncultured Clostridium sp. | reverse complement strand
ATCTTCTGAGGTCACCCTTTCTCTGAGGACAATCAAGAGTCATCTGATCACCTGTGTAAGCATGGATTGTAACCATGATACCAGACTGGATTGCAGCATATTTGTTCAATGCGTCTGCCATAGGAGCAAGACAGTTTGTTGTACAAGAAGCTGCGGAAATGATAGTATCCTCTGCTTTCAATGTCTCGTGGTTTGTGTTATATACGATAGTAGGAAGGTCATTTCCTGCTGGAGCAGAGATAACAACTTTTCTAGCACCTGCATTGATATGAGCCTGTGCTTTTTCTTTGGATGTATAGAATCCGGAGCACTCCAGAACTACGTCTACACCAAGCTCACCCCATGGGCAGTTGTTTGCATCTGGGAAAGCATAGATTTTAATCTCTTTACCATCTACTGTGATGGAATCATCACTTGCAGAAACAGTATCTGCTTTCTCATATTTACCCTGAGAAGAATCATACTTCAAAAGGTGTGCAAGCATCTTAGGGCTTGTCAAATCGTTAATTGCTACTACTTCATAACCTTCTGCACCAAACATCTGTCTGAATGCAAGACGTCCGATACGTCCAAATCCGTTAATCGCTACTTTTACTGACATGATATTTCCTCCTAAAAATAGTTAAAATTTTGGTTTGTTAAAAAATATACAAACTTCTAGAACCTATTCTACCCAATTCCGTAATAAAATTCAAGAGTAAATTCAAATAATTTGTATTTTTTTACATTCTGTCATACAACTGCTCATATTTTTTCGCTGAATTCTTCCATGAAAAATCCATTGCCATGCCGCGGTCGATAATCTTATTCCACTCTCTCTTTCTATTATAATAGACATCTTTTGCATAGCGGATGGTATTGAGCATCTCATGCGCATTGTAATTACTGAATGAGAAACCGGTTCCTTTGCTCTCATATTCATTATAAGGCTCTACCGTATCTTTAAGTCCACCGGTCTCCCTTACAATCGGAACCGTACCATAGCGAAGACTCATCAGCTGGCTTAATCCGCACGGTTCAAACAGCGATGGCATCAAAAAGGCATCACACGCCGCATAAATTTTGTGCGAGCGCTCATTGGAATAGTAAATATTCGCCGATACGCGGTCCGGATATTTCCATGCAAAATGACGGAACAGATTTTCATACTTTTCTTCTCCGGTACCAAGCACCACAAGCTGTGTATCTTCTGCGCAGATTTCTTCAATCACATAATCAATCAAATCAAAGCCCTTTTGGTCGGTCAGTCTCGACACAATACCAATCATGAACTTCTTGTCATCCTGGGAAAGACCAAGTTCTTTCTGAAGGCCGCGCTTATTTTTAATTTTTTCTTTACGGAATGTCCTTGCATCATAATTTGCATAAATGAGCGGATCTTTTGCCGGATTATACTCATCATAATCAAGACCATTTACAATTCCGGTCAGACACCCTGCCTTTGCATTAATCAAGCCATCTAATCTTTCCCCATAAAATGGTGTCTTAATCTCTTCGGCATAAGTATCACTTACGGTCGTAATCTGGTCTGCGTAGACAAGACCACCCTTTAGATAATTGGCATCCCCAAAGGCTTCCAATTTATCAGGTGTAAAATAGTACGCATCCAAACCTGCTGTGTCCATAACCGTCTTTTTATCCCAGACTCCCTGGAATTTCAAGTTATGTATCGTCATAATCGACTGAATCCCGCGATAAAATTCACCCTGCTGGAATGCATCATGCAGATATACCGGGATTAATCCGGTCTGCCAGTCATGGCAGTGAATAATATCCGGACGGAAATCAATCACAGGCAGTGTCGATAACGCTGCTTTATCAAAAAAGGCAAACTTTTCAATATCCTGATAAATTTCACCATAAGGCTTACTGCCGCTAAAATAAAATTCATTATCAAGAAAATAGAATTTAACACCATTTAATTCCATTTCAAACACACCGACATACTGCTTGCGCCATGCAAGATCAAGATAAAAATGCGTGATATAATGCATCTGGTTTTTATACTCTTCCGGTATCGCAGTGTATTTTGGAATCATAACCCGTACATCATATTTACTCTTATCAAAATACTTTGGAAGCGAACCGACAACGTCTGCCAATCCACCGGTTTTTATAAAAGGAACACATTCAGAAGCAACAAATAATACTTTCTTCAATATCCTTCTCCCCTTTCTTTTTGATACAAAATCGTATTGACATTATTATACACCAAAAAGGGAGCGGTGAAAAGATTTTTTTAGGCTTTCATTTTCTGTTCTAACCGTATCTTGTCCGCAATTAGCGCTACGAACTCCGAATTTGTTGGTTTTCCTTTTCCATTATGAACCGTATATCCGAATAATTCGTCAATGGTGTCCACTTTTCCGCGGCTCCATGCCACTTCGATTGCATGTCGAATTGCTCGTTCTACCCTGCTTGGTGTTGTCCCGTGTTGTTTTGCTATGGAAGGATAGAGAATTTTGGTGATAGAATTTAACATTTCTTTATCGTCGACTGACATCATGATTGCATCTCGTAAATACTGATACCCTTTTATATGCGCCGGCACCCCAATCTCATGAATAATATTAGTAACATCCGATTCGAGGTTATATTTTGCCATTTTCTCATTTCTCCGGTTCTCGCTTCCCGTGGCAATCAGTTTTGCCCTTGCACCCGGTTTAAATTTCTGTACATGGGAAAGAAGTGTTTCCGACTCGAATGGTTTTAATAAGTAATACGAAGCTCCAAGAGCAAATGCTGTATCCGTAATTCGTTCCTGTGAAATACCGGACACCACGATAATTTCCGGCACTTTTTTTATCTTTTGCTTTTCCTGCAGCCGCTCCATCACACCAAGGCCATCTAATTTCGGCATAATCAAATCCAGTAAAAGCAAATCCGGCTCCGTTTCCTCAATCATCCCCAGTGTTTCTACTCCATCCTCTGCCGTTCCCACGACCTGAATCTCATCATCATCCATAAGAATATTCTGAATCATGGATGCCATTCTTGGATTGTCATCTGCAATTAATACTTTTAATTTCTTCACAACTAGTACCCCCTTCAAATAATTATAAACTTTTTATAAACTCGTTGTGATTAAAAGTATATACCCATTTTCTCCATATTACAAGAGCAAATTCTAAATTCTTTTAATTTTTTATTTATATTCTTTTTATATTTCATCATCTTTCGACTTCTAGCTTCGGTTTTTGACAACAAATGCGGTTATTTTTACTGCGCCAACATCTCCTCAATAAAAATTCCATAACCTCTTGTCGGGTCATCAACAAAAACATGCGTAACCGCCCCCACGATTTTGTCCTTTTGTATAATCGGCGAGCCACTCATTCCCTGTACAATCCCGCCTGTCAGTTTTAAAAGCCTTTTATCCGTTACCTTGATTTCCATGCTCTTATTATCCCTTGCATTGATTTTTATATCTTCAATTTCAATTTCATACATCCGTGCCCTGCCCTCGAGATTCGCATACAAATATGCCTTTCCGGTTTCAATCTCCTGTTTTCTGCCAACCTCATACGCCTTCCCGGAATAGGCGGACACACGTTCCTCTTTCATCTCGCCAAACACCCCCTGCTCCGTGTTCTTTTTGATTTTTCCTATCGTATTTTTTGCAATCATATTGATATACCCCTGCAGTTCTCCCGGATTTCCCTCCTCTCCCTTCATAATATCGACAATCTGCGTCTGAAACAATTCGCCCCCGTGTAAATTCAACAGCGTTCCTGTATCTACATCCGTAATTCCATGTCCAAGTGTACCAAATCCACCATCTTTCGTTACATAAGTAAGCGTACCGATTCCCTGCGTATCTTCCCTTACCCATGTTCCTATTTTATATGTGCCATCCGATGAAAGTACCGGACGCATGGCAATTTTTATTTTTTCTCCGTTTCGACGTATTAAAACCGTAACCTTTTTATCCTTTGTACCCTGAATTTCACGGTTTAAACTTTGAATCGTAGCAACTTTTTTCTGATTCCATTCCAAAATATAATCACCGGGCTTTAACAAATTTTCACCGGGTGCATAAGTAAGTCCGTCTTTTGCCGGAAGTTCCGTCGTGTCTAATACTAACAGCCCGTTAGTCTCCACATAGATGCCAATTGGCTCTCCACTTGGGAAAACTTTTTTTCTTTTCACCACTTTAACGTCCATCTTCTTTACCGGCAGCACACCAAATAAGCGGACCGACACCTCATAACTTCCTAACCGGTTCGATTTCATGGAAAATCCACCACCCTGATTTTGCACATGAAGAGCCGGAACACTCTGCTCAGTTTCAAAAATTGCCGGCAGATTCAGTTCCTGTTTTTCCCCAACGTAAGTCAAAACAGAATCCGGAATTTTATTTTGAATGTAATCATACATCAAATATCCAATCAACAACACATCAGCCACTAATAATCCAGCCAGCAAAAAACGAACTTTTTTTCTCATACTCATTCCTCCCATAATTGGCAAAATAAAAACAGAAGGTTCAAAACATACTATTGTTTTGGTTCCTTCTGTTTAGTATAGCCAACTTCTATTTTTCTAATTCTGAAAACTATCTGAACTTTTTTTTGCTCGCTAACGCTTTCATCTCTCTCGCATTTTCAAGCACCGACTCTGTAATCTCAACACCGCCAAGAATACGTGCCAGTTCCTGTTCACTCTGCGATTCATCCAACGGACGAATCACTGTCTCCGAATGATTTTCATCAACCATCTTCTCAATCAGGAAATGAGTGTCTGCCATTGCGGCAATCTGCGCCAGATGAGTAATACAGAGAATCTGGTGGCTTTTACTTAAAAGTTTCAGTTTTTCCGAAACTTTCTGTGCCGTACGTCCACTGATTCCGGCATCAATTTCATCAAAAATCAATGTCTCAATATGGTCTTTTTCGGCAAAAACCGATTTAATTGCCAGCATAATACGGGATAATTCACCGCCGGATGCGATTTTTCCGAGGCTTTTCTTTGGCTCGCCCGGATTTGTTGCAATCAAAAATTCTGCTTCATCCCATCCATCCGCACCAAATGTATCTTTGCGGCTCCATGCAATTTCGAAATCAACATAGGCAAAATTCAAATCCGATAAAGCTGCCTTAATCTTTTCCTGCAGAATGAAAGCGGTTTCTTTTCTTTCTTTTGATAACTGCTCACATTTCTTTGTCAAATCCGACTCATATTCCTTTATTTTGGCAAGAAGTTTTTCCTTATAATGTTCAAAATCTGCAAGTTTTTGCAGTTTATCCTCCACTTCTTCCAAATGCAAAAGTATCTCTTCATAGGTACTTCCATATTTCGCCTGCAAATTGTGAATCGTATCGAGCCTTCTCTCTAATTCCGAAAACTCATTGGCATCGAAAGAAAAGTCCTGCATATAATCCGCTGTTTCATGATTAAAATCATCCAAAAGTCCCTCAATCTGCAAAAGTTCTTCCTGCAAATTCTGAATTTCCTCACCAAAGCCTGTAATTCGCTGCATACTCTGTAACGCATGGCTCACAGCTCCTGCGGCTGTATCACTTGTCAAACGGTGTACCAGACTAAGCGATTCCACAATTGTCTCAGCACCGGATGCCCTGCGGTAAGCCTCTTCCACTTCTTCAATTTCGCCGGCATGTAAAGATGCCTGCTCGATTTCCTGTTTTTCATATTCCAGAAAACTAAGTTCTCTCGCACGCTCTTCGTCTGACACATCCTCATCCTGCCACTGTTTTTTCAGTGCTGTATATTCACGGTATAAAGCAGCAATCTCCTGTTTCAAAGTAACACACTGCCCAGCAGCGAACTCATCCACAATTGCTAAATGTTTATCTTTCTGCAGTAACGACTGGTTTTCATGCTGTCCATGAATGTCAATACAAAGAGCAGCCACCTGGCGAATCACACTAACCGATACATTTTCACCATTAATCCGGTTTACACTCCGGCTTCCCGTAATACGGCGGGAAATGACAATCTGTCCTTCGTCCGGGTCTACACCTAATTCTGATAATTTCTCTTTTGTCTCTTCATCTTCAATCTGGAAAACAATCTCTACCATCGCAGAGTCGCCATGCTTTCCTATGATTTCCTGCGAAACCCTTGCGCCGAGTGCGATGCCGATGGAGCCAATCAAAATCGATTTACCGGCTCCCGTCTCTCCGGTAAGAATATTTAACCCGGAGCCAAAATCAACATCAATCTCGTCTATTATCGCAAAGTTTTTTACATGTAAATTTACTAACAATAGTCTCCTCCCATTCCACTACTTTAATTTTGTAACATTCACACGGCATCCGAGTTTTACACCGTTAACAACCGCATAAATCGTTGTTATACCTCTCTTACGTCCGGTAACAAGTCCGGTCGAGGATACGGTTGCAATGTTAATATCTCTTGAATACCATGTTACTCCGGTACTAATCTCGTTTACATGAAGTTGTTCGGTATCGTATGGACGAAGGGTTACTGCCTTGCGGTTCAAATCTACAACCAATACATCGCAGTAGCCATACAGTCCGGTCGAAGTCGTTCCGTAAATCGTAGCCTCTCCGGCACGTTTGGTCTTAATCTTACCATATTTATTTACGGTTGCCACTCTCGGATTATCGGAGTGATATTTAATCTTCGTCGTCGAATTGACCGGATTTAAGGTAATGCCGGACTGGGCAATCTTTCCTTTCGCCACGGTAATCTGGCTGTTTGCCACAGTAATTCCCGTTGCCTCAATCGGCTCAACCACATGAAGTATGCAAGTTGCTGACTTACCGGAACCATCTTTTGCCGAAGCCTTAATCTTTACAATACCCTCGCCGGTTCCCAATACTCGTCCGGTACTGCTGACTGTCGCAATCGATTTTTTATTCGTCGTCCACTTCACGGACTTAATCGTCGCATTTTTCGGAAGAACGGTTGCTTTCAGTTTCATCGTACTTCCAACGAGCAGTCTGCCTGAATAGCGGTTCAGTTTAATCTTTTTCACTTTACGAACAACACGCACCTTACATCTGGCGTATGCACCGGAACCATCCTTTGCTGTGGCTTTGATATAGGTTGTTCCTAATTTCTTTGCTTTTACCTTACCGCCGGAAGTTACAGTTGCAACTGATTTTTTGCTGCTCGTCCATTTTACTCTTTTATTACTTGAACCTGTAACGGTGGCTGTCACATAGAATGACTTGCCTTTTGCCAGATATTTCGTTTTTGGCGATACCGTCACCTTCGTATCATTTTCTTTCTGTTTTGGCAGAATCGTAATCAAACAAGATACGGAAAATCCACCATCTGTCGTCGTACCGGTCACCATCGCCGTACCGGCTTTCACACCGGTTACTTTCAGATTGGAAACTCCTGCCGCCTCAATCTTAATATTACTGTTCGATGATTTCCATGTCATTGCCTTATTAAAAGCAGTCGTCGGATTAAAAATCGGAATCAGTGTAATGGAGCTATCCACACGAACCGTCTTTTCTGAGGAATCTAAGGAAACTCCTTTCACACCGTCCTGTACAGTCACCATAATAACTGTCGTCGGTCCTGCCACTTTTCCATTGTAAGCAGTCGCCTGAATAAATGTCGAACCTGCTTTCACGCCGGTTACACGGCCATTCGTATCAACCGTTGCCACACCGGTATTATAACTCTTCCATACAATTGTATCCGTTGAATTTGCCGGTGTAAAGGTTGCCTTTAAGTTCACACTGTCACCGGTCTTAAGCGTTACGTCTTTTGGTGTCAGATTCAACGCCGTTGACGGCTGTTTGACAGAAACTTTTACATTCGATATCAAACCTTCGGTTGTCACCACATTAATGTTCGTAGTTCCCGGTGCTTTACCGGTCAATGTAGCAATGCGGCGTTCTTCATCATAAGTTACCGTCACGATACCATCATCATTTGGCGTCCACGTAATACCGGTTGCCGTATTTTTCGGATTAAAATCTACTAATAACGGAACCGCCTCACCTACATTCATCGTCACATCCATCTGGCTTATCGTCATACTATCCGGCGTACCAATAATCGTAACCAGACAGGATGCCATTACATTGTATGGATTATAGGTCGGATACACACTGACAAGTGCTGTTCCGGCTCCCTTAAATTTCATATAACCATCTTTGTCTAACTCGACAACGGAAGTATCGGAACTAGCCCACGTAAGTGCTGTATCGGTCGCATTGGTTGGTCCCCACTTCACTTCGTCTTTCATATTATAACCGCTCTTGTAAAGTTCTAACTGCATCTGCGCGGCACTAAATGAAATTTCATTAATTGGAATACGCACCGTCACCCTAATTGAAATAGTATCTTTATTTATCAAATTAATTACATTAAGCGTTGTTGTTCCGCCTCCAACTGCAGTAAGAATTGCACTCTTACCATCAGATGCTTGTTCAACAGTAATCACAGATGTATCACTGCTATACCAATACAAAGGTGCAACAGTAACCGTTTGTTTTATATTAGCAACAACCGTAAGATGGTCACCAACTAACATCTGCTGGTCTGTTCCCGGACTCAATGTGAAATTTGATACCGTTGCCTCTACCTTTACCGTACAGGTTGCGGTCTTATACAAACCATTTCCGGCATCCAAAGTTGCCGTAATCACAACATCCTGTGTTGTCACTTTCTCACCTTTAATCAAACCGGTCAGTTCATCTACCGATACATAGTTGGGGTCGCTGCTTTTCCATGTAACGGAACCGGAATAAATACTATTTAATTTAACACTTAACTGCTCTTTCTGCCCAACCACAATCGTCATTGACGTCCGGTTTAATTGAATGTTATCCGTAATATCAATCCTAGTCGTGAAAGCCGCCGGCAGCGCCTCATTCTCGGCAAGCCCTAAAATTCTGCGAACATAGGCTTCTCTGCCACTTCTTATGGTCAGTGTTGCCACTAAATTACCGACATTTTTAGCTGTTAATTCTGCCTTTGTATTATCAAAGTCCGCATATTCCGAGTAATCCGGTGCTCCCTGTGCCATCTTAATATCCACACTGAAACACTCATCAAAATCTTCCAGCGTCATATTATAACTTTCCGCAAAACGATAAACATCACCAATACTTAAAATCTCCGTTTTGTCCTGAATATCACTCTTAATTGTCAAATGAACAACGGTCGGTGTATATGCTGTTGTTCCATTATCCATATTTTCATCATAACTGCCATATGTATAGAAATACAGGTCATACTCACCAGCTTTTCCCTCAATCCGCAGTTCATTGCTTCGGCTCGCCGTCGGCGTAATCGAAATCAAGTCCGAATCTTTTCCAAGGGAATCCGCAATGATTTTGGAATTTCCCTGGTCATCATCCTTTTTCACAACCCATATAATCTTGCTTCGGATTACTTCCAAGTTGTTTGCAAAGTTCGTATCGGTGTATAAATACTCACCGGAATTTAACTGGGCGTCAATCGCTGTCTCATAATTTGCCCCATTCGTCGTTGAAACACGAGGGATAACATAAACATCCAGATATGCCGTATACGTCTCTGTATCACCGGTCGGTGTATACGTCGCAATCACCTGCGTCTTACCGGCACCAACCGGCGAAACAAGACCTCCCCTCTGTGTTACGGTTACTACCTCCTCATTCGCACTCGACCACTGGGTATTCGAAGAGTTGGCAGAACCAAAGTTCAAACCAAGATTAACCGGTGCACTGTTCGAATACATCACAAGAGATCTTGCCGTATCATTTTCATGAACAATTTTATAAATCGAATCATCGGTCGATGTATCAATTGAGAATACAACACGGATATTACACGTTGTATTAAATAACAAAGCGTCTCCATTCATGCTGTCCTTTACCGTTACTGTTACCGTTACATCACCAGGTGAAAGTGGTGTTACAACACACCTTGTTTTCGAAGTACCCGGAGTAATCGAAGCAATAACATCACGTGCTAGGGGATCTTCTATTGTCCATTCAACCTTGTATTCGTCTTTAGCATACATATCATTGTCTGATGCCAAATCTAACTGCATACTCCTTGTTGTCAAATCATACGTAACCGTCGGATCCAACCTAATACCATTAGATGAAATATAAACCTGATTCACTGCATGAGAAAACTGCCCACGCAGGAGAAACAGCAACACTCCTGCCATAAGCGAAAGAAGTACTGCATATCTTCTTTTTTTTAATTTTTTCTTAATTTGTTCTCTCATATCAATAACCATACCTTTCTATATCATCTATCCTAACTCTTACTTTGAAATAAACATTCACATCCGTAATCTGTATATCGGACAAATTCAAACCAAAATTTAGTCTTGATTGTCAAAAGATGCCTCTTTTGTTCCCTTAAACACAAATAATTTGCTGATGAAATAATTAATAATAATAACCAAAACCTGTGTTAAAAGTTTCGCCACAAACAACAGTGTATTGGAATCAGGAAACAGTATAACTGCAAGCTGCACACCGCCAAGTTCAATAATCAAAGTGGACACACGTCCGCCAACGAACTTAATGAATTCAACCATGAGTTCTTTCATCCCTGTCGTCTTGGATGCAAATACAAACTTTTTATTTGTCACGTAAGCAAACAAAATAGCAGACACAATTCCAATTAAATTCCCAAGGAAAGTGCCCAGTGCAAATTTCCCGGCATACCACTGTTCCCACTTCAAACCATACCATAACCCATATGTGATTACCAGATTAACAAGCGTTGTACATCCTCCAAAAAACAAATACAAAAGCTTGTCTTTATTTTTCTTATAAAAAGGCCACATAAATCGAAGCAGTTTCCAATTCATAATACGGTCAAAAATATCTGTAATTTCCGGTTCCATCTTTTTTCTCCATTCCTTTATTTTACTGTAATCGAAAGGGATTCCTGAATATGTGTTTTTATCTGGTTTTTTCGTTTTGCCATAAAACTCTTCATATCCCTTACCCGGCTGTCCACATCACCGTTGCCAAAGCGCTTTTTATACTGCGCCATCAACGGACGGTAGACTGCCGCCATGGCATCTAATTTCTTCGCAGCATCAGCTGACTTAAAGTTTTTATCTGCCAAGTCCATCAAAGTATCGGCAAGTGACTGTTTAAAGGAGTCATTTTTACAGAGTGCGTCAAATAAGGCATCCTTATTTCTTGCTTCCTGCAAGCGATTTGTATTTCCGTTATTGTCCTGTCCCCACAAATTCATCGAATATTCGGTGTCGTAGAGCATATAGCGCCACTTTGTATCTCCATAAGCACTGCCGTCATCCTCTCTGGTCCGCCATAACTGTACATTGTTGTCCGGCCAGTCCTTGTTTCCAATATAAATCTCGGTCGCATAATAGTCAAGATAACTCTGTATATCCACCATTTCCTTAAATTTCTCATAATTATCGGTCAAAGACATGTCAAGGTCTGCCATTGCCTGCAGTTGTTCATAAAGAGCAAAATCTTCTTCTTTTCCTTCATCAAGTTCATTATTTTTAATGACAACCACATTATCTTTATCAACGCCAAACTCTTCCTCCAGATAATTATCGGAATAGCGCTCCATCAAATTATAAAGTCCCCAGTACTCACCATTTAAGAATAAAACACATGGGCGTGAACTCTGCGTCGTAAATGCGCGGTCACTCACAAGACTCTGAATAAAGACATCCTGCATTTTACTGTAAGCATATTCGTTGCCACCGTTTCTCAAAATAAAACGTTTATACTTCTTCGTCGGCTTTCCGTCCGCATTGACTGCTCCCGGAATCAGCTGATAACCTTTGAGATTTTTCAGACCTAATTCTTCACGGAAATAAAAACGCAGGCTCTTCTGCCCCCAGCGGCGTGTATAATTGCCATGAATCCGCATCCCCATCGTCGTCTCAAACGGTATCGTGCCATCTTCTTCAAAATACGTCACCGCTGCCGGTCTCTCCCATTCTTCACCACTGTTTTCCCAGTTGCCGTAACGATAGATTCCTTTTTCTTCACTCAAAAGATTATCCGGGTCCGTAACAACGGAAATCACAGAAGCATTCTTATAAACCTCTGCCAAATTCTTATCTACAAAATAAGTTTTTGTCACTATCTTACTCGAATTGCCCTTTTCATCCACTGCCATTGCACGAATCACGGTTGCTTTCGGGACCGCACCATCCGCAGGATAAAACGGCCCGTTATAATAATCCGTTGGGTCATACATATATGGAATATTAACTTTCGAGCAAAGTCTGTTTTCATCGTTATCCCGATTTTTCACGGTAATTGCCTGCTTATACTCATTGGTCGGAAGTTTTGCCGGTACGGTATCTTTTACACTGCCGCCTACACTACTGACATCCGGCTCACTGCCATCTGTCGTATAATAAATTTTGCTTCCCTTTGGCGCATACAAAGAAAGTTCAAAAGACTCATCATAACTTCCGCTTTCTTTTGAAAATACCGGTTCCGGTTTCGAGGTATCAATTGGTGTCGGCGTCGGCACAGCCGTTGGCGTCACTACCGGCTCTATCGCAGGGGAAGCAGTCGCCCCGTTTGATGGCTTATTGGTGACCTTTGGTGTCTGTGTCACCTGTGGTACCGGCTTCTTTTTCTTTGCCTTTACGGTCAGATTACAGACAAGTTTCTTTCCTTTTACTTTTGCCGTAATCTTTGTCTTACCGGCACGCTTTCCTTTAACGACTCCTTTTTTGGAAACTGTCGCAATCTTTTTCTTCTTTGAAGACCACTTCACCTTTTTCTTCGTCCCATTCCCTTTAAGACGAAGTTTCCCGCCAACATAAATCACGGCCTTTTTCTTATTTAAAGCAATTTTTTTCTTAGCCTCTGCTTCTCCACCGGCACTTCCCATCATGCCAATAACAAGAGAAAAAATCAAAACTCCCAATAACCCCTTTTGTCTTTTCAGCCCCATAAGAGCACCTCCTTTTTTATATGAATCCTATTTTACCATAAAAAAGAAAAAAAACCTAGCATTTTGTTTAGCGTTTTACGCCCGAACTTGCCACACAAAAAAAATCGTGCTATAATACGATTTCGTGGTTTTTGCATGAATGAATGGAGGTTTCTATGAAAACAACAAGAGACGATATCAGAAACATCGCCATCATCGCACACGTCGATCATGGCAAGACAACATTAGTGGATGAATTATTGAAACAAAGCGGCGTATTCCGCGCCAATCAGGAAGTTGCCGAACGTGTCATGGACTCAAATGATATTGAGCGTGAACGAGGCATTACTATTTTATCAAAAAATACAGCCATTACCTATGAAGGTGTGAAAATTAATATCATTGACACACCGGGACACGCCGATTTCGGTGGTGAAGTAGAACGTGTTCTTAAAATGGTAAATGGTGTCATCTTAGTCGTTGATGCCTTTGAGGGCGCAATGCCTCAGACAAAATTCGTGTTAAAGAAAGCACTGGAATTGTCTTTGCCGGTTGTTGTCTGCGTCAACAAAATTGATCGTCCTGAAGCTCGCCCGGAGGAAGTTGTCGATGAAATTTTAGAGCTGTTTATCGATTTGGATGCCGATGAATCCCAGTTAGACTGCCCATTTATCTTTGCCTCGGCAAAAGAAGGTGTGGCATCCTGTGATGTCAACGAAAAAGGCACCGATATGAAACCGCTCTTTGATGCAATTTTAAATTATATTCCGGCACCGGAAGGTGACCCGGACGCCGATACACAGGTCTTAATCAGTACCATTGATTACAACGAATATGTCGGACGAATCGGTATCGGAAAAGTTGATAACGGAACCATCCGTGTGAATCAGGATGCCGTTATTGTCAACCATCATGACCCGGATAAAAATGAAAAAGTTAAAATTTCTAAGTTGTATGAATTTGAAGGACTCAATCGTGTGGAAGTCGAAGAAGCAACGATTGGCTCGATTGTAGCCATTTCAGGTATTGCTGACATCCATATTGGAGATACTCTGTGTAGTCCGGAAAATCCGCAGGCAATTCCGTTCCAGAAAATTTCGGAGCCAACGATTGCCATGCATTTTATGGTAAATGACAGTCCGCTTGCCGGTCAGGAAGGAAAATACGTGACAAGCCGCCACTTGCGCGACCGTTTATACCGCATGTTAAATACCGACGTATCACTCCGTGTGGAAGATACCGACACAACCGAAGCTTATAAAGTGTCCGGACGCGGAGAACTGCATTTATCCGTTCTAATTGAAAATATGCGCCGTGAAGGATATGAATTTGCGGTTAGTAAGGCTGAAGTTCTTTATAAAGAAGATGAAAACGGCAAAAAATTAGAGCCGATGGAGCGTGCTTATGTCGATGTACCGGATGAATTTACCGGAAATGTCATTGACCGCCTCAGCCAGCGCAAAGGGGAATTACAGGCAATGACCCCATTAAATGCAGGCACGACACGTCTGGAATTTATCATTCCATCCCGTGGACTGATTGGATACCGCGGCGAATTTATGACAGACACCAAAGGAAACGGTGTTATCAATACAGAATTTGAAGGCTATGGTCCATTTAAGGGAGAAATTCCTTATCGAAAACAGGGCTCTCTCATTGCTTTTGAGTCCGGTGAAACAATTACTTACGGTCTTTATAATGCGCAGGAGCGAGGCACTTTGTTTGTCGGTCCCGGCGAAAAAGTTTACGGCGGCATGATTGTCGGTGAACACGCAAAAAGCGATGACATCGAAGTCAATGTATGTAAAAAGAAAAACCTGACGAATACCCGTTCTTCCGGTGCGGATGAAGCACTCCGCCTCACACCGCCAAAAGAATTAAGTTTAGAGCAGGCACTTGATTACATTGACACTGACGAATTACTCGAAGTCACACCGGAAAATCTTCGTATCCGCAAAAAAATTCTTGATGGAACGGAGCGTTACCGTGCCAAACGAAATGCTACCAATGCAGCCAAAAGTTAATTAAAAAAGCGAGGTTACACATGCTTGACCTAAAGCCAATCACTCCTTTTGTCCAAGAGGAGTTTGCCAAATATGAAAGTCTTCGCCCGCTTTATATCAGCGAAGGCCACTATCTGAACCAGTTTTTGTGGGAACATTATTACGACACAAAATTTGCGACCGATGAACTGGCTCTGTATTTAACGATTCAAAAACCTTCCAGAGGGGCATTTGCTCCTCTGTGCAAGGAATCTGATTTACCGGAAGTTTTCTCCCGTATGGAAAAACAATTTCACAACGAATGGAATATGCCGGCTGTTTTTTACAACATTGATGCGAAAATGGTAGGAATTCTGAAAGAGACAAATCAGTTAAAAAACTATACCATTGAGCCGGACAGAGATAGTTTTGACTACCTCTATGATGCCGAAAAATTACGCACATTAAGTGGAAAAGCCATGCACAAAAAGAAAAACCTTCTCAATGGTTTTCTGCGTGAATATGAAGGACATTTCCAGTATGAAACACTGACCGCCAAAAACATTATGGAAATCGAGGCATTTCATCAAAAATGGATGGACGAGCGGCGTATTTACGATAAATATAATTGTATTGATGACGAGGAAGACGGCATTTACCGATTGTTTGGCAACAGCCACTCCATCACCTGCAAAATGGGCGGTGTCCGAATTGATGGTGAGTTAAAGGCCTACACCATCGGCTCCTATGTGCCGGATATCAATCTCGCCATCATTCACATCGAAAAAGCAGATGTCAATTATCACGGATTGTATAACTATATCAACCAGCAGTTTATCATCCATGAATTTCCGGATGCTATGTATGTCAACCGCGAAGATGACTTGGGGCAGGATAATTTAAGGCAGGCAAAATTGTCTTACCGCCCTCTCCGATTGGAAGAAAAATACACGTTACAGGAGATAAATGCTTGATTCTGGAAAGATATGGGATTATACTTACAGTATTATTTCGATTTCAGAAATACAGGGGGAAATGTTTTGGGTAATTATAAAGAAAGTATTGCCATCATCATTCCGGCACTTGACCCGGATGAGCGTATGGTATCACTCGTTGAACAATTACATGACGATGGTTTTGCCAATATTATTTTGGTCGATGATGGAAGTCTCATTGCCAATCGAAAGTATTTTAAAACCTGCAAAGAGACCTACCACTGCAAACTAATCCGTCACGTCGTAAATTTCGGCAAAGGAATTGCACTTAAGTCCGCAT
Organism: uncultured Clostridium sp.; assembly: GCA_937902905.1. Classification (GTDB taxonomy): domain Bacteria; phylum Bacillota; class Clostridia; order Lachnospirales; family Lachnospiraceae; genus Eubacterium_F. Next base: position 1,736 of record CALELW010000251.1, on the reverse strand, counting down.
TTAACTATATTTTAGAGCAGCGTCCGGACATCAAAGGAGCCGTGACCGTGGACTGTGACGGCCAACATGTGCTGCCGGATATTAACACCTGCGCTAAACTGACCTATGAGCATCCGGATTCTCTGATTCTTGGCTGCCGGCAGTTTAACGACAAAGAGATTCCTCTGCGAAGCCGTTTTGGAAACAAGCTGACCCGTCAGTTAATCCGTCTTTTATGCGGCATTCATGTTTCCGATACGCAGACCGGGCTCAGAGGACTCCCAACCCCTCTCATAAGAGAGCATTTTGCAAATGTAAAGGGTGAACGGTTTGAGTATGAAATGAACATGCTGATTGCCGCGAAGGAATACCAGATTCCGATTGAAGAATTTCCGATTCAGACAATATATCTGGCAAATAATGAAAGCTCGCATTTTAATCCGTTTATTGATTCGATTCGGATTTACAAAGTATTTTTAAAGTTTATGCTAAGCTCCTTATCCAGTTTTATCATTGATATTGCTTTGTACTGGCTGCTTGGTTACTTACTCCGTCCGGTCATCTCCGACAAATGGATGCTTCCGTTTTTCGATTTGTCCGTGCTCATACTGATGCGGACCGTAATTTCACGGCTTGCCAGTTCATTATTTAACTTTTTTATGAACAAAAATCAGGTATTTAAGAATGATTCGAGTTCGCCGTTTGTTTTCGTAAGATATTATATTCTGGCGATTGTTCAGCTTTTGTTGTCCGCTTTTTTAGTCAACCATCTGCTGACCTTTATCACCTACTCGACACTTCGTAAATGCATTATAGATACTTTGCTTTTTGCAATCAGTTTCCAGATTCAACGTGAGTGGGTGTTTAAAAAGTAGAAAAGACAGCTGCAATAAAGATAAAAGAGAAGGATTAATAAATCGACTCGAAACAAAAGATTCGCTTCGCGAATAAGGTTTCTCGCTGATTTATTAATCCTTCTTTTTTTATTATGCTAGTTTTTTTCTTTTATCATCTTGATTTTTTCCTGCACATACGAAATACCAAGCATAGCAGCTACAATATAGTACGGAACAAACATAAACAAATATCTGGCACGCATTTCAAATATCATAAGGAATAAATTAATCCCTGTCAATGTCATTGCTATAAAAAGTTCTCTTTTCTTTTTGTAATTAAATAATATTGCAAAAAGACAAATCAAAATCTGTAAAGAAACCCATATACTTTGCAAAACATTACAAATCATCTTGTTATCCTGTGCATAATAAAAAGATTGTAATTTTTGCGCAAATTCATTATGCAGCCCACGGTATTCACCAAAAAAATTTCCTTCCCATCCCCAGGAAAAAGTTCCATCTTCATTCGTAATCACCAGTTTCTGCGCATAAAACTTTATTGTACCCCAAATGCCTTTTCTCCTTACGCGTTGTCTCCACACCTCAACTTCCATTTCTTTTCTCTTTTCCAAATCGGATATCTCCCATGAACGTTCTCTGTCCGCGCCCAAATAAGAACCATATGTTTCCTCATTTGATCCCATCATTAAATAATAATGCCATGTCATTTGCGCATCTGAAATTCGCTCGGCATAAAATGCATGATTCAAAGAGTTTATCAAACTAAAAATGATTATAATTCCTCCAGCCATAATTACGCATTTTACAATAAATTCCTTGATCTGACATTTACGAAAGAAAAGAATTTCTAATAGAATAATTGCAAATAACGCAATCACTACCGTTGGTTTGATTTTTATG
>CALELW010000250.1 GCA_937902905.1 uncultured Clostridium sp. | reverse complement strand
CGGCACAAGAGATATGCTGCGTTTTTTGCTGCGTGAGAGAAAGCCGAAAGAAGTTTTGGAGATTGGAACAGCGGTTGGATTTTCCGCTCTTTGCATGCGCGAGTATTTGCCGGAATCTTCGCATATTACGACAATTGAAAAAGTTGAGATGCGCTTAAAAGAAGCGAGGAAGAATTTAGGAAAATTGGATGAAGATAACCGGATTACGCTGCTTGAAGGTGATGCGACAGAAGTATTAAAAGAGCTTTTAACAAAAGAAAAATCCTATGATTTTATTTTTATGGATGCGGCAAAAGGGCAGTATTTGAACTTCCTGCCGGATGTTATTGCTTTGATGGCGGATGATGCGATGCTTGTGTCCGACAATATTTTTCATGATGGTGACGTATTGGAATCCCGTTATGCGGTACTGCGCAGAGACCGCACGATACACGGACGCATGCGGGAATATTTGCAGGTGTTGTGTGAGAAGGAAGAATTAGAAACAATTTGTCTGCCGATTGCTGATGGCATGACAATTAGTACGAAAAAAAGGAATGGAAAGGGAGAGTAATTCATGATTAACAATCGAAAAAAGCCGGAGGTTCTTGCCCCGGCAAGCAGTTTGGAAGTGTTAAAGACAGCCGTTTATTATGGTGCCGATGCGGTTTATATCGGCGGTGAAATGTATGGACTTCGGGCAAAGGCAAAAAACTTTTCTACGGAAGATATGGCTGAGGGAATCCGTTTTGCTCACGAACACGGGAAAAAAGTGTATGTAACGGCGAATATTACTGCGCATGACAGAGATTTAGAGGGCGTGCAGAAGTATTTTGAAGAATTAAAAGAAATTGGTCCGGATGCTTTGATTATCTCAGACCCCGGTGTATTTCAGATTGCAACGGAAATTTGCCCTGAAATTGATATCCATATCAGCACGCAGGCAAATAATGTGAATTACCTCACATTTCAGTTTTGGCATAAATTAGGTGCAACGCGTGTCGTGACGGCGCGTGAACTTTCCATCAAAGAGATTGCGGATATTGATGCACATATACCGGAAGACCTTGAAATCGAGACATTTGTCCATGGTGCGATGTGTATTTCGTATTCCGGACGGTGCCTTTTGAGCAATTATTTTACCGGCCGTGATGCGAATCTTGGTGCATGTACCCACCCGTGCCGCTGGAAATATTACATTATGGAAGAAAATCGTCCGGGTGAATATTTGCCGGTTGAGGAAAACGAGAGAGGAACTTACATTTTCAATTCCAAGGATTTGTGTATGATTGAGCACATTCCGGAGTTAGTGGAAGCGGGCGTTGACAGTTTTAAAATCGAGGGGCGTATGAAAACAGCGCTTTATGTTGCTGTCGTTGCTAGAACGTACCGTCAGGCAGTGGATGATTATTTTGAAGACCCGGAAAAATACAAGAAAAACATTCCGTATTATCAGGCGGAAATTGCAAAATGCACTTACCGCCAGTTTACAACTGGATTTTTCTTTGGAAAACCGACGCATGAAACACAGATTTACGATAACAATACCTATCAGAAGGGTGCTGTTTATCTTGGACAGGTGAAAGAAGTGACGGAAGACGGGTATGTGGTATTTTACCAGAAAAATAAATTCAGAGTTGGCGATACGATTGAAATTATGAAGAAAAACGGCGAAAACCAGACGGTTTCTGTACTGCAAATGTTGAATGAGGACGGCGAAGAGACAGATTCCTGTCCGCATCCGGGAGAGAAAATCCGCATGAAAGTGGATGGTGTGGTTTGCGCCGGTGAGATTATGCGAGGGATTGAACAATGAGTGTAAAGACGGAAGTATTGAAACTGTTAGAGGCAAGCAGGGAAAGAGATTTGTCCGGACAGGAGATGGCAGAATCACTTGGTGTGACGAGGTCAGCTATCTGGAAGGCAGTGAATACTCTGAAAAAAGAGGGCTATCAGATTCAGGCAGTAAATAACCGTGGCTACCGCCTGAAAGAAGAAAGCGATGTGTTGTCGGAGGAAGGGATCCGGTTGTGTCTGCATAAGCCGTATGACAGTCAGAAAATCAAAGTATTTAAGTGCATTGATTCCACGAATATGGAAGCAAAGCGGTGTGCACTGAATGGTGAAGGCGAGGGGCTTGTGATACTTGCTGAGGAACAGACAAATGGACGCGGCAGACGCGGACGAAGTTTTTATTCGCCGGATGGAAGCGGGATTTACATGAGTGTTTTATTCCGTCCAAAACCGGAAATTTCGCAGGATGTTGTGCTGATTACAACAGCGGCTTCTGTTGCGGTATGCCGTGCGATTCGGGATGTCCTTTCGCAGGAACCGGAGATTAAGTGGGTCAATGACGTTTATCTGAATGGGAAAAAGATATGTGGCATTTTGACCGAGGCAGTGTCCGATTTTGAGTCGGGACGGATTGATACGGTTGTCGTGGGAATTGGAATTAATTACCATGTGCCAAAGGAAGGCTATCCGGATGAAATCAAAGAGATTGCCGGTACGGTATGCGCAGAGGATGAAAAGATTCCGCGCAATGAATTGGTAGCAGCAATTATCGAGAATTTATGTAAGTTATATCAGGATTTACCGGATAAAAGTTTTATGGAAGATTACCGCAAGTGGTCGAATGTTCTCGGGAAAAAGATTCGTTTTACAAGCGGAACGGACTGGGAATACGGGACTGCGGTTGCGATTGATGAAGACGGTGGATTAATTGTGGAAAAGGAAGACCATACACAGGAGATTCTGCGTACGGGAGAAATTACCGTGCGGGTTTGTTAAAGGAGAAAAATATGGCTAAGACCTATGAGACAGAACAGGTGCAGGAAAAATTTTTATTAGCTGCCGTTGATTTAGAGGATGGAACGGATGTTTCCTATTCTTTGGATGAACTTGCGGAACTGACGGAAACAGCAGGCGGCATCGTAGTCGGAAGACTGATTCAAAAAAGAGAGTCCGTGCACCCGGGAACATATGTCGGTAAGGGGAAAATTGAAGAACTGCGTGAACTGATTATGCAGACGGATGCGGATGGTGTTGTCTGTGACGATGAGCTTACGCCGGCGCAGCTTACCAATTTGCAGGAAGAACTGCAGGTTAAGGTATTAGACCGTACCGTAATGATTTTAGATATTTTTGCCGCTCATGCAAGGACGAGCGAGGGAAAACTACAGGTTGAATTAGCGCAGCTTCGCTACCGTTCATCCAGGCTGACAGGGCTTGGTAAAAGTTTGTCAAGGCTTGGCGGCGGAATCGGAACAAGAGGTCCCGGTGAGAAAAAACTGGAGATGGACAGGCGTCTGATTAAAGAGCGCATATCCATGCTGAACCGCCAGTTAAAAGAAGTCGTGAAAAACCGTGAGGTACAGCGGCATAAAAGGACACAGAATCCGACGAAAACAGTTGCCATCGTTGGCTACACAAATGCCGGAAAATCGACGCTTTTGAATACGCTGACAAAAGCCGCTGTGTTAGAAGAGGATAAGTTATTTGCGACACTTGACCCGACAACGCGTGTTCTGGAAAAAGAGGACGGGCAGAAAATCTTATTTACCGATACGGTTGGATTTATCAGCAAACTGCCACACTCTCTGATTCGTGCTTTCCGCTCCACGCTTGAGGAAGCGAAGTATGCGGACATGATTCTTCATGTTGTCGATGTCTCAAATCCCAAATATGATTTGCAGATGGAAGTTGTTTATGAAACTTTGCGCGAGTTAAATATCGGTGATAAAAAGGTTATAACAGCATTTAACAAAATAGACTGTTTGGAATATAAGCCGGATGGCTTAAAAGATAAAAATAGTGAGGCATCTCTTATGATTTCCGCAAAGCAGAAAATCGGACTGGATAAATTGGTGGAAAAAATCGAAGAGGTACTGGATGAGGGAATGGTGAAGATTGAGAAAGTATTTGCTTACGATGAAGCAGGAAAAATTCAGGCAATTCGTGAGTTTGGAAGGCTGGAACAAGAGGAATATCGTGAAGACGGCATTTTCGTAAAAGCAGTGATTCCGCCACATCTGCTTTAAAGTGAATAAACATTTAACTTTTTGACACTGTCATCATACAATGGAATAAGGGGAATTGTTTTGGTGGTGTGTCGATGAAAAAGACGGTTTATGTTGTTTGTGTCTGCGTTCTTTTTGTGCTGTTGTTTTATGAAGTGAAGAGAAATTATGAAACTGAAAAAGACGGCACAATTATTGTTCCAACGGGCAGTTTTGTTTCTAAAGTCCAGAAGGAAAATCAAAAACCTGCCTATCTGACATTCGATGATGGTCCCAGTGGAAATACGAAAAAAATCATTAAAATATTAGAGGAAAAAGGAGCTGTCGCAACATTTTTCCTGATTGGAAAAGAAATTACGGGGGAGCGGGTTGATACTGTAAAGGAATTAAAGAAAAAAGGAAATGCGATTGGTGTGCACACATACTGCCACGAGCAGAATCAGATGTATGCCAGTGCCAATTGTTTTTACAAAGATTTTCAGGCGGCATCCGAGCGCATCGAAAAAATAATCGGAGAAAAACCGACACTCCACCGTTTTCCGTGGGGGAGTAATAATTGTTATGTGAAATCTTATGTGGACGAACTTCACGATCATCTAAGGAAAGAGGGCGTGAGAAGTTTCGACTGGAATGTTTCGGGAGAGGATTCGATTTCGCCCCATGTTTCACAATCGGTTATTTTTCAGAATGTAAAAAAAGATGTCACGCGCTTTGAAAAGCCGATTATTCTGCTGCATGATTCCTCTGCCATGGACAATACGGCGAAAGTCCTGCCACAGATTATTGATTATATCAAAGAACAGGGGTACCGTTTTGATACACTTGACCACAGAGAGGAGTATTTGTTCCCGGCGAGCTGGCGGTGATTTGTAAAAATGGCGGTTATTTGGTATACTAAGGGAAAATCATCGGAAAGAGAGAGGAATTTCATTATGGATAAAATATGTTCTTTTTTGAATCAGAGTGTGAGTCCGTATCATGCGGTAAAACAGGTGAAAGAGTCATTGAATAAGGCTGGTTTTCAGTCTTTGGAGGAGGAAAATCTATGGCAGTTAGAGCCTGGCAAAAACTATTATGTAACAAGAAATGAGTCGAGTTTAATTGCCTTTTCCCTGCCAAAGGAAAAACCGCTTTATTATCACCTTTGCGCCAGTCATAGTGATTTTCCTACATTTCGGATTAAGAAAGCCAAGAAAAAAGATGCCTTTTATGCCAAAGCAGAAATCGAAGGCTATGGCGGCATGATTCACACAAGCTGGCTTGACAGACCGCTTGGACTTGCCGGACGTGTGATGAAAAAGACAAAAGAGGGGATTTCCAGTGTTCTCATTGCACCGGATAAAAATGTATTTGTCATTCCCAATCTGTCCATTCATTTCAACCGGGAAATCAATCAGGGATATAAGCATAATGTTCACGTTGATTTACAGCCGTTATATGGCGGCAGCGAGGCGGAACTGATGGCACTTTTGCGAGAGGAAGCAGGCTGCAAAGGTGATGAAGAAATCGTAGATATGGATTTGATTCTCACGGTGCGCCAGCCGGCAGTCACAGTCGGTGTCAAAGATGAGTTCCTTTTGACGCCGCGTTTTGATGATTTAGGCTGTGTATACACGACGTTACAGGGCTTTTTACGTGCACAGGACAAGCTTCCGAAAGAAGCACTTTCCATCTTTTGCCTCTTTGATAATGAAGAGGTGGGAAGTGGCAGCAGACAGGGTGCGCTTAGTAATTTTCTGCCGGATGTATTGGAGCGGATTTGTTTGTCTTACGACATGACAAAGGAGGAGCAGATTTGTGCGGAAAGCCGGAGTTTTCTGATTAGTGCGGATAATGCGCACGCTGTCCATCCAAACCATCCGGAAAAGAGTGATGATGAGTTCCCGGTTCTTTTAAATGGCGGCGTTGTCATCAAATATAATGCGAGCCAGCGTTATACGACAACCGGAATGACTGGTGGCGTGTTTGGCTCACTTTGTGAAAAAAATAATATCAAAACGCAGGTGTTTGTGAATCGCGCCGATATGCCGGGCGGCAGTACACTTGGTAATCTTTTGATTCATTCCTTTAGTGTACCAATGGTGGATATCGGGCTGCCACAGCTTGCCATGCACAGTGCGGTGGAAACTGCCGGTTGTGAGGATGTAGAAACCATGATAGAAGCAATTCAGGCATTTTATGAGAGTGAGATTTGCCAGATAAAGGATGGCATGTGGCGTATTTAATGAATGAAAAGGATGGAAGAAAGGCGGAGTTATTATGGTAATCAATGGGCAGAATTTGTGCATTGGCTGTATGCGGCCATTAAAAGATGATTTAATATGCTCGTCATGCCATTTTGAACAGGGAAAATACCGTCCGATTCCACGTTGCCTGCTGCCGGGAACGGAGGTGGCAGAGCGGTATGTGCTAGGGCGTGTTCTCGGAGAAGGCAATTTTGGAATTACCTATATTGGGTGGGATAAAGTCCTTTCCAAACGGGTAGCGGTAAAAGAATATTATCCAACGGATTATGTCAGCCGTGATGTGCTGCGCGGAACAGACCGAAAAGTTTATGTTTATGAGAGCAGGGTAAAAAAAGAATACAAAGATAATTTGGACAAGTTTCTCAATGAAGCCAGATGTCTAACCAGATTTAATCATATGGCAGGAATTGTTGCCGTGCAGGATTTCTTTTATGAGAATGAAACGGCTTATATCGTCATGGATTATGTGGGGGAAAGGAATGTCAAGCAGGAAATCAGAGAGAATGGTGCCATGGATGCCAAAGAAGTGCTTATGCGCATGCGTCCGATTTTAGAGGCACTTTCCAAGATACATAGAACAGGCATGGTACACCGTGACATCAGCCCGGATAATATCCTTTTTGCAGAGGATGATTCACTTGTTTTAATTGATTTTGGTTCTGCAAGAATCCGTAATATGGAAATGACAAAAAGCATGACAATTGTATTTAAACGTGGATTTTCCCCGGAAGAGCAGTACCGGGCGAAGGGAAAGCAGGGAGCATGGTCGGATGTTTATGCAGTTTGTGCGACCATGTATTTTATGATGACCGGACAGGCTCCGGAGGATGTCATTGAGCGAATGATTGGGGCGAAGGTCATTCCGCTTTCCGATTTTCCAGAAATTAATATAAGCGAGCGTGCGAAAAATGCAATTATGAAGGGGATTTCCATTCGGGCAGAAGACCGGTATGCCAATATGGATTCTTTGATTTATGATTTATATGAAGAAACTGCACAAAAGAAAACTTTTTTTACGAGGCAGCGGGAACGGTGGATGGCAGGCATAGGTGTGATAGGTATTGTTTTTATTTTATGTGTGTCTTTTTTGCATAAAACAACACCGGATTACCAGCCGTCCGGAAGTCTGGTACAAGCTGTTCAGACACAGAAAGTTTCGACCGAAGTGCCTATTACATACCGCATGATAGATGTGACGGGGATACAAAGGAAAGCAGCAGAACAAAAGATTAATGCCATAGGAGATTCTTTACTCACCATAAAATGGCAGAAAAAGTATAGTAAGAAAGTGAAAAAGGGGCTTCTTATTTCCCAAAGCATAAAAAAGGGAGAGAGCTGGACGAAAGGAAAAAAGCAGACACTTACGCTTACCGTAAGTCGTGGGGAAAAGAAAATCCATGTTCCTAATTTAGTTGGCTTGTCTTATGCGGACGCAAAGAAGATATTGGCAAAGAAGAAACTTAGCTGTCGCATTGTGCAAAGAGAAAGTGATGCGATAAGCGGAATCGTGTTAGAACAAAGTAAAAAAACAGGAAAAAAAGTAAACGAGGACACAACGATTACACTTACAGTCAGTAAAAAGCAGGTGGCAACACCGAAACCGGCTGTTACAAATACACCACAGCCGTCAAAGAAACCAAAGAAAACGAAGGCACCGGAGTTTGCCGGAGCGATATCTTAGAGGAATTTGATTTAAGAGGAGGAGATGCAGATGAGAAAGAAAAGAAAAATTAAATGGGTCGTGGTCCTAGTTGTTTCATTTATGCTTATGATGCTTGCACCGGCCGTTTCAAATCGTCCGGCACAGGCAGAACAAAGCAATGCAGAAGAAAATCAGACCGATAAACCGTGGGTTACATCGCTTCCGTTTGTGACGATTTCCGAATATAATGAGAGTGCAGGAACAAAAGGAAAAGATTATTACAGAACAGAGGTTAAGTTTGATGAAGAAGAACATAGTGTCGAATTTGTTACAGCCGGATATGGCGGGGATGGGCAGCCGCATGTAGAAAATAACGGAATCATGTTTAATTTGGACCCTATAAATGGAGAAGGTGTTGATCTATCAAAATATGAATATGTAGAAGTGGATATGGAAGGCACCGGTGGGGAAGCGTTTGTGAAATTAATGAAAAATTCGGATTCGTATTGGTCTCAGATTGATGGCGGAATTTTCATCGAACCAGTGCAGGGAGAACGGCAGAAAATGTATTTTAATCTGGATTATTTGACAGAGAGCATACGAGGAGACCGCTCAAATGTTCAAGCAATTGCAGTTTCTTGTAAAGCGCTTTCGCAGCGGGTAAAAATATATGGAATTGAATTTGGCGGCAACAAAGAGGCATCGACTACCGCCACTCCAAACGCAACCATGAATCCGGCGTATCAGTCTTCTTGTAAAATTCCGCTAGAATCAGATACGATATCAGCTTCCGGATATAATGGATATAACAGTAGCGGAATTTATTCAAAGAACTCATCCGGCATTACATTTCCCAGAAACTGTGGGATGAATTATGTAAATTTGGAAAATTTTTTCCTTGCCAATGGAATTAATTTTTCAAAATATAAGTATGCCTACATTTCATATCAGATGCTGGAGGAAGATGGGAGTATTGCGTCTTCGTGCAATTATGAAGCGGGGAAAATTACGCTTGCACAAAAGGGCAGTGTGAATGGGTATAGTGATGGAGTAGCAACGGTCTCGGTTAAAGGCGGAACGACATCCGGTGTCGCGGAATTTGATTTTACAGAGAGGGACAAGACCGAATTAGCAAAAGCAGTGGGGGTCAACTTTGGAATTTGGGGAACAGGAGCAGATTTTCTTGCAAGATATATGAGAATTTCGCAGATTTATCTGACGCAGACAAAGGGTGAAATATCTCCTCCTTTGTCTAACGAAACAAAATCAACAACGACACCGAAAAAAACGGCGGCATCGACGAAAAAGAAGACGACATATCTGATGAAGCCGGCTTTCAAAATAAAAAAGAAAAAGCAGGGGAAAATCCGCTATTTGCAGATAACACTGAAAAAATACAAAGGTACCTATATTGATATTTACGCACGGAAGAAAAAGAAGTTTAAGCGGGTGTCAAAGGCAAAACTCAGAATAAAAAAATATAAAGGTGTTTTTAAAATTCGAACTTACGTCAAGCATATGAAAATTGACATACGGGTAAGAACATGGCAAAAGAAGGGGAAGAAAAAGATTTACAGTAAGTGGTCAAAAATAAAGAGGGTTCGTGTGTAAGCGCTTTTTTTGCAAAGTTTGTGTCAAGTGTTTGCGTTCACTTTTTTTGTTTTCCGTAATTCCGTAGAAAAGCTTTGCGTCTCGTGGGCGCTTTCGCTCGTTGAGTGCGTAGCGGTATGGGCACTGAAACTACCAGTGCCTCATACCGACGTACTCAAAACCCACGAGTCACAAAGTTTTTCTGCGGAATTACTGGAATTCAAAGGAATTGTCCGCAAACACATGGCACAAACTTTGTAAAGAAAACGCTTGCATTTTCCCTAAAAATCAGTTATTCTAAATTTAGTTCCATACAACTGGCGGAAACTATATGAAAGATCATCATATAGCGTGAGAGAACTCACAGGGAGTGTGGATTTGTATGAATTGCCGACCGCCTGGGCGACCGTTTACCCGGTTGCCCGGGTGGTCTTTTTGATACTATGAAAAAAAGATTGGAGGAACCATGATGCAGAAACTTTCATTGGAACAGGAACTCAAAAACAATGCGTATCCCGGACGTGGAATCGTGATTGGCAAATCACCAAACGGCAAATACGCAGTGACCGCTTATTTTATTATGGGGCGGAGCGAAAACAGTAGAAACCGTGTCTTTGTAAACGATGGCGAGGGAATCCGCACACAGGCATTCGACCCATCAAAATTGAGCGACCCAAGTCTGATTATCTACGCACCGGTCCGCGTATTGGGAAACAAGACCATTGTTACCAACGGTGACCAGACAGACACAATTTATGAACTGATGGATAAGCAGCAGACTTTTGAGCAGGCACTCCGCACAAGAGAATTTGAACCGGATGGCCCGAATTATACACC
>CALELW010000249.1 GCA_937902905.1 uncultured Clostridium sp. | reverse complement strand
TCCGAAAAAAATAACGGATACCGGTAACAGTGGAACAAGTGGTGTAAACCAGATGTTTCCACGTGATGTACTGGCATCCGCAAAAATCAATTATATACAGATTAAGAAATAATTTGTCAGGCGAGCGGTTTTAAGACCTCACCAATTGGTTCGTGCAGGATAAGATTTGCACGGTTATCCTTTGAAGTTTTATCCTTATTAATGAGTACCAGCTTATCGCCCTGATAGTAATCAATTAACCCGGCGGCCGGATAAACAACCAAAGAGGTGCCACCGATAATCAGCAAATCAGCGTTGCGGATATAGGAAATAGCACGTTCCATAAGCGGCATATCAAGTCCTTCTTCATAGAGAACGACATCCGGTTTTATGATGCCGCCACATTCGCAGTGAGGAACACCGTCCATAGCTAAAATATCCTCTAAAGAATAAAATTTATGACAGTGTGTGCAGTGATTTCGCAAAACAGAGCCGTGGAGTTCTAATACTTCCTTACTTCCTGCCTTCTGGTGCAGACCATCGATGTTTTGTGTAATTACTGCTTTTAATTTGCCCTGCTTTTCCAAATTGGCAAGAGCAATGTGAGCGGCATTAGGCTCGGCGTCAGGAAACAGCATTTTATCCCGGTAAAAGCGGTAAAATTCTTCCGGGTTACGGATATAAAAACTGTGGGACAGAATCGTTTCCGGCGGATAATCGTAGTTCTGCTTATATAATCCATCAACACTTCTAAAATCCGGAATTTTACTTTCTGTCGAGACACCGGCACCGCCAAAAAACACAATATTATCGGATTCATCAATCCATTGTAGTAGTTGTTCTTGGTCTTTACTCATGCTATAAACCTCCCTTGTGTAAATCTAATGACTATTTTATCTTAGCACATCAGGGATGAAATGAAAAGGTTTTCGTATAACCGGAATAAATCCATTTGGACTGATTTTTGATTTTACATCTCAGTCGGAGTTGCAGTCTTTTTTTGCTCTTTTTAATCGTTGCTGTCGTATTTTTTTTGATTGTTTTCTTTTTCCATTTTCCCTTACCATACCGGTAGGATATAACGGTCTGGTATTTTTTGCTTCTTTTTTTCCAGGTAACTTTGTATTTTTTCTTGCTTTTCTTTACCTTAACGCCATATGGCTTCTTCGGTTTTGACACAGACTTTTTAGCAGCCGGTGCAGGCGAATTAGAAGCAGTTGGCGTACTTGTGACTGCCGGCGTGCTTGTGGCTGGAATATCTTTGGCAAGCGTAACACAAAACAGAGTTCCACTGTCGTTTGAATAGTATAAACGTCCCTTGTCATCGGCTGTAATACTGGATAAGCAGTATTGTTTTGCCTGTGGAATATACAAACTGTGAAGAGAGGAGCTTGTTTTTCCTTCCATATCTTTAAATGCGTACAAAGCACCCGGCAACGCATTCATGGAGAAATAGATCGTTGCTTCTCCGGTAGAAGAGCCGCGTGTTGACACAAGAGGAGAAGATTTGACTTCAGCATTTTGAAATCCCTTTACCTGATAAATAGGTTTTAAAGTCAGGGCATCCATGACACAGACATAGCCATATTGGTCTGCCATACATCCAACATATAAACGATTGTTATAAATAGTTGGTGTACTGGTGCAGGTAATAAAATTGGCACCATTCATAATTTTATCCGAGGAAACCTTTGTGATTTTTTGCTCCTTACATTGTATCTGAAATAATGTACCGTCTTTTGCTACGGTATAAAGGGCATCGGTTTTTTTGTGGTAAGTAAGACCGGCACGGATGTTTGACGTAGTTGTCAGAACAGTGGTATCATAGACAACTGGTTCCGTGAGACTGTGGCTTACTAAAATGCCGTTATCACCGGTGAAATAAAGTGCATCATTATAGACAATGGCACCGCTCCAATAGTAACCGCCCGGATGGTCTGTATCTTCATAAGTCCAAACGGTTGAGCCATCCTTTGCATTCAGGCAGTAGAAGAGACCTGTGGTTGTAACGTTTGACAAAACATTTGTTGTGCCGACATAGAGATATCCGTCCTGATAAAAGGTAGTCGAAAGAGACTGTCCGCCAAACGACTCGCTCTGCCATAGGCTTGTCATCGAAGTGATGTCAACACATTCCATCGTGCCATTTGCCAGCGGAATATATAAAAAATGCTCCTCAAGAAGCATGTTGCAGACGCTGTTCATTTTTTCTTTTAAAGTAGTTTGTCTGAGAACCTGTCCATTTGCATAAGACAGTTCATAAAGGATATTGGAGTTTACGACATAGATGCCGTTTGCTCCCATAATCGGAATTGAGTTGCATGAGAACCCTTTTTGGGAAAGTTTTTTTGTCCAAATAGCACCGCAGTCAGCGGTATCCTCCGGTGTTACAGAGGATACCACGTTGGCACCATCCAGTCCCTGTTCATTACGAAAAGTCGAAAATGCGCTAAGGAAGATAGCAGCGGTGAGTATCAGACATAAAAATGTCTTTTTTTTCATCTTATTATTTTACCTTGAATTTTACTGGTTTTGTTGCTTTACTGAAAGTAGCTTTGTCAGATTTTACAACATAAGCGGTGAGTTTTACATAATACGTTCCCTTTGTTTTCTTAAAGGTGTATTTTGTTTTTTTCGTATCTGCTACTTTTTTGTATTTGCCGTTCTTTTTCTTGGAAAGTGTAATGCGGTATCCTTTTGCGTTTGCTGCCTTTTTCCATGAAACAGTTACAGATTTTTTCTTTTTCTTTGACTTTTTCACAACAACTTTTACCTTAGTAGGTGTTTTTGCGGCTTTTTTCACATTTTTGTTAGATGGTGTGGCAGTCGGAGTTTTTGTTGGAACCGGTTTGCCAAGAGAATCTCCTGCCGGAGTAGCCGTTGGTTTAACAGTTGGAGTAGCTGTTGGTGCAGTAACAGCAGCAAGCACTTTCACAATTCCGTATGGTCTGGAAATGTTGGAGTGTTTACCGTCGCTGTCCAAACGATAAGCGGAGAGTACATAAGTACCGGCTTTATCAAAGGAAAGAGTAGCAACACCATTATCATCCGTCTGTGCTAACGTAACAGCATTTCCGGTGGTTGCTGTACTGGATTCATTTTCATATTTTGCTGCTACAACAGTTGCTTTACTAATTGCCTTAACAATCGGACTGTAATTCTCGTCGTAACCTACACCCTTCAGTGATACAGTAGTTTTGCTGGAAACTGTTGTGCTTACGGTGCTGTTTTCAAAATAACTGTAATTTGTTTCTACGTTATTTGGCCATGTGCCGCCGCCCCAAAGGCCATAGATGGTGACTGCATCATTATTTTTTAATGAATAGGAGCCCATACCAACACCCGGGTCTGTATTATTTACAGCATATAGCCAGTTTACGCCGTCTAAAGCGTCAGAGGAGGCACTGCCGTCGGATTTGCCATCGATATTAATACCGGTAACATACAAACCGTACTGACTTGTACTTGCCATAATATAATTTTTCATTGTTTCTGTTGTGGCACCTTTTTTCTCAGTAAGATACTTAGCCAGTGCATGAAGCGGGGTAAGTGTTTCGGTACTGAGGCCGATGCCGTAATCTTTTTTGTCTTCATCGGTCAGGGTAACTTCAACCGGTGTAACAAGTGTTTTATTATCCTGCTCAAGACGAAGTGTTACTTTGACTGTATCCGCTGCTTTTGCTGCATAGCCATGAAAGACACTTACTGTCATAACAAAGACTAAAAGAACGGATAAAAGTTTCTTTTTGTTTTTCATAGAAAAACCTTCTTTCTCGCGTATCGCGTATTTTTGTTCTGGTATTGCGATAACATAAGAAAAGTCCCGTATTCCCGAAAAAAGGGCGTACAAGGACCTGTGATGACTAGAATGAATAGTCAAAACATTTCCTCTCCCTCCGAAAGGTCACATTTCACACCATAAGGCAGGTCTTCCGACTTAAGGTTCATTTGGAAGGTTTAACCAATCTTGTACGCCTTCCCGGCATATGCCAGTGACATTTATGTACAAGCCATCCCCTAATACGGCAGCGGGGGCTGCGGCGGATTCACACCGTCTTCCCTATTAATCTCAAAAGAACCTCATGGTTACTAATATTATTTATACCATCGCAAGATATTATACCAACGCTTGACAGATTTGTCCATTGTTTGTTACTCTGTCATATAAGAAGTTTTTTGGAGGCTTTCAGATGAAGTGGAATCAAAAAGGAATTATCGCCTGTGTGATACTGTTTTTTGTTGTCATTGGGGCGCTTATGATACAGGGAGTACAAAAGACAAATAAGCAGGAAGATACACACTATGCTTTAGAAGAAGATGTGGTATCGGTAGAAAAAAAGGAGACGGCGAAACCGGAATCAACAAAAACGGTAGAGCCAACAAAGACTCCCCAGCAGAAAACGGCAGTAAGTACAAGTACACCAAAAGAGAAAATCAAAGGAAAAAATACAGAAAAACCGACTGTGAAGCCGGCGGCTGCGACTGCACCGAAAAAGGATAAAATAAAAAAGGCAGAAGAAAAATCTGGGAAAAATGCTACCAAAAAACCGATTTCGACCCAAAAACCAGTCACTGTAAAACCGACCGAAAAGCCAACGGAAAAACCGAAAAATGAAGTTTCTTTTGAAATTGAGTGTAAGAAGATTTTAAAGAAAAAAGAGTTGTGGAAAAATGGATTAGAAGAGGTGATTCCGGCATCCGGAATTTATTATTCCGGCAAATGCTCCTTCACGGAAAAAGAGTCCGTGTATGATATATTGAAGCGAATTACAAAAGAGAACAACATTGCTTTAGATAGCGAGTTCACTCCAATGTATGGCACATATTATGTGAAAGGAATTGGCGGCTTGTATCAGTATGACTGTGGCAGCGAGAGCGGCTGGATGTATTCGGTCAATGGCAAGACGCCGAATGTGGGAGCGAGTAACTATCAGGTATCAAATGGTGATACGATTGTATTTTATTATGTTTGTGAGTATGAGTACTAGAGGAGGAAAACATGAATGCGATGACGCGAAGGCATCCGGCAGTTTTGTTTGTATATTATATCATGACACTGGTTCTTTTGATTGTGGCAGGGCATCCGCTTTTGTATGGACTGCTTTTGTTATTGATGGGAATTGATGTTTCACTGAATAGAGGATTTATGAAAATGCTTAAATCCTTTGTGGGAAGTCTTACGGTGGTGGCACTTTGTGTGGTTGTGAATCCGCTGCTCAATCACCGTGGTATGACGGTACTTTTCTATTTGAATGAGAACGCCGTGACAAAGGAAGCGGTGCTGTATGG
>CALELW010000248.1 GCA_937902905.1 uncultured Clostridium sp. | reverse complement strand
TTTGCCGTCGCGAGCGGAACCCTTTCATCTCCAGTCTGGTATAACACACTTACCAAAAGTGCCCCTTTTACCAAAAGTCCTTCTTCTTTCTGTTCTTTATGGTCAATAAACAGAGAACCACTTACATTCCAAATTTGCAGCGGCGCAAATTCGCCCGCCGTTACCTTACCGGTAAACCGACACTTGCTTTTATTATGAATTTTCAGATTTTCAAAATAGGATGGCTCATAAACCGGTTTGCAGTTTTCTTTTAACGAATAAAAATCCGTAAGAAGATCAATTTTTTCCTGACCGTACACTTTCATATCAAACGCCAATACAACTTCAACTTCCAGCACGCGGAATTCGCCATCTTCATCTTCTTTCACACCTAAATCTCTGCTGTGAATGGAGGCTGTCACCTGTTCGACCATGTCCGCATTGCAGCCGTGGCAGTCAATGTGTCCCTCAATTGGCAGTGTGTTTTCAAAATAATTGATGGATGGATTTTCTCCCTCGCCCAGATAAATGACGAAAACATTTGCCTGCCCTTCGACAAGAAGTTTTTCTTCTTCCATCCTTGTGTTTAGCTCCCCAATGCACACATCCGAGTACAAAATTCTTTGAATCGCATCTTTTGTTCCGGGAATTTTCCACTCATCCCGTACCCGCAGCGTATCTTTCTTACTGAAAACCAGATAAGAAACTTCTGCCGTTCTTTTTTTCGTGTAGATATCCTCTCCGCCCTCAATGTCAATGGCTCCCTCACCATCACAAACGCTTCCTGCCGTCACATTAAGTACAACAATTGCTTTCATTCCTAATTTTCTGGAATTAATTAACTCACTTTTTAAGTCACCAATCTCTGCCTGCACCGAAATTTCATCCTCGGCTTTTGCCTGTGGCAGCGAAATGGTTTCCTCAAAAGGAATTGTCCCTGTCATCTCACTCACCGGAATATCCCCGTCCGATGCATATAAAATCTGGAAATGCAAAATTCCTTTCACACTTGCCTTTCCCTCCATCATATGAACTTCCTCTATCTGTACCTCTCCCTGTTCTTTCATAATCTGTAACGCATCCGGTCTGGCATCCGGCACATTGAAATCGCGGTCAAGTGTAAGCTGCTTAACTTCCCTGCCGTTACACCGGTTCATATGAACTCGCTTTGTAATCAGGTTCAATCGTTTGGCCTCCTTGTTTCGTAGTTGTCTCTTACAATATATATTCCAACGAAACAAAAAAAGAACTAATAAACCGGATTTCTCCATTTATTAGTTCTCTCTCTACTAGCACAAAGTTAATTGTACGTCCTTTGTAATGACATCCGTGTAACTGTATGATACCGTTTGGTAACTATTCTCCTCTGCGTTTTTCACCTGCACAAGAAAGATGCAGGGATATGTTTCCGTAATCACACCTTCGGTTACATCATATTTGTGTCTTCCCAGATTACTCCGAACCTTTACTTTACTTCCTACATGCTCCGCTACGGCACGCCGGACACTGCCAACACTGGCTCTTACCATAAGATATCCCTCCGTTCTTAAAACACGATATATAGCATACGCATATGAGTATACCACATTTTATTGTGGTTGTCAATTTATGGTATCCTCGTCATCACATACCGTCCTTACTATCTTATGCAGTTTTAAGCCATTTTATTCATAATTTCATTCAAAATCTCGTAAGAAACCTCATCCTTTGTCTGAATTGGAAGCTCTTTTGCCCCCTCTTTCGTAATCAAAGTAACGACATTTGTATCCGTTCCAAATCCGGCACCGGTAACTTTCAGATTGTTCGCCACAATCATATCGGCGTGTTTCTTCTCTAATTTCTTTTTCGAGTTTTCTAACATGTTTTCGGTTTCCATGGAAAAGCCACACAAAAACTGCCCTTTTTCCTTATGTTCACCGAGCCATGATAAAATATCCGTTGTCCGCTTCAGCGCAATCGACGCTTCGCCCTCTTTCTTTTTCGTCTTTTCTGTGTTTACCGTAACCGGCGTATAATCGGCAACAGCTGCTGCCTTGATGATAATATCCTGCTCTTTGGCACGAGTTTTCACTGCCTCAAACATATCCGCTGCGCTCTCAACCGGAACAACATCCACATGAAGCGGTGCCGGCAGTTCACACGGACCGCTCACCAGTGTAACCTTGGCTCCACGTCTTGCTGCCGTTTTGGCAAGCGCATATCCCATCTTTCCGGTCGAATGATTCGTCAGATAACGCACCGGGTCAATCGCCTCTCTCGTCGGTCCGGCTGTAATTAAAACCCGTTTTCCTTCCATATCATGTTCATATTGGATTTCCTGTAAAATATGGGAAAGCAGCACTTCCTCCGAAGGCATTTTCCCTTTTCCGACAACTTTGCACGCAAGAAGTCCAGTTGCCGGTTCAATAACTTTCATTCCAAAATCTCTCAATTTTTGAAGATTTGCCTGCGTAATCGGATTCTCATACATATTGGTGTTCATTGCCGGTGCCACTAATTTTTTACAGCGGCACGCAAGAAGCGTTGTACTGAGCATATCATCTGCAATTCCATTTGCCATTTTCGCAATAATATTCGCGCTTGCCGGCGCAACTAAAACCAAATCCGCTTTGTTGCCAAGCGAAACATGCTCAATATTATAATTAAAGTTTCTATCAAACGTATCGACTAAGCATTTGTGATTTGTCAGCGTCTCAAACGTAATCGGATTGATAAAATTGGTTGCATTTTGTGTCATCAAAACATGTACGTCGGCGTGAAGTTTTGTCAGCATACTCGTCAGATTTGCGATTTTGTATGCGGCAATACTGCCTGTCACACCAAGCACAATCGTTTTTCCCTGTAACATAAAATCCCCCTTCTTAGTCAGACAACTGACCATGTTTCTCATAAGAAGATACACGTTTAATCTGGTTTTTGTCATCCACGAAAACAACTTTTGGCTTATGGCTGAATGCTTCATCCGGCGTCAAATCACAATAACTCATAATAATAATGTGGTCTTCTACCTGAACCATTCTCGCCGCTGCCCCATTTAAGCAAATCATACCACTTCCCGGCTCCCCGGCAATTGTGTAAGTCTCAAAACGGCTTCCATTTTCTACATCGACAATCTGCACTTTTTCATATTCGTAAATGCCGGCCGCCTCCATTAAAACCGGGTCAACCGTAATACTGCCAACATAATTTAATTCTGCCTGAACCACTTTGGCACGGTGTATTTTCCCTTTTAACATCTGAATTGTCATGACGCTTATCCTCCAATCTTATGATTCGTAAATAAAGTTATCAATAAGTCTTGTTTTTCCAATGTAAACAGCTACGGCAGCCAAAATGGAACCGTCAATTGTTTCTATCGTTTCAATATTATCAAAGTTTACAATTTCCACATAATCAATTTTGGCAAGCGGCTCCGACTCAATGATTTCCGTAATTGCCTGTTTCACAGTGGCAACATTTTTTTCACCGGCTTTCACCAATTCCTCACCATGAAGTAATCCTTTGTGAAGAATAACAGCGGCTTTTCTCTCCTCCTTTGAGAGATAAGTGTTTCTTGAGCTTTTTGCAAGACCGTCATCTTCACGGATAATCGGGCAGCCAATGACTTCGAGATTAAAATTCAAATCTCTTACCATACGGCGGATGACTGCTAACTGCTGTGCATCCTTCTGTCCAAAGTAAGCACGGTCCGGCTCTACAATGTTAAATAATTTTCCAACTACCGTGCAGACACCGCGGAAATGTGTCGGTCTTGTTTTACCGCACAATCCCTTCGTAAGTCCATCCATGTCAATGAAACTGCAAAAATCGCTCTCATACATGTTTTCCGGTTCCGGATGGAAAATAAGATTTGCACCGGCATTTTCACAAAGCGCCGCATCTCTTTCCAAATCTCTCGGATAGGTTGCCAAATCTTCATTTGGTCCAAACTGAATCGGATTTACAAAAACGCTGACAACGACACGGTCATTCTGCTCAACTGCCTTGTCAATCAAACTTTTATGTCCCTCATGAAGATAACCCATCGTCGGAACAAGACCAACGGAACGTCCTTCTTCTCTCCATTTCTTTACCTGTTTTCTTACCTCTTCTACGGTTGATACAATCTGCATTTTTTCTTCCTCCTAGTACAACTTCTCAATAATGTCATCATCTATTTTGTATTCATGCTCACTGGATGGAAAAGCGCCGCTCTGGATTTCTTCCATATATTTTTGGAACGCTTCTTTCATCACTTCTCCAATGTTTGCATAACGTTTTACAAATTTTGGTGTAAAATCAGAGAACATACCAAGCATATCCTGGTAAACAAGTACCTGACCGTCACAGCCATTTCCGGCACCGATTCCAATTGTTGGGATATCTAACTTCTCGGTCACAAGATTGGCAAGTTTACTTGGAATTCCCTCAAGTACAACCGCAAATGCTCCGGCTTCCTGAACGGCAAGTGCGTCCGCAATTAATTTCTTTGCTGCCTTTTCCGTCTTACCCTGAACTTTAAATCCACCAAAAGCGTTAATCGACTGTGGTGTCAGTCCAAGATGTGCACAGACCGGAATTCCGGCATTAACAATTGCCTGAATCTGTGAGCATACTTCTTTTCCGCCTTCCAGTTTCACGGCTCCGGCACGTCCCTCTTTCATCAAACGTCCGGCATTGACAACCGCATCGTAAACGGATGTCTGATACGACATAAACGGCATGTCCACAACAACAAGTGCGTTTTTTGCACCTCTTGCTACGGCTGCTCCATGGTGAATCATGTCTTCCATCGTTACTGAAATCGTATCCTCATAACCAAGAATTACATTTCCTAAGGAATCACCAACCAAAATTGTATTTACTCCGGCTTCGTCTTCCAGTTTTGCTGTCGAATAATCATATGCGGTCAGCATTGAAATTTTTTCCCCTTTTTCCTTCATCTGCTGAATCGTTACTACTGTGTTTTTCATTTATTGTGTCCTCCTATTCCTGCACATATCATTTAATAACTGAATCATCTTTTGATAATTTCTCTCGGGATTTTTCCGTCCGGCAATCTCTAACACCGTTTCACCAAGTCTTAGATAAACTTCTTTTTCTGCCTCAGTCAGCACGGATAAATGCTTTTTCACCGTTTCGGTATCGCCCCTCTCAATCGGCCCGGTTAAGGCTTCTTCCGGCGATGAATGAAGCAGTGCTGTGATGTTATTTTGCACAAGCGGCGTTGTCAGTTCCACCGCATCTTCCCTCGAAAATCCACAGTCCATAAGCATCTGAATGGACATCTCATACAAGCCAATCATCAGATTGCTTATCATCGATGCCGATGCATGGTACCTTGTTTTCTTCGCCGATTCCATGACGCATACTTTATTTCCCGCTTTCCGGAAAATATCTCCGACAACGGACAAGGCATGAGAATCCCCTTCGGCGGTAAATATTACATGATTCAATTGTTCATACGATGTGAATTTGCTGCTGAACGCATACATAGGATGAAAGGATGCGGCAGATACTCCGTATTCCTCTCGATTAGAAAATAAATCGGATGATAATGAGCCACTAAAATGGCATACTATTTTATTTTGTATTGATTCTTTTTTCAGTTCGTTCCACACACTTTCCAACGCACCATCCGGCGTGGTAAGAAAAAGAATCGTGCTCTCTGCCACTAGCTCGGCCAGAGAATCATATGCTTTTGTGTTTGTAAAAGTCGCGGCCTCTTCCACGCTTTTTCTTGATTTACTACAGTACCCGGCAACCGAAAAATCATGCTCTTTCAGATATTTTCCAATCGAACAGCCAACCTTTCCGGCACCTATAATTCCTATCTTCATGTCATCACCTCCGTAGTCCGTGACAACACATTATCACCTGATGCAGTTTCCTATGAATACCGCTCATACGTGACAGAATAGCACAAATTGATGGTTTTGTAAAGTGAGTATTTGTGAAGGGTTCGATGGTTGTTTTTTAGGGTTCCGTAAATTATCAAGAAAAGTTTGCATTTCGTAAGCGCTCCCGCTAGACAAACGCGTAGGGGTATCGGCATGCAAAATACGCAATGCCAGATACCCACGTGTTTGTACTCACGAAATACAAATCTTTTCTTGATGATTTACTGAAATCCTAAAAAGATTAGTATCGAATCCTTGACAAATATTCACTTTACCTTTTCAATGCGGCCGCAATTCATAGGGAACAACTTTTTTTACTTAATTTTGCTCAATAGGTTGCAATTCCGACTTATTTTTCGTCTTCATTAAGAAAAATCACGCAGCCAATGCAACTCTTTCTATGAATTTTCTTGCCTTTTAGTTGCTTTCAGGCGCTTCATCTTAAAATCCATGCAACTCTTTTCCCTTATTATCGGGGTTTAGGTTGCATTACCTCCCCCACCCACAAAAAACATTTCAAACGACCAACTCTTCACTTCAGTTATAGGTAGCCTTTTGGGGAGAGCCAGTAACTTATCAAAAAAAGTTTGCGTTTCGTGAGTACAAACACGTGGGTATCTGGCATTGCGTATTTTGCATGCCGATACCCCTACGCGTTTGTCTAGCGGGAGCGCTCACAAAACGCAAACCCTTTTTTGATAAATTACGTCTCCCCCCAAAACCTACCAGCTCCGCTTCTTCTTCTGCCGGCGTGCGATCATGCGGATGACCAGACTCTGTGGCAGAACTCTACTGATAAATGCGAGCACCTTCATTTTATTTTTCGGGACAATCACGATTTTTCGTTTTTCCATTTTACGAATTGCATAAGAAGCGCAATATGTTGGTGTGATGGATGGTATCGCAAATTCTACATTTGCCACTTCATTAAATTCGGTGTCAACCGGCCCCGGACAGAGTGCACCCACATACACATTGCTTTTCTTTTCCTTTAATTCGTGTGCCACCGCACGCGTCAGACTTGTGACGTAAGATTTCGTTGCATAATAAGTCGCCATATAGGGTCCGGCTGGGAGGAGTCCCGCCGAAGATGCAACATTTAGAATCGAACCCTCTCCCTGTTTTTCCATCTGGCAAAGCATCTGCTTCATAAGAAAATGCATCGCACGAATATTGACGTGAATCATTTCCATTTCTTTACTTAAATCCGTCTCCAAAAAAATGCCACAGTCGCCAAAACCTGCATTATTAATAAATACCTTTACCGGTAATTTTTCTACTTCATCCATTATCCTACGACATTCTTTTTTTTTCGCAAGGTCAGCCGTCAGAACAAGGCATTTGCGTCCCTTTTTCGTCCATTCCTCTGCGAGTTCCTGCAATCGTTCTTTCCGTCTCGCCACCAGAATCAAATCATAACCTTTTTTTGCAAACTGCGCGGCAAACGCTTTTCCTATTCCGGAACTCGCTCCCGTTATCATAACAAATCCATTGCTCATAATGCTTTCCTTTCTGACTTTACGTTGATAAATTCGCAAAAATAATTGTTCCCTTCTTTTTCAACCATATACAAAGTACCACACTTGCTATCGCAAATGCAACCAGAAGAAGCACAAAATACAAAGACACTCCCATTGGGTACGCCGCCGTATAATAAAGTACCGACAGCACAACAGAAACAGCCCATCCACCAAACATTGAAATCACAACACTAAGGCTCTGCTTAATCGGTGCCAGCTCATTTGTCCAGGATAGATTTGGCATTTGCAATCCGAGAAACAATCCAAACAATGTAAGGAAAATTGCAAACACAATCGGCACTATCATACCAAGAATGGTTTCTATCCCATGACTTGGCAGTACAACCACAAAACAGATTTCGCACACAATAAGCGGCACAATGGTAAGCAAGAGCTGCACGCTAAGTTTGGCACGAAGCACCTGCCACAAATCCATCGGCAATGACTGTGCAATCCAAATATTTTTTCCTTCCAGCGATACCGACGGAACAACCATGTCATTCATCGACGCTAATAAACTAAGTGCAGTCACAACAAGGACAATCAGCATGCCATCTCTTTCGCTTCCGAAAATCATATTCATGAAATCCAAAATATCATTTCCCTTAAAAAGCATGACAACACCAACGATTGGGAGCGCAATCACACCAAGTCCACAATTGAGCATATAATTCGGACTCGATAAAAACCGCCCAAACTCCTTCTGCAAAAGTGCCATAGACGGCGTTTTTCTCTTTTCCTTTTTCTCTTTGTAAACAACCCTTTTCACACTGCCGCTCGAAGTCGCAATCTTAATAAAACTCCGCGCCAAAACAACAAATGTCAATGCACATAATACCACAATGACAG
Organism: uncultured Clostridium sp.; assembly: GCA_937902905.1. Classification (GTDB taxonomy): domain Bacteria; phylum Bacillota; class Clostridia; order Lachnospirales; family Lachnospiraceae; genus Eubacterium_F. Next base: position 3,344 of record CALELW010000248.1, on the reverse strand, counting down.
CCGTGTAGAGAAGCATTGCTAAAAGGTCGCCCTCTCCGATTTTTCCAAACAGATAAACCGGATATGCACTCCCCTTTACCTTTTCTCCGTAAACAGCCGCATTCATAAGAAGATTTTGAATCAAATCCTGCGCCTTAAAATAAACAAAATAATACAGGGCAAAAAAACATAGTGACAGAATCACAGTAATAAAACTTTTATTCTTTAACTTCAAGCTTATCTTTGCCACACACCAGCCAAGCACACAGGACAAAATTAATACCAAAAGTGAAATTAACAAAATCAGTAACACCGGACCAACAATTGTCAACGGTGTTGCCTCAACTTCAATCCAGTAAACAATAACTGCCGGCAGCATCACAATTGCCGAATACATGAGTCCCATTAAGTACACACTGGCAAGCCTTATTGTCAGAATACTCCGGATAGGAATTGGCATGGACAAAAGCAAATCATTATCCTTTGATAAATACAAACCGGAATAGGTATTAAACACACTTCCGAATGTGCCAAGTGCAATTGCAATCATTCCCATAATAAGAAAATACAGCCATTTCATATTTACCATGGCAAACGGCTTGCACAAAGAATCCGCTAGAAAGGCAAACATTCCTCCCACAATACCAACCATAAGAATAATAAAAAAAACAAAGAACAAAACAGTAGAAAAAACCGAGCGTTTTTTGTTCTTTTTGGCATCATAAAAATAGGCACGGAAAATTTCTGTCATCTGTTTTTTCAAAAGTATACGAAACATCATTCTCCCTCCAATTCCAAAAATACCTCTTCTAAGCTGTCATCGCCCTTTACCTCCTGCATGGTACCAGAACGAATCAATTGTCCATTTCGGATAATCGCTACTTTGTCACACAATTTTTCTGCCACTTCCAGTACGTGTGTAGAGAAAAAGATAGCACCTCCCTCATCACATATCTCACGCATCATCTGTTTCAAAATGTGTGCTGCTTTCGGGTCAAGTCCGACAAATGGTTCATCCATTATAATTAACTTTGGCTCATGAATCCACGCGGATATAATCGCAAGTTTTTGTTTCATACCATGTGAATAGGAAGCAATCGGCTGCGCAAGATTTTCTGTCATCTCAAACAAATCCGCATATTTGCGAATCCTCTCCTGTCGTTTTTCTTCCGACACGCCAAAAATATCCGCAATAAAATTTAAGAATTTAATTCCTGTCATAAATTCATACAAATCCGGATTATCCGGAATATAAGCAATTTTTTGTTTGCAGGCAAGCGGATTTTTTCGGATGGATTCTCCTTCAATGAAAACTTCTCCTTTGTCAAATTGAAGAATCCCGACAACCGCTTTCAGTGTTGTCGTTTTTCCCGCTCCATTGTGACCGATAAAACCATAAATTTCACCCGGCGCAATATGAAGAAAAAGATTGTCTACTGCCTTTTTTTCTCCATATGTTTTTGTCAAATTCTCTATTCTTAACATTTTCTTTCACTCCTTATAATTAATTGCTAAGAAAATCACGCCGGTACTGCGATGGTGTAATTCCCTCTGATTTCTTAAATACTTTTGTAAACACGCGGTAATCACCATAACCGGACTGCTCCGAAACTTCCGCAATCGAAAGCGAAGTCGAAAGCAATAACTTTTTGGCCTGTTCCATCCGAATGTTTGTAAGGTATGTCAGAAAATTTACTCCAATTTCATTTTTAAACAACTGACTGATGTACTGCGAATTTAAGTGAAATTCTTCCGAAAGAATATGCAAACTAACTTCTTCCGAAAGATGTTCCTGCATATATTTTGTAATTCCGGTTATGACACGCTCTTTTTTCACAACCGGTTTTTCCTTTACTTCGTTATTGTAAAGACTAATTTTCAACCGGTCAATACAGGAGCCAAATTCCTCGTAATTGACCGGCTTCAAAATATAGTCCGTAATCTGCAGCCGCAGAGCCTCCCTGCAATACGAAAAATCATCGTAGCCGGAAACAATCACAAAAGCCATGGACGGATATTTCACCCGGCTTAATTGAATCACTTTCAGTCCGTTGATAATCGGAATGTTAATATCCATAATCACGATATCAGGCTGTTCCTCATCAATTTTTGTAATCGCTTCCATTCCATCCGCTGCCTCGCCGACAACGACACACTCATGGGCTTCCCAATCAAACAACTTTTTAAACCCTTCCCGAATCATTATCTCGTCATCGACCAACAGCACTCGCAGTTTTTTCATTTTGCGTCCTCCTCATGCGGCAGCAGTAATCGTGCCGTCACTCCGCCGGTTTCATTTTCCATATAACTGAGTCCATACTTTGGACCACACAGCAATTTGATTCTTTTTTGCACATTTAAAATACCAATGCTGTTTCCCTCTAGTTTTGCCTGCTTCTTGTCGTAGTGAAGAAGCATCTCATCAATGATATCTTTCCTGCCATCCGTAAATCCACTTCCGCTGTCGCGAATCAGGATTTCGATTGCATTCCCCTCTTTTTTTGCCGTAATGACAACCTCCCCCCGGTACCCTTTGTTTTTCAAACCATGCAGCAAACTATTTTCAACAAGTGGCTGCAAAATAAAATTCGGAACAAGACTTCCTCCCAAATCCGGGTCTATATCGTATTCACAATGAAGATTTGGATAACGGTAACACATCAAATCCATATAAGCTTCTAACAACTCCAGCTCGTCATCCAGTGCTACCATCTGTCTGTCCACTTTTACGCTGATGCGGAAAAAATCGACCAGCCGCATCAACAAATCCGCCACTTTTTTATCCCCGTTAAGCTGCGCCTGAATTCGTATTGTGTCGAGTGTGTTATAGAGAAAATGCGGATTTACCTGACTTTTCAAATACAGCATCGACATTTTCTGCTCCGTCAGTTCAGCCTTAAGAATATCCGGATTTTCCAAAGTCAAATAAAAGGACAACGTCATCAATGTAATTCCCATTCCACTGATTAGCCACGTTGGGTATGCCCCCTGCAAGCCGCACACCACAAATTCAACCAAAAGTGCTACTCCAATCGCAAACTTTTTCTTCGGATGAATCTGCTTCCAGTTCCAGATTAAAATTCCTGCACATAACGCCAGATAAATCGCGACTCCGCCATAACTGGCAATCACATAAGCTCCTGACGAATAATTTCCATTTGGTGTCTGTATGTATGCAATCGGAAAAACAAGTGCAATGATTTCCAACACAATCAAAAAGATTTTCGCCGGCCAGTCAAAAATCATTTTTTTCTTGGTCTCTTCCTCCACAACAGCAGCAATGTACCGGTAAAACAAATACAAAACGCCTGCCATCGTTCCAACAAACACCCGGTGAAACGCATCGTTTACCACAAGCGGTACCT
>CALELW010000247.1 GCA_937902905.1 uncultured Clostridium sp. | reverse complement strand
AGTCATTCATTTTTTTAATGCGATTTGCGGAAACTCAAGAGGAATTGAGAGTATGGAATTAAGAATTAAATCAATGTCGTTCCCAGAAGCAATTGAATTTAACTTTGAGCAGTTGAAGCAGGAACTGACAGACAAAGCAGAACAGTATAAGGGTCTCGTTTACACAGATGATCAGGTGCAGGATGCAAAGAAGGATGTTGCAGCCTTGCGGAAATTCACGAAAGCACTTTCGGATGAAAGAATCAAGGTGAAGAAAGAGTGCATGAAACCATATGAAGAGTTTGAAGCAAAAATCAAGGAACTGTCGGCGATTGTGAATGAACCGATTGCGCTGATTGATAAACAGCTGAAAGAGTATGAAATGCAGAAAAAGCAGGAGAAGTTATCGGCGATTCGTACATACTGGGATGAATGTGAACATCCGGAAGAATTGACTTTTGAATCTATCTATGATGAGAAATGGCTGAATGCTTCTGTATCTATGAAAAAGGTTCAGAATGCAATTACTGAAGCGATTCAGCAGTTTAGCAGAGATATGGCAACGCTTGCTACCTTGCCGGAATACAGCTTTGAAGCACGTCAGACGTATATTTCCACGCATGATGTTACAAGCGCACTGAATGAGGCTAACAGACTTTCTGAAATGGCAAAGAAAAAAGCGGAGGCGAAAGCAAAGGAAGAAGAGAGGAAAAAGGAAGAAGTCAAGCCGGTAGAAGAATTTGTTGCCCCGGCAGCATCGGTTGACGAAGAACCGGAAGAGGCTTTTATTCCATCATTTGAAGAAGTGACAAAGTCCTCATGGATTAATTTCAAAGCCAATATGACAAAGAAGCAGGTGGAGGAACTGTGCAGGTTCTTTGATGAAAAACAGATTCCATATACGCTGCAATAGAGAGGAGAAGTGATTGTATGTACCGGGTAATAATTGATATTGGATATTGCTGGCAGACGGCATTTGACTTTGTGGAAGCAGAAAGCGCCGTTGCTTTTATGAAGACAGCTATTCAATCGCATAATGAATCAGCGAGTAAAGGTGCTTTTGAAATTTGGATGAAGTACGTTGAGGAAGAGGAGGGTGCAGAGACATGAGTTTAAGTGAAAAACTTAGCCGGATTCAGACCACCCTTAAGGCTCCCAAGAATCTGTATAACAAATTTGGAAAGTACAAATACAGAAATGCGGAGGGCATTTGTGAGGCGGTAAAACCTTATCTGGAACAGAATAAGTGTTATATGGTGTTGAAAGATGACATGTTAGAGCTGGGCGGAAGATTCTATATCCGAGCGACGGCGACTCTGTATGATACGGAATCGGATGACTGCATAAAGGCTACTGCATTTGCGAGAGAGGCTGAATCGAAAAAAGGAATGGATGAAAGCCAGATAACAGGGGCGGCATCCAGCTATGCAAGAAAGTATGCGCTGAATGGTTTGTTTCTTCTGGATGATACCAAAGATGCAGATTCCAATGAGTATTCCGAGCAAGGAAAAGAAAATACGGATGAAAATAAGGAAGCAGAGCAAAGGCAGGTTGAATTGTCGAAGATTTCAGAGATAAAGGTGAAATCACTGGAAGAAAGGTGCAGGAAAGAGGGCATTGAGTTGTCCAAACTTATGCGGCTTTATAAGGTTAGTTCCCTCAGTGATCTAAATGAATTGCAGTTCCGGAATATCAATGATCACTGGGAAGATATAAAGAAGGTGTGACATGGAATTTACAGGCAAAGTTAAGGATATCAGCATGGACTGGCAGACCGGACAGGCACAGATTACATTTACCATCAATGAGAAGTCTGCACTTGCTTCTGTTGATTCCATAAAAAACTGTGAAAAGCTGACTGTAAAAGCAAAGAAATACCGGCAGAAGAGAAGTCTTGATTCCAATGCTTACGCATGGGTTCTCATGCAGAAAATAGCGGAGGCTACCGGCTCGGATAAGTGGTCCATATATCTTATCTGTCTTAAGAGATTCAGCAAGGCGTTTACTCATGTAATTGTGAAGCCTGAAGCGGTTGACGCAATGAAAGGGTTATATAGGACGTGTGTTGACCTTGGTGAGATAAGCGTAAACGGCACGACGGGACATCAGCTGCAGGTTTATTTTGGAAGCAGCACCTTTGATTCAAAGGAGATGTCTGTATTTATTGATGGAATTGTTAGCGAATGCAAGCAATTGGGGATAGAAACATTATCCCCGATGGAACTGGAAAGGATGAATGCAGAGTGGCAGCGAAGAATTCAGTAGTAATTGAGGATATGGAACACTGTTTTGTATGTGGCAGTTCCCATGTGCAGGTACATCATATCTTTTTCGGTACCGCCAACCGGAGAATATCGGATAACTATGGATATGTTGCTCCGTTATGTGCCGCACATCATACAGGAGACGCTGGCGTTCATTTTAACAAGGATTTTGACCTATACCTAAAGAAACTAGCACAGGCTCATTTCGAATCACAAATAGGTACCAGAGAAGATTTCAGAAAGGTATTTGGTAAGTCGTGGTTATGAAATAAAAAGAACTGTAGGAAACTATCAACCAATGTCCATAGTGCATGTTGAGAATATCACGGAGAATAAAACAGACTGCTTTCTTGACAGTTCTTAGCAGTCGGAAAGGAGAAAGCCAGATGTCCTATATCAAGATAGACAGAAAGATACTTGACTGGGAATGGTATCGCAATCTGAATACCTGCAGACTCTTTTTTCATCTTCATTTGAAAGCCAATTGGAAGGATGGCAGGTTTGAGGGAAAAGAGATACCAAAAGGCTCATTTGTGTCGTCGGTGGCGAGGCTTGCTGAAGAGACGGATATGACGCCCAGAGAGATACGAACTGGGTTAGATCATTTGAAGTCTACAGGCGAAGTGACAATCAAAAGTTACTCAAAATACAGCGTATTTACGGTAACAAACTACCATTGTTATCAGGATTGTGACAAGCAAGCGACAAACAGTCGACAAACAAACGACAAACAAACGACAAGCAAGCGACAAACGAACGACAAACGAACGACAACAATAGAAGAAAAGAAAGAAATAAAAGAAGGGAAGAATAATAAAATAGTTCAAAATGTCGTCACGCATTTGAATGTGGCAGCCGGAACAAGATACCGGTATCAGACCGAGAGTACAAAGCGTGTTATAACTGCAAGGCTGTCGGATGGATATACAGAAAAGGATTTGCTGACTGTGATTGACAAAAAGACGGAAGAATGGAAGGGGACGGATATGGAGAAGTTTTTAAGACCGCAGACTCTTTTTGGCGGTAAGTTTGAAAATTATCTGAACCAGCCAAGAGCGTCAGGCAAAAAGGAGAACAAAAACTCATTTAATCATTTTCCGCAGAGGGAAAGAAGCATAGCGGAAATGTCAGCACTGGAAAAAACCATGCTGCACAGAAACATTCGAGAAATCCATGCGGTGGATTAAGGAGGGAGAAGGTATAGGTGAAAGCAATTGAGTATTTAAGGCAGATTAAGAGACTGGATAATTTGATTCATTCCAAGATGGAGGAGGTGGAACGGCTTCGCTGTATGGCTGCAAAAGTAACGGCATCCTCAGATGGTGAGAGGGTGAAATCTTCCGGCAGTCAACAGAAAATGGCGGATACTGTGGACAAGATTTTAGATTTGCAGGAGGAAATCAAAGAAGATATTGACCGGTTTGTCACGATGAAACGAAATGTGATGCAGGTGATTGACTGTATGGAGAATGCGGATTATATCAACCTGCTGTATTGCAGATATTTTCAATACATGACATGGGAAGCCATTGCCTGCAGGATGGGTTATACATACAAGTGGGTATGTACACTGCACGGAAGGGCATTGAATCAAATGGACGCCATATTGGATGGCAGAGCCTGACATAGCCGGTTACAAGAAAGGAGAATGTGAAACATGAGGAAATTGATTGAGGACACAAAAAAGGCAATTACGGAGTTGATTGACCAGCTGTATTTAGAGTCTAAGCACAGTACCTATTGTGCTATGGCGGTTGAAATGCATAGTACCGGTCACACAACAAAAGAGATTTCGGAGCAGTTAGAAATTTCAGAAAATCAAGTAGCCGAGATGCTGCAGGCGGGAAGTGTGTCAAGAATCAATCGTGTAGGAGGGTACCGATGAAACGATGTAAAATCGAGTATTATATTCCGGTTGGTGCTGAAAATGCAGTGACAAGAAAGGAACTGTGCCGGGTGGTCGGCGTAGGCGACAGAACCCTGCGGAGCATGATAGCCGATGCCAGAAGGCGGGTATGTATTTGCAATTCGCAGGATGGCGCAGGTTATTATCTGCCAAGCAGTGTGAATCAGGCAAAAGCATTTTACGCACAAGAGAGAAAGCGTGCAGACAGTATTATAAAAAGCCTGCGTGGAACATCTAAGTTTATTAAAAACAGCGAATCAAAGCAGAGAGAAGAAATGAATGGACAAAATATGCTGAGGCTGTAAAAAGAAAGGAGGAAGCTGGAGAAGGATCTGCTGCAGGTGTAAAGAAAAAAGTGAAAGGAGTAAGAGGTTTGCTGGCCAGCGGAAAAGACGTCTTTACTCCGTGAACGAAATGACTTATAACGAGTTTTTGAAATCAAAGATTGAAATAGCAAAGGATTCCGGGTTTGAGATAAATCCGGAGGAAATTAATCAGGCGCTTAAACCACATCAGAGGGATGCGGTTGTGTGGGCGCTCAGAGGTGGAAAACGAGCCTTGTTTGAATCGTTTGGTTTAGGTAAGACAATACAGGAAATTGAGTTTTGCTATCAGGCGACAAAAAATAAAGGCGGTAAGGCGTTGATTGTGTTACCGCTTGGTGTAAAGCAAGAGTTTACACGAGACGCTGTAGAGGTGTTAGGTTACGAAGCACCGGTGTATGTTCGGACAATGAAAGAAGTGGAAGCAGCAGACGGACAGATTTTATTGACCAATTATGAAAGAGTTCGTGATGGGGATATCCGGCCGGATTATTTTATGGCTACTGCACTGGATGAAGCGAGTGTTTTGCGAAGTTTTGGCAGTAAAACATATCAGACGTTTTTGGATAAGTTCAAAAACGTGCCCTATAAACTGGTTGCGACGGCTACACCATCGCCGAACCGATACAAAGAACTGATTCATTATGCCGGCTATCTGGAAGTGATGGATACCGGACAGGCATTGACAAGGTTTTTTCAGAGAGACAGCACAAAAGCCAATCATTTGACGCTTTATCCCAATATGGAAGATGAGTTTTGGCTGTGGGTTAGCAGCTGGGCGTTGTTTGTAACGATGCCGTCAGATTTGTCACCGGAGTATTCAGATGATGGATATGTTCTTCCGCCGTTAGAGATACGGTGGCATGAATTAAAGAACGACGGGAAAGAGGTGGAGGATAAAGATGGTCAGTTTTTACTTTTCCGTGAAGCGGGTACCGGTTTGAAAGATGCTGCTGCCATTAAGAGAGAAAGCGTGGAACGCCGTGTTGAGAAGATGAAGCAGATAGTGGAAGCAGCACCGGAGGAGCATTTTCTTCTGTGGCACGATTTGGAAGCGGAACGCAAGGCAATCAAAAAGGCATTACCGGAGACGGTCGATATATACGGCTCAATGGATTATGACCTTCGTGAAAAACGGGTGCTTGATTTTTCAAACGGAAAGACCCGGTTGTTTGCAACAAAGAAATCATTGTCAGGTTCCGGATGTAATTTTCAACGGCATTGCCACCGGGAGATTTTTCTTGGTATCGATTATGAATTTAATGATTTTATTCAGGCAGTGCACCGCTGCTACCGCTTTTTGCAAAAGGAGCCGGTCATCCTAGATATTATTTACATGGATAATGAGCAGAAGATTAAGGATGAGCTGATGGCAAAGTGGAAGAAACATAACCACATGGTGGAAAAGATGATTGCAATTGTGAAAAAGTATGGGCTTTCGCAGGCAGGGAAAGCGCATGGATTAGAGAGAAAGATGGGTGTTGAACCAGTGGAAGTAAAAGGAAAATATTATAAGGCAGTTCATGATGACTGCGTAGAGTACACAAGACGGATGGAAGATAACAGCGTAGATTTGATACATACTTCCATTCCCTTTGGAAATCACTACGAATATTCAGCGAACTATAACGATTTTGGACACAATCAGAATACAGAACGTTTTTTTGAGCAGATGGATTATCTTACGCCGGAATTGCTTCGGGTGTTGAGACCGGGAAGAGTGGCAGCAATCCACGTGAAAGACCGGGTGCTGTTTGGAAACGCAACGGGAACCGGAATGCCGACAATTGAACCGTTTCATGCATTGTGTATTGAACACTATATGAAACATGGTTTTCAGTATTTTGGCATGATTACGGTTGTTACTGACGTGGTACGTGAAAATAATCAGACGTATCGTCTTGGCTGGACAGAGCAGTGCAAGGATGGTTCTAAAATGGGCGTTGGATGTCCGGAATATATTCTGCTTTTCCGTAAACTGCCATCGGATCGGTCGAATGCGTACGCTGATGTGCCGGTATCCAAAAGTAAAGAAGATTATACCAGGGCGCAGTGGCAGATTGATGCGCATGGGTACTGGAGAAGTTCCGGTGACAGGCTTGTGAGCAAAGAGGAATTAAAGAATGTTTCTGTAGATAATTTGCAGGCTGTATATCGTAAGTACAGCAGAGAAAACGTATACGATTATTTGGAACATGTAAAGTTGGCAAAGGAGTTAGATGCGGATGGTAAACTGCCGGCCGTATTCATGGTTGTTGCTCCCGGTTCATGGAATGATTTAGAGGTATGGGATGATATTAATCGTATGAGAACATTAAATACAACGCAGTCCCGCAGACGCCAGCAGATGCATGTGTGTCCATTACAGTTAGATATCGTGGAGCGAATCATTAACCGTTATTCCAACAAGGGAGATTTAGTGTATGACCCATTTGGGGGACTCATGACGGTACCAATGATGGCGGTGAAGATGGAACGAACCGGAATGGGGTGCGAATTAAATCCGGATTATTTCCGGGATGGAGTTGGTTATTTAGAAGAGGAAGAATCGAAACGAACGGCACCAACGTTATTCGATTTCTTTCCGGAAGTGCTTGAGAAATAGGAGGATGAGACAATGCAGAATAGAAAAGAAATTGTAATGATAAACGTAGCTAACATTTACCCGCATCCGGATAATCCGAGAAAAGATGTCGGGGATGTAACGGAACTTGCAGAATCAATCAAGAAGCAGGGCGTTATGCAGAATTTGACCGTAATTCCTCTGTCAGCCTTGACAGAAGAACCGGAGGAACAGCCGGACGCTGATACAGAATCTTTGTCCAGTGATTTTCATGTAATAATCGGACATAGACGATTGGCAGCGGCCAAACTGGCAGGTATTGAGAAGGTCCCTTGTAAGATTGTTAGCAAGATATCCAAAAAAGAGCAGGTTTCTATCATGCTGGAAGAAAATATGCAACGTGAAGACCTGACGGTGTGGGAGCAGGCACAGGGATTTCAGATGATGCTCGATTTGGGCGAGACAGAAGACACGATTGCGGATAAGACTGGTTTTAGCAAAACGACAATTAAACATCGGCTGAACATTGCCAAACTGGACCAGGACGAGTTGAAAAATAAAGAGCAGGATAAGGATTTTCAATTGTCCCTGAAAGACCTCTACGAACTGGAACGTATTAAGGATGTGGAAGAACGGAATAAGATTCTCCGTGAAGCCACGGACAATCGCAATTTAGTTGCCAAAGTTCAGTCGTACATACGAGAAAAAGAGAGACAGAAGAAAACGGATGCCATAGTTAAAATGCTGAAAGAACTGGGAGTGGTTGAGGCTCCTAAACAATATGCAAGGGAACAATACGGAAACAAATGGGAGAAGGTGAAGAGTTTCCGAATAAATGACGAGGTGCCGGAGAGTATCCAGTTAAAAAATAAGCAGAATGAAAAACTTTATTATTACATTAATTGGATTGAGATTGAGGTCGTTAGGAAGAAAAAGGCAGTCAAGAAAAAACTGACACCGGCAGAACAGAAGGAAAAAGAACAAAAAGAAAATAAGAAATATATCAAAGATGTTCTGAAAAAGTTAGATGAACGCCGCAGGCTCTTTGTGACTGATATTGTTGAGGGAAGAATTGCTCCGATAAAGGATGAGGAAAAGGTCAAGGATGCATTGTGGAGTGCGCTTGTGTTGAATCAGTCGTTTCTTTATCCGTCACGGCTTAGCAACTTCTTTGCCGGGAAACCGCTTTATGAATGTACAGAGGAGGAAAGAAAGGAAGTATCCGAAAAAGCGGCTAAATTGAGCATACTCCATCAGATGTTAGTGCTGCTCCATGCAGCGATGGATGGAACTGAGTTGGTTAAATATGACGGAACCTATAATAAAGAGAATGGTCAGGGTCTTATGGATGGCTATAAGGTACTTCGGTTGTATGGCTGGTCGTTTGAGGACGAGGAGGAAGAAAAGGTGGTTGACGGAAGTCACGAGTTTTATGAGGAGGGATAAAGAATCCCTCCTGCCAACATGAACAGGAGGGAAATATTATGTATGCATTAGAGCCATGCATCAAGTATCATGAAACATTTTTCCAATGTATCATGATATGCGTTTGGAACTAAATAATTTAGTACTTTAAATAGCAATAAAATAAATTTAACAACGCATTTGAAAACACTGCTAATGCAAAGTTTTAAGATTGCTTTATATGCAAAATATTTTATTTTGCAATAAAGACTTAATATTCTTTTTAACATATGTGAACCTCCCTTCTGATTTATTGAAGGAAAAAATTCCTTCAGATTTAATATGTCTGTTTGGTGTACGAAAAAAATTCTCTATATAAGCAAAATTTTGGAATGCGAAATGGAGATAAGATGTGATGTGAAAAAAGAGGTAAAAGTAGAAATTTGAATCATGAATAAAGAAAGGTAAGGTAGAGAAAATGAATAAAGAATATGAATTATTTACAAGGCTTACAACATTCATTCTTGAACACAACATTGAATGTGAAGAGGATATTTACCAAAATGATAGTGTTGCTGAAGATAGCTTAGAACTAATTGAAGATTTATTTGATATAGTGAAGTCAAAGAATAACAATGAACACAGTGCAATAACTAACGCAGACAGAATTAGGGCAATGACGGACGAAGAGTTAGCAAATTTTCTTGATATTATTAGTAAAGCTGGTATTTTATCACAATATACAGTTCCATGTAATTGTTGGAAAGAATGGCTTAAATTAGAAGCAGAATAGGAGGAAGTATGAGCAGTAGTTATTGGAATTATGAAGATGACGAGAATATCATCTGTCCTTATTGTGGCGAAGAATATGAGCCGTCTTACGAAGATATATACATAGGCGGTGAACGTGTTAATTGCTATACCGAAGATACCAACGAATACACTTGTGATAATTGTGGCAAGAAATTCACAATGTATGGTTATCGAACCGGGTGGAAATATTTCACCGAAACGATTGATGGAGAAGCAACAGAGGAAGAAATTGAAGATTTGCAAGATTAAGGAGAGAGAATATGGACGATAGATATTTATTCAAAGCAAAGCAAATTGATAACGGCGAGTGGGAAATTGGAAGTTTAATAATACTTCCAAATGGAGAATGTGAGATTTGGAACAGATGCAATAATCCACCTGATAGTGACCCTATGTGGCGCAGATGTGTAATTACACACAAAGTAGAACCATCCACCATCTGCCAATGCACCGGCTTAAAAGATAAGAATGGTGAGCCGATTTGGGAGAATGATATTATTTTGTACCAAAGAGACCATGATGATTTCCCATTCCCGAACAAAGACATAAAGAAAAGACTTGGAAAAGTATTTTATAAAGATTTTAGGACAACTTTTGCTATCGGAATGGGAAAGAACGGAAGCAAATCTTTGAATAATGATTTATGGAAATATGTTCAAAACGGAAATCGAGTAGAAGTTATCGGAAACACATTTGATAACCCAGAGTTAGTAGAAAGCGAGGAATAATTATGAATAACAATTTAGAATTAGAAGTGAGCATACTAACAGAAGGATGTCCTTATGTTACACCATGCGGATTTTGTTCCAAATTTGATAAAATATGTGAAAATAAGGATAAGCAACACAGCAAAAATAAAGTGCCTGAACATGATGGATGCGTTGGGTGTCGTTATGAAAACAATACCTCTTTTTGTTATCCTTGCAACCAATGTAAACACTCATATCTGGACAAATATATTAATAAAAAGAAAGTATGGCTAACATGAGAAAATTATTTGTAAGCGTGCCTATGAAAGGCAAAATAGTTGCAAGAAAATTAAAGAGTACATAGAAGTACATACTCGACTTATGTTATTATTATCATGCAAGGATTACAAACAAGGGCATTGATTATACGTCAGTGCCCTTTTCTCATGCCATGCAGGGTCCACTTTCTCCTACCTGCATGGCTATTTTGTTGGAAGGTGGTGATTGTGATGGCTAAGATGACAGCCAAACAGAAGCGATTCTGTGATGAATACCTGACTGACTTAAATGCCACGCAAGCAGCTATCAGAAGTGGCTATTCGGAAAAGACGGCGTATTCAATTGGAAATGAAAACTTGAAGAAACCTGAACTGAAGAAATACATAAAAGAACGGATGGCGGAGAAAGAAGCTGAACTGATTGCCAAACAAGATGAAGTTATGAAGTATCTTACATCGGTGATGCGAAGGGAAAAGACGGAATCCGTTGTTGTTACGTTGCAGGAAGAAAAGTCGTTATTTGCTCCCGATGCAAACGGAACAATGAGAAAGCAGACGGTGAAGCAGACAGTTCCGAAAGTTGTTGAAATCCCTGCCATGATAAAGGATTCAAACAAGGCTGCTGAACTTCTTGGAAAGGCATATGGAATATACACAGATAAGATTGAAGCAGATGTTGATACGGAACTGAACATCAGTATTGATTATGGAGATGAGGAAGATGAATAAAGTTAATGTTTTAGGAACTGAATACAGCATTGAAATTGACGATGGACTTGAAAAAACTTGTGTTGATGGTTTGTGTAAAGAATACGATAAACAAATAACAATCAGAAATGTATGCTCAATGCTGTGTGATGATGATTCCATAGACACAAAGAAAATAAGATTTAATGAAGTATTAAGGCATGAAATAATCCATGCTTTTTTTATTGAATCAGGGCTTGAGGATTACAACAGCAATGAACAGCTTGTTAATTGGATTGCTATTCAGTTCCCTAAAATGATTAAAGCGTTTGAAGAAGCTGATTGCATATGAACATAAATGTTAAGATGAATCCCTGCTTCAAGGAAGTTGATAGAAGCACGAAACGCTACATAGTCATGAAAGGCTCTGCCGGTTCGGGGAAATCCGTTGACACTGCGGAGAATTATATTATTCGTTTGATGAGGGATAAGGGGAGAAATCTTGTGTGTATCCGCAAATCGGATATAACAAACCGAGATTCCACATTTGCTGAATTGACGGGTGCTATATATAAAATGTTAGGTGATAAGGCTGAGCGGTACTGGCAGATAACGAAATCACCGTTGAAATTGACATGCAGGGCAAATGGAAATGAGATTATTTTCCGGGGAATGAATGATGATAAGCAGCGTGAAAAACTGAAATCCATCACATTCCAAAAGGGGAAACTGACAGATGTTTGGTGTGAAGAGGCGACGGAATTGACGCAAGCCGACTTTGAAATTATAGATGACCGATTACGTGGAGAACTTCCCGAAGGGCAGTTTTACCAGATTAGACTGACTTTCAATCCAGTGAATAGAAACCATTGGATAAAGAAAGTCTTTTTTGATATTCCGGATGAAAATGTAATGACGCATCATTCAACGTATCTTATGAATCGCTTTATTGATGAAGCGTATAGGGCACGAATGAAAAGACGAAAAGAAGTTGACCCGGATGGTTATCAGATTTACGGATTAGGAGAATGGGGCGAGATTGGCGGTCTTATTCTTCATAACTGGGTAGTAGAAGAACTATCGCAGACACTGGAGGATTATGATGATATAGCAATTGGACAGGACTTTGGATTTAACCACGCAAATGCAATTCTTCTTCTTGGGATAAAGGATGATGATATTTATATCCTGAAAGAGGTTTATGTATTTGAAAAGGAAACAGCGGAGATTATACCGCTTGCGAAAGAGGCGCATATTCCGGAAGATAGGGAGATGTGGTGTGATTCGGCAGAGCCGGACAGAATCAAAACATGGAAGAATGCAGGGTACCGGGCAAAGGCAGTAGAAAAAGAAAAAACAAATGAGAAGAAGTATCAAGCGGCACAGATAGACTGGCTGAAGGGTATTGTTCGTAAGGATAAGGTGATAAAGAGAATGATTCACGTGGACCCTTCGTGTGTGAATACCATAAAAGAACTTCAACAGTGGAAATGGAAACGAGATGAGCGCACAGGAGAATATCTGGATGAGCCGGTTCCATACCAAGACGATGCAATGGCTGCATTGAGATACGGCGTGGAAAGATGGCGCAAGAAGAAAAGAACATTGTATTAAAGCAGGAGGTGAAAAGGATATGTTGACTATCGAAGAAATACAAAGATTTATTGACGAAGATAGAACGTCTGAAAAGAAGATGTTTGCAAGAAAAGGGCAGGCGTACTATGACGGAGACCATGATATAAAGCATTACCGGCTGTTTTATTACAATGCAGATGGCAAGTTGGTTGAGGATAAAACAAGAAGTAATGTGAAGATTCCGCATCCGTTCTTTACAGAGTTAGTTGACCAGGCAGTACAGTATGTGTTGTCCGGAAAGGATGGATTTGTTAAATCCAATAATGCCGAATTACAAGCTGAATTAGATTCTTATTTTAACCAGAATGAGGATTTTGTTGCGGAGTTGTCCGAGGTTTTGACCGGCTGTATGTCGAAAGGATTTGAATATATGTATGCGTATAAGAACGCAGAGAATAGAATTTCCTTTATGTGTGCGGATTCAATTGGTGTTATTGAGGTAAGGGCAAAGGATACAGATGATAATACAGAATATGTGATTTACTGGTATGTTGACAGGATAGAAAAGGGACATAAGAAAATCAAAAGGATTCAGGTTTGGGATAAAGACCAAACCTATTATTTTGTGCAGACAGATGAGGGGAAGATTGTGGAGGATGATTCCGAAAAACTCAATCCAAAGCCTCATACGCTGTACAAAAAGATGAATGATAACAATACCTATTATGAGAACTTTGGTTTCATTCCGTTCTTTCGACTGGATAACAACAAGAAACAGTTTAGTTGTTTGAAAACCGTTAAAGAGTTGATAGACGATTATGATTTGATGGCGTCCTCGCTGTCAAACAATTTAATTGATTTTGACACTCCAATCCATGTAGTAAAAGGGTTTGAAGGGGATTCATTGGATGAATTGCAGCAGAATTTGAAAACTAAGAAAATTATCGGCATGGAATCGACAGATACCGGTGCCGGTGTTGATATTAAAACCGTGGATGTACCGTTTCAGGCAAGACAAGTAAAACTTGAATTGGATGAAAAGAATATATACCGGTTTGGTATGGGATTGAATACGGCTGGGTTAAAAGATACAAATGCTACAACCAACATAGCAATCAAAGCGGCGTACTCTCTTCTTGATTTGAAGTGCAGCAAGTTAGAAATCAGGTTAAAACAGTTTTTGAAAAAGATTTTGAAAGTTGTTATTCAGGAAATCAATGACAATAACGGAACGGGTTATAAATTGAGTGACGTATACTTTGAATTTGACCATGAGATTATGAGCAATGCACAGGAGAATGCTCAGATTGACCTTGTAAAGGCGCAGGAACAGCAGACAAGAATTAATACACTTCTGTCTATTGCTGCACAGCTTGACAATGAAACACTAGTGCAGAATATTTGTGCTGTGCTTGATATTGATTATGAATCCATCAAGGATAAGTTGCCAACAGAGGAAGATGATTTGATGGGTGCAGAACAGACATTAAACGGTGTAATACCGGAAGAAGGTGGTGCCGATGAATCAAAGACAGAAGGAAGTCCTGAAGTCACAACTGAGGGATGAAAAGAAAATCATCAATGACTTGAAAAAGATATATAAAGAAGCGCTTACTGATATCAATCAAAAGGTTGCCGTTTTGATGGTTGATGAATCAATGCAGTCAAAGATATACCAAGTAGGGTATCAGAATAGACTGAAGAAGCAAATTGAAGCATCCCTTGAATTGTTAAATTCAGGGCAGTATGAAAAGATACATAACTATTTGCAGGACTGCTATTCATCCGGCTTTATTGGTGCAATGTATGATTTACACGGTCAGGGGATTCCGTTGATAATGCCAATTGACCAAAAGGCAATGGTGAAGGCTGTTCAAACGGATTCAAAGATTTCTAAAGGTCTATACACAAAGTTAGGCAAAGATGTCGGAGACCTGAAGAAAAGAATCACTAGTGAAGTGTCAAGAGGAGTTGCACAGGCACTTCCCTATAAGGATGTAACAAGAAACCTAAACAATGTTGCAAGGATTGGTTTGAATCGTTCCATGCGTATTGCAAGAACGGAAGGACACAGAATCACACAGGCTTCTGCACTGGATGGAATGAGGACGGCGAAGTCTGCTGGTGCTGACGTGCTGAAACAGTGGGATGCTACACTGGATGGACACACAAGAGATCATCACCGGGAACTTGATGGACAAATCAGAGATGTAGATGATGATTTTGAAGTCGGTGGAATGACAGTTGAAGCACCGGGGATGTTTGGAGACCCAGCAGAGGATTGTAACTGCCGGTGCTGCCTATTGCAGAGGGCAAGATGGGAACTCGATGAATCCGAACTTGATACGTTGAGAGAGCGTGCTGACTATTTTGGATTGGATAAGGAGAAGGATTTTGATGATTTCAAGATTAAATACCTGAATTCAGTTGAAAAAATTGGTAAACGTGGTACAATATTACCAATGAATCTTCAGTTGTTTGCAAGCAAGGAAAAACAATTTGGGAAAAAGGTTGGAAAGCATGCATCAGATTTTGGACTTAATCCAAACAAAGAAAGCGATAGAATAAAGTTTCAAAAAATAATTGATGATATAGCTGGAAATCCTGATGAAGAAAGAGTAGGTAGATGGAGAGGACAAGAGGAAGAAGTCCTGTTCAAGATAAAAGGAAATGATGTTGT
>CALELW010000246.1 GCA_937902905.1 uncultured Clostridium sp. | reverse complement strand
TTGTGATGATCTTCCAAAGTCCAGTGACAAGTAGTAGCAGCAGAAGTAATTGTGATACCTCTTTCCTGCTCCTGCTCCATCCAGTCCATTGTGGAAGCGCCATCATGAGTCTCACCGATTTTATAATTCACACCGGTATAGTACAGAATACGCTCTGTAAGTGTTGTCTTACCGGCATCGATATGAGCCATAATACCAATATTTCTGGTACGCTCAAGTGGATATTCTCTTCCAGCCAAAGCCAGTTCCTCCTTTTTCCAAAATAAGTGGCACAAGAATTACCAACGGTAATGTGCGAAGGCTTTGTTTGCCTCTGCCATCTTGTGCATATCTTCTTTTTTCTTTACGGATGAGCCAGTGTTGTTTGCAGCATCCATAATCTCATTGGCAAGTCTCTCCTTCATGGTCTTTTCCCCTCTCGCACGAGAATAGGTTGTCAACCAGCGAAGAGCCAGCGCCTGACGACGATCCGGACGAACCTCGATTGGAACCTGATAAGTGGAACCACCGATACGTCTAGCTTTGACCTCGAGTTCAGGCATTACGTTGTTCATAGCTTCATCGAATACTTCAAGAGCATCCTTACCTGTCTGCTCTGCTACCTGCTCAAATGCACCGTATACGATTTTCTGAGCAACGCCCTTTTTACCGTCCAGCATAATGTTGTTAATCAGTTTTGTAACAATCTTATTTTTGTAAACTGGATCAGCCAATACGTCTCTTTTCTGAATATGTCCTTTACGTGGCACGTTACTTCCCTCCTTAATAATAATTAATTCACAGGTACTCACGACTTGTGTCCGCACCAGTTTAAAGTTTGCTCACTTTTATATAGTAAGATGCAAAAATTAATCCGGTACTTTTAAATTAGCTTATTTTGCAGCTTTCGGTTTCTTGGCACCGTACTTAGAACGAGCCTGCTTACGATCAGCTACACCTGCGGTATCCAATGTACCACGGATAATGTGGTATCTGGTACCAGGAAGATCCTTAACACGTCCACCACGAATCATAACAACGCTATGCTCCTGAAGGTTGTGGCCTTCACCCGGAATATAACTTGTTACCTCGATACCGTTGGAAAGACGAACTCTGGCAATCTTACGAAGTGCTGAGTTAGGCTTCTTCGGAGTAGCAGTACGAACAACAGTACAAACACCACGCTTCTGTGGAGAACTCGTATTAACGGACTTTTTCTTCAAAGAATTGTAGGATGACTGCAGTGCTGGAGAATTGGATTTCTTAGCAACCGATTTTCTACCCTGCTTTACTAACTGGTTAAAAGTTGGCATTAATTTTCACCTCCTGTAATCTAATTTGTCATGGTCTGCGGAACTAGTTGTCCTGTTTTTGAGGACACAAAAAAGCCCACACGAAACGCATGCTAAATCATTATATCGTGTGGACTTTCCTTTGTCAAGCCGTTTTTTTCAGTTATTTCCATTGATTTGCCATTAAAATAACATCGGAAAATCAATTTTTTTCAATACATAACTCATTGGGTCAAATTTCTGAATCGTCCGGAGAATTTCACTCTGTTTTGCACACTCCGAAATCTCCCGGCACCACGCTACATCCTGAAACGCTCCTATGACCGCCAGCAAAACCCAGATTAAAATAATTCCGATACAGGCGCCGAAAATGGCACCGCCCAGCCGGTTTACGGTTTTCAGCACCGGTATGTGGTCTACTAATTTCAGCACACGGACTACAATTCCCACAACAATCACTGCCACAAGAAGCGCAATTACATACGCCGCACCGCTTTGCACTTCGGAATTTGCCGCGAACAGCGGCTTTAGAACCGGCACCAAAATCATCGTAAGAGCAAGCACCACAACCATCCGCAAAAGCGAAAACACTTTTAATAAAAGTCCCTTATGAACGCCATCCAGTATGCACACCAAAAAAATTCCGGCGGCAATCAATTCCACAAGTGTTGTACTCATGTCTTTTCCTTTCTCATTTCGTCTGCAATCGTATTTTTTGTATCGTCGATGAATCAATCAGCGTATAAACCTGTCCATCAGAAGTCGGATACACCGCATCAATTTCCTGCTCAAAATGATAATCAAATTTGTCGTGTCCATTGGTTCTCAAAATATTGCAGGAACGGTTTCCCGTAAAAATAATTTCATCTCCGTACATTTCCATATCTGCATATTCATAAGAAATGTCCTGCTGCATTTTTTCCCTGCCGGACAAATCATACAAATTTAATGTTTGTTTTTTTGCATTTCCCTCTTTTTGCAGAACAAAAGCTAACGCATCATCTCCCACGGCAAGGCTTTTAATTGAATCCGAAAATGTTTTTTCCACGACAATTTCCGGCTGTTTCATCTGCCCGAAAATCGAATACCCCTTTTCGTGGGCAACCAGCACTTCATCGTCTGACACAAATTCAACATCAGCAATCATCTTGTTTCCAAATGACTTTCCGCCGACCAATGTGTTTTTGTCCTGTCCAACTTCCGTAAAATTGTAAAAGCTGACTTTCGTTTCAAAATCACTGCTGCCCGCTATCATATAAGAAGTGACAACACTTTTTCCGTCCGGCGAAATATCAAAATCAAGCGGATATCCTTCCTCCGAAACATTCGTCGGGATTTCCACCAATAAACTCTCCGCATTACTGTACGGATTATAAATATTTAAAACATTCGAATCCTTATCCTGCAGAAGAATGGCAACAACACCCTGTCTTGCTACTTTCGCACGCACAATCGGAAGGCTCGTCTCAACAGTAACGCCTTCATCTTTTCCATTATAAATATAACACTGTTTCCCACTCACATCAGCAACCGACACATAATCACCGCACACATCCACCTGCGGCTGCTTCATTTCATAACCGCCATTCCACAAACTTTTTCCTTCATTATTAATTTCACTGATACCACTGCGGCTGTATTTTAAAATATTTCCATTATGATATCGGTAATTCACATTATTGCTGTCGCTGCGATTTACTTTGCTTTTCACTTCATATCCGCGGTAGCACCGGTTTCCATATAAATAGGATGCCACGCCAAAACCACCGGCAACCAACATCAGCCCCAGAATCACCAGACCTACAATCCATTTCTGTTTATTTTTCAAAAAGTCTTTCATTTTCTACCCTTCTTGCTCGTACTCGAATCGAAAAATTCTCTGATTACGGTAACTCATATTATAGCATAGAAAAGAATTATTGTGCAATGCCATTTTCTGCAGGTGCCGAAGGCACGGGCGTCGGTGAAATACTCGGTACAGCCGTAGCCTCCTGTGTTGGCGGAACCGTTGTCGGGCACGGCGTAAGCTTTGCCTTCTGCGTCTCTACAATCGTCTTGTCCTGATTTGCCGGGTGTGACTGATTCATTGTCTGAATTGTATTCAACTGCTGCTTCACCTGGTTGAGCGCTGACTGATTCTGCATCAGTACAACAAATGCAAACACAACAATCAATGCGGTCACCGCCGCTATGCCATACCCCATATGTACTTCTTTCTGTTTTTTCTTTGTGCGAAACTTTTCTTTTTCCTCCATTATGCCGCGAATATTTCTCACCACGCGGTCATCTTCCTGCTCCACAATGTGAACATGACGGTTATTTTCCCTCTCCATATAATGAAGCATCTCCGGATTTTTTTCATAATAAATGTAGTAACCTTTTTGTTTTTCCAACTGTCCGCTGCGATACAAAAAGAAACTATCTTCACCGTCTGTCTCATCATAAAGATATAAAACCTTATCCCGTTTTTCAAAATTCAGTTTATGCATCTGCAAAAGCTGCCCCGCTTGATTGACAGAAAATCCCTGGCAGCTGTAAAACCAACCGACGATTTCCAAATCCGTAAAATTTTCCTTCATTTCCGAATAAATATAATCCCAGTCTTCATCCGTAAGTTTCGGTCCGCTCCGTCCTGCAAAATTATGAATTTCCACAACACCTGAAATCTGGTAAATTTTCTCCCCATCACATATCAGGCTCGTACCCAAAAGCACTGCTGCCTTTTCCATTCCATGGCTTTGCTCTGCCAGACGTTTTACAAAACGAATGACATAATCTTCCATATAAATTCGTCCCCGCCCCGGAATCTCTCCAATCTGCCGAACACTTTTTGGTCTTGTCCACTGCATGACTTGTCCTCCCTTTATTGTTTTTTCTCAATCGACAGTTTTATCATATCACGCCCGGAGAGCGGATTTTGTCGATTCAGAACCCGAGAACAAATTTTATTGAAGTTTTTTTCGCATGATTTTTGGAAATATGCAAATACTTTTGTTAGGATGCCCGGTTTTCAAAGCCAATGGGCGTTCTTTACCAAACAACACAGAAAGGTTTTTTATTATGGCAGAATATTTTAATCCCGGCGAAAGCCGTTCCTTATTTAATTTTACTACATCACTTCAGAATTTATTGGAGAAAAAGAATTACCATTCACGCGACATCGTTCTTGTCTGCATCGGCTCCGACCGCGCCACCGGCGACTGCTTAGGTCCGATTGTGGGTCATAAATTAGCACGTTTTTGCAGCACACATAAAAACAGCCTCCATCTTTTCGGCACGCTGGAACAGCCCATCCATGCCAAAAATCTGGAAGCCACTTTACAATTCATTCATTCCTGTTATAAAAACGCACTGATTATCGCAATTGACGCATCTCTCGGTGTCGTCGAGCACGTCGGCTACATTACGTTAGGCGAGGGAGCACTCTGCCCCGGTGTCGGTGTTGATAAAAATCTTCCGGAAGTAGGCGATATTTTCATCACCGGCATTGTCAATCTTTCCGGATTCGGAAGCCAGATGCTGCTGCAGACAACACATTTGAATCTCGTCATGCAACTTGCCGATTTTATCAGTCTCGGACTGTTTCGGTGTCTTATGCACTCACAGCTCCGTTCTTCCCTCAAGTGCGCGGAATAATGTCATTTCGTCAATAAATTCAAGCGCACCGCCAACCGGAACTCCGCTGGCAATCCGGGTTACTTTAATCCCCGCCTGCTTGACATATTTACTAATCCAAAGCGCTGTTGCTTCTCCTTCCACCGTGGAATTTGTCGCAATGATAACTTCTTTGATATCTTCCCGTTGAAGGCGCTGCAGCAGTTCTTTGAGTTTTAAGTTCTCCGGCTGCACACCAACCATCGGATTCACAGCACCGTGAAGCACATGATACACACCCTTGTACTGTCCGGTTTTCTCATAAGCCGCCAAATCACTTGGTTCCTCGACTACCATAATCGTCTGGTGGTCTCTTTTTTCGTCCGCACACACCTGACACAATTCCTGGTCAGACAAATTAAAACATTCTTTGCAAAAACAAATCTTCTGCTTTGCCGTCAATATACTGTCCGCTAAATGTTTCACGCGTGCTTCCGGCAGATTCAAAATATGCAGTGCCAGCCGCTGCGCTGACTTTGGACCAATGTTTGGCAGACTTGCCAATTCTTCGATTAAATTTGTAATCGACTCACTATAATACTTCATTAGAATGGGAAGCCTCCACCAAGGTTCAATCCGCCGGTCAATGCTTCCATGGATTTTGCACTGTCTTCTTCGAGCTGGCGCAGCGCCTCATTTGTTGCTGCCACAATCAAATCCTCTAACATTTCAATATCATCCGGGTCAACAACTTCTTCACTCAATTTGACGGAAAGAACTTCTTTTTTACCGGAAACTTTTACCGTGACGGCACCGCCACCGGCTGTTGCTTCATACTCTTTTTCTTCCATCTCTTTTTGTGTTACTTCCATCTGACGCTGCATTTTCTGCGCCTGCTTCATCAAATTATTCATGTTTCCCGGCATTCCGCCCTGAAATCCACCTCTTCTTGCCATTTTTCTTCTTCCTTTCTTTTTCTATGTCGGTCAATCCAACATTTCAATTTCTACATTTTTTATTATATTCCGCAGCTCCGGCAAAGCATTCATTTCCTGACGATTTTCCACAAACCGCACATCCAACGAAATCTCTTTGCCCGTCAATTGACCGGCTGCCTCAATCAGCACCTGCTGATTTTCCTCTTTTTTGAAATATTCGGCAGGCATTCCCTGTGTAAAAGCAAGCACCAGTTTTCCTGCCTCCGATACAGAAATCCTCACATCTAAAAGCATAGACCGCGACACTTGATCGATTCGTCCAAGTATCTGGTTCCAGTTTGCCACCACATCTCTTACATCATCCGGAACTGCTTCGGGACGAATTTCTCTCTGTGGCTTGATTACCGGTTTATTTTCAGATGCTCCCGCACTTTGCGCTGCCACAAAGGTACTGGACTCCATCATCTCCTGCCACTGTTCATTCTTCTGCTCCAACTGATTTAACCGTTGAATCAAAGAATCATAATCCGTCTGCATCTGCGGACGGCACAAGCGAATCATCGCCATCTCAAGCATGACACGTTTATTGTTTGCATATTTCATATCATTTGCCAAATCCGACAAAATACGGATATAACGGAACAGAATTTCCAGTTCAATCTGCTCGGCAAAGCGGGAAAGTTCCTGTCTGTTTTCCTCCGACATATCCACTAACTGCTCTGCCTCATCCGCGGTTTTCACAACCAAAAGATTACGCAGATACCAAATCAGTTCATTGACAAATTGTGATAAATCCTTACCCTGCTCAACCATCTCAGCCACAATAGCAATCACGCCATCAACCTGATTTTTTATCAAAGCCTCCATCAGCCGGTGATACACACTGTGGTCGACAGCACCAAGAATTTTCAAAACATTTTCATACGTTAATTTCTGTCCGAAATAAAAGGAAATACACTGTTCCAAAAGACTTAAGCCGTCACGCAGTGCGCCGTCTGCCTGTCTCGCAATGTAAGTAAGCGCCCTATCTTCTGCCTCAATTCCTTCTATTTCTAATAATTCCCTCAGTCTTGCGGCAATTGTTTCCACCTGAATTCGTTTGAAGTCATAGCGCTGGCAGCGCGACAAAATGGTGAGCGGAATCTTATGCGCCTCCGTTGTCGCCAAAATAAAAATCAGATAGGAAGGCGGCTCTTCCAATGTTTTCAAAAGTGCATTAAATGCGCTTGTCGAGAGCATGTGCACCTCGTCAATAATATACACTTTGAAACGTCCTTCCGCCGGTGAATACTGCACTTCATCAATCACTTGCCGGATGTCATCCACACGGTTATTCGATGCCGCATCGATTTCCACCACATTCATGGAAGATTGTTCCTCAATTGCCTTACACATCGCACACTCGCCACAAGGACCATTCGGCCCCGGATTTTCGCAGTTTACCGCCTTTGCAAAAATTTTGGCAACCGTCGTTTTTCCGGTTCCTCTCGTTCCGCAAAACAGATAAGCATGTCCAATTCGGTCTGCCTGAATCTGATTTGTGAGCGTTTTTACAATATGTTCCTGTCCCCGGACACTGGAAAAGTCCTTGGGACGGTATTTCCGATATAAAGCCTGATATGACATAATTGCCTCTTTCTGTTACACACCAAAACTGATGCCCAAATTTTTCGCCTCGCGGATAATGGAAGAATCCGGGTCTACCATCTTTAATTTACCCGCTACTTCTTCTAACGGAATTGGTATAATTTCCCCATTTTTAAATCCAACCATATATCCGTATTTTTCTTCTAAAATTAATTGAGCCGCTGCTGCCCCAAGGCGGCTGGCAATCACGCGGTCATACGCACACGGGCTTCCCCCGCGCTGTGTGTGTCCCGGTACCGTAATACGAATTTCCTGCCCGGTGCGCTCCTCAATCTCTGCTCCTATTTTATAGGAAACACTTGGATATGGATTATTCTTTAATTTTGCTTTTCTCTCTTTCTTCGTAAGAAGTGCGTCCTCCTTACTAATCGCGCCCTCTGCCACTGCCAGAATTGAAAAACGCTTTCCGGCATCCGTGCGCTTCTGAATTGCCTGTACCACAGCGTCAATATCATATGGCATCTCCGGAATCAAAATTACATCTGCTCCCCCGGCAATCCCGGCATGAAGTGTAAGCCATCCAACTTTATGTCCCATGACTTCCACGATAAATACTCTTCCGTGTGAATACGCTGTCGTGTGAATACAGTCAATCGCCGTAGTCGCAATATCCACTGCACTCTGGAAGCCAAACGTCATATCCGTTCCCCAGATGTCATTGTCAATGGTTTTTGGAAGTCCTACTACATTTAAACCTTCCTCCCGCAGCATATTGGCGGATTTCTGTGTACCATTTCCTCCTAAAATCACAAGACAGTCGAGTTTTAATTTATGGTAAGTATTCACCATCGCCGCCACTTTATCCATGCCGTTGGCATCCGGCTTTCTCATATTTTTAAATGGCTGTCTCGAAGACCCAAGAATCGTTCCACCCTCCGTCAAAATACCGGAAAAATCAAGCGGTTTCATTTCTACATACTTTTCATACATCAAACCCTTATACCCCTCAAGGATACCGATAATCTGTGTGTCCGGGTCTGCATTATACAACGTTTTTGCCACGCCGCGCATTGTTGCGTTCAAAGCCTGACAGTCACCACCACTGGTCAAAAAAGCTACTCGTCTCATATCTGCCTCCCTTTCGAAAGTACGTGTCTTAGATACGTTCTTTAGTTTACCCTATTTTGCGGGTTTAGGCAATAGCGGAATGAATTTCGTTGTGAGGGGTAAGCAGAAAAGAAATCCCTTCTATGGGTTTCGCATTCGGAATCGCTCCCGCTCAAAAGAACGCTCGTAACGGTGTGTGAGGGCAGACTACGCCCTCTACGCACCGACGGCGTTCTACATTCCTCATCGCGAAATCCATAGAAGGGATTTCTTGTTGCTTAACCCTCAAGCACTCCCATGACAACTCTTTCTGCTTCACTTGAAGATTCAAGTTATACCCCCTTCGCCCTCCGCAACGTGTCAAGAGGGGAATCTTGGTTTCAGTAATTAACTAAGAAAAGTTTTGTATCGAGTGGATACAAATACGCAAATATCTGGCATGCGTATTTTGCATGCCGATATTTCTGCGCATTTGTCTAAGCGAAAGCGCCACTCGATGCAATCTTTTCTTAATTAATTACTGCCCCCAAAATCTCCCCTCTTGACACCTTCACTTCCTTATAATAGAATCTACTCAAAAAAAAC
>CALELW010000245.1 GCA_937902905.1 uncultured Clostridium sp. | reverse complement strand
GCAGAAATGAGGCAGATATGGAATTAATTAGTATACGCGATTTGTATCGCAACCAGGAAAAGTATGTAGAACAGACGGTTACGGTCGGAGGATGGTTAAGAAGCGTCAGAGATTCCAAAACATTTGGATTCTTAGTGGTTCATGATGGAACATTTTTCGAGCCGCTTCAGGTGGTATATTCAGATAAACTTGATAATTTTTCAGCAATTTCCAAATTGAATGTAGGAGCAGCCGTGATTGTTACGGGAAAAGTAGTAGCAACACCGGGGACGAAACAGCCATTTGAGATTCAGGCAGATGAGGTTGTCGTCGAAGGTGAGTCCGCGCCGGATTATCCATTGCAGAAAAAGAGACACTCCTTTGAGTATCTTCGTACGATTTCACATCTTCGTCCGAGAACAAATACATTTCAGGCGGTATTTCGTGTGCGTTCTTTAATTGCGTATGCGATTCATAAATTCTTCCAGGAGAGAGAATTTGTTTATGTACACACGCCATTGATTACCGGAAGTGACTGTGAAGGTGCCGGTGAAATGTTCCGTGTAACAACACTGGATATGGAAAACCTTCCGATGACAGAGGATGGAAAAGTAGATTACACAAAAGATTTCTTCCGTAAAGAAACCAATCTTACGGTAAGCGGACAGTTAAATGGTGAAACGTATGCGATGGCATTCAAAAACATTTATACATTTGGTCCGACATTCCGTGCGGAAAATTCAAATACGACACGTCATGCCGCAGAATTTTGGATGATTGAGCCGGAAATTGCATTTGCGGACTTGAAAGATGACATGATGTTAGCTGAGAGCATGTTGAAATATGTTATCCGCTATGTGCTTGAAAATGCACCGGAAGAGATGAAATTCTTTAACCAGTTTGTGGACAAGGGTCTGATTGAGCGTCTGCAGGGAGTTGTGGATGCGGACTTTGCACATGTTACTTATACCGAAGCCATTAAACTCTTGGAAGAGCACAATGATAAATTTGAATACAAAGTAAGCTGGGGATGTGATTTGCAGACCGAGCATGAGAGATACCTTACGGAAGAGATTTTTAAACGCCCTGTT
This sequence comes from uncultured Clostridium sp., assembly GCA_937902905.1. Taxonomy (GTDB): domain Bacteria; phylum Bacillota; class Clostridia; order Lachnospirales; family Lachnospiraceae; genus Eubacterium_F. Next base: position 4,156 of record CALELW010000245.1, on the reverse strand, counting down.
TTCGTAACGGATTATCCAAAAGAAATCAAGGCATTCTATATGAAGATGAACGACGATAATAAAACAGTTGCCGCTATGGACTGTCTAGTTCCGGGAATCGGAGAAATTATCGGAGGAAGCCAGCGTGAAGATGATTATGATAAGCTGGTTGAAAGAATGAATGAATGTGGACTGGATAAAAAAGATTATGAATTTTATCTGGATTTGCGTAAATATGGTACGGCACGTCATGCCGGATTTGGTCTCGGATTTGAGCGCTGTGTTATGTATTTGACCGGTATGCAGAACATCCGTGACGTCATTCCGTTCCCACGTACCGTAAATAACTGTGAATTATAAAGCATACATGAGGAGGTTAGCAACATGAATTTAATTATTCCACAAGGCTATCAGTCCGCACTGGATATCCGCGAGACTGAGGTAGCAATTAAAAAAGTAAAGGATTTCTTTGAAAAGGCTTTGGCTGCCAATTTGAATCTGACACGAGTTTCGGCACCACTTTTTGTCGACCCGGATTCCGGATTGAATGACAACTTAAATGGTGTAGAGCGCCCGGTTTCTTTTGATATTTTGGAGCAGAATGGAAGGGTGGCAGAAATCGTACATTCATTAGCTAAGTGGAAACGTCATGCGCTGGGCCGCTATGGTTTTGCTCATGGAGAGGGGCTTTATACGGATATGAATGCGATTCGCCGTGATGAGGAGACGGACAACGTACATTCTTTGTTTGTGGACCAGTGGGACTGGGAGCGCATTATTGACAAAGAAGAACGTAATGTGGATACTTTGAAAACTATTGTAAATAAAGTATATCAGGCATTGATGGAAACAGAAGATTATATGGCAATGCAGTATGACTACATTAAGAAATCCCTGCCTGAGCAGATTACCTTTGTGACAACGCAGGAACTTGAGGACCGCTACCCGGACAAGACGCCAAAAGAGCGTGAGTACGAGGCAGTAAAAGAATATGGCGCTGTTTTCCTGATGCAGATTGGAGATAAATTAGCTTCCGGAGAGCCGCATGACGGACGTGCACCGGACTATGATGACTGGTCATTAAATGGTGACATTATCGTTTATTACCCGGTTCTTGATATGGCATTTGAAATTTCTTCCATGGGAATCCGTGTGGATGAAAAAGCATTGAAGGAGCAGCTTGAAAAAGCAGGATGCCCGGAGCGCGAAAACCTTCCGTTTCAGAAAGAAATTTTGGAAAAGAAACTTCCGTATACCATCGGTGGTGGAATCGGACAGTCAAGAATTTGTATGTTTTTCCTGAAAAAAGCACATATTGGAGAAGTACAGGCATCGATTTGGCCGGATGATGTGTGGGAAGAAGCATCGAAGAAAGGACTTAATATTTTATAATGGATAATTTTACCTTTTATGCGCCAACTTATTTTGATTTTGGTAAAGGCGCCGAAAAGCATGTTGCTGATTTGATAAAAAAATTTGGCGGACATAAAGTGCTGCTTCATTATGGAGGAGGCTCCATCAAAAAGAGCGGACTTTATGATACCGTGATTTCCGTATTAAAGGAAAGTGGTTTGGAATTTTGTGAACTTGGTGGTGTAAAACCAAATCCAAGAAGCGGACTTGTATACGAGGGAATTGAAGTGTGCAAGAAAGAAAAGGTTGACTTTATTCTTGCCGTCGGCGGTGGAAGTACGATTGATTCGTCTAAGGCAATTGCCGCCGGTACTTTGTATGATGGAGATTTCATGGATTTTTATCAGGGCAAGGCATCCGTTGAAAAAGCACTTCCAATCGGAACGATATTAACGATTGCGGCAGCCGGCAGCGAGGGTTCGCCAAATACCGTAATTACGGATGAAAAAACAATGGTGAAAAAGGGAACAAAAAGTGATTTGCTTCGTCCGAAATTCTCTATTTTGAACCCGGAACTTACCTGCACCCTGCCACCGTATCAGTCGGCAGCGGGAGCAACGGATATTATGATTCATGTTTGTGAACGTTATTTTTCCAATACAGAGGAAGTTGAGATTACAGACCGCTTGTGTGAAGCAATTTTGAAAACAATTGTATATGAAGCACCGCGTGTCATTGAAAATCCAAATCATTATGAAGCACGTGCAAACATTATGTGGGCAGGTATGTTAGCACATAATAATGTTTGCGGTGTCGGCCGTGTGCAGGATTGGGCAAGCCACCACATCGAGCATGAGCTGTCAGCTCTTTATGACGTTACTCATGGCGCAGGGCTTGCAGTAATTGCACCGCTTTGGATGCGTTATGTCTGTAAGAAAAATCCGGGCAAACTTGCTTTATTTGCAAATCGTATCTTTGATGTGCCGATGAATGAGAAACATCCCGAGAAAACCGCACTCAAAGGAATTGAGGCGTTTGAAGCATTTTTGAAAAAAATCGGTATGCCGTCTTCCTTTGCAGAGATTGGCGCAAAAGAAGAGGATATCGAGCTTATGACCGATAAGCTTTTGAAGGGACGTAAGACCGAAGGAAATTATGTGAAATTAAATCGTGATGATGTGATTGCGATTTATCGGAGTGCATTGTAAAAATCAAGGAGGCAGATATGGACCAGAGAGAATTTCTACGTCAGATGGAAGAATTGGTAGATTTTGGACGAACGAAAGAAAATTTGCTCACCAAAAAAGAAATTGCCGATTATTGCAGCGACTGGAATTTGACAGAGGAACAGATGCCGTTTGTCTACGCATATCTTAAAGAACATCGGATTGAGGTAGAAGGCTATCGTGCGCCGGTAGAGAAAACGGAAGAAGAGGCTGTCAAAAAAAGCGAAAAAGATTCCAAATATCTGCGCTTATATAAAGAAGAACTGCGTCAGTTAAAGCGGTACGAAGAAGAGGAACTTGCACTTTTACTCGAACAGCTGCGAAGAGGTGAGGAAGAAGTTATTTCTTCTGTCATTGAAGCACATCTGCACCGGGTTATGCAGTTGGCGGATAAATACCGTGGCCGCGGTGTGCCGGTGGAAGATTTGATTCAGGAAGGCAATTTGGAATTAACCGCCTGTGTTGCGATGCTTTGTGGAAATGAAGAAGTCGTTGACTATCAAAAAGCCATTGACCATGCGGTGCGAAGCCGGTTGATTGAATTAGTGGATGAAGAACTGGCAGGGACGGACAGTGTGCATGCACTGCTTGGGCGTGTGAATCTTTTGCTGGAGGCAACGAGGACATTAGCGCAGGAATATGGACGTATTGCGACAATTGAAGAACTTTCCGAATTTACCCATATGGATATCGAGGAAATTAATCAGTACGTCGATTTGTCCCACAATGAAATAGAACTGGGAAAAGGTGAAAATGAACGAAAATAAAGAATTTAAACTGGAGGCTCTCGTTGAGCCTCTTTGCTTATGGTATGAAAAAGAAAAACGCAGTATGCCGTGGCGGGATGATGCTACGCCGTATCATGTATGGCTGTCGGAGATTATGCTCCAGCAGACAAGAATAGAAGCGGCAAAAGCATACTATGACCGGTTTACGAAGTGTCTGCCGGATATTCCTTCTCTGGCGGCGGTTTCGGAGGAAGAACTTCTGAAATTGTGGGAAGGACTTGGATATTATAACCGTGCACGCAATTTAAAGAAGGCAGCCTCTCTTTTGGTGGAGCGGTATGATGGCAGGCTTCCGGCCGATTATGATTTGCTGCTTTCGCTGCCGGGAATCGGCAGATATACGGCGGGGGCGATTGCATCCATTGCTTACGGTTTAGCGGAGCCGGCGGTGGATGGCAATGTGCTTCGTGTCACGATGCGGTATTTGAACTGCGATGAAGATATTATGAAAATGTCGGTTCGGACTAAGATGGAAAAAGAACTTCGCGCCATTATGCCAAAGGACTGTCCGGGCGAATTTAATCAGGCACTGATGGAACTCGGAGAAGTAATCTGTATTCCAAATGGAAAACCGCTCTGTGAAAAATGTCCGCTTTCTCATTTGTGTCTTGCCCACAGAGAGGGGCGTGAGATGGAACTGCCGAAAAAGGCGGAGAAGAAAAAACGCCGCATTGAGAAAAAGACAGTCTTTGTATTCCGGAAGGGTGACCGAATTGGAATTGTAAGACGACCAAATGAAGGACTATTAGCCGGTATGTGGGAATTTCCATCCAAAGAAGGACATTTGACGATGCAGCAGGTGAAAGAATC
>CALELW010000244.1 GCA_937902905.1 uncultured Clostridium sp. | reverse complement strand
ACATCTACACAGAGAGAAATGGTATTTATATCATTGACCTTCAGAAATCTGTAGGTAAAGTAGACGAAGCTTACAATGCAGTAAAAGATATTGCAGCAGAAGGCGGCAAAATTCTTTTCGTAGGCACCAAAAAACAGGCTCAGGATTCCATTAAAGCAGAAGCAGAGCGCTGCGGTATGTACTATGTAAACGAGAGATGGCTCGGCGGTATGCTTACAAACTTCGAGACAATCCAGACTCGTATTAAGAGATTAAAAGCAATTGAGAAAATGTCAGAAGATGGAACTTTCGATGTTCTGCCTAAGAAAGAGGTTATTAACCTTAAGAAAGAATGGGCAAAGCTTGAGAAGAACCTTGGTGGTATCAAAGATATGAAAGATATTCCGGATGCAATCTTTGTAGTAGATCCGAAAAAAGAGAGAATTTGTATTCAGGAAGCACACATCCTTGGTATTCCTTTGATTGGTATTGTAGATACAAACTGTGATCCGGAAGAACTTGATTATGTAATTCCTGGTAACGACGATGCAATTCGTGCCGTTAAATTGATTGTTTCTAAGATGGCAGACGCTGTTATCGAAGCAAATCAGGGCGAGTCTTTAGCAGAAGAGACAGAAGAAGCATCTGAGGCAGAAGCAGAGTAAGAAAGAGAAAGGTAGGATTTAAAAATGGCTATTTCAGCATCAATGGTAAAAGAGTTAAGAGAAAAAACAGGTGCCGGCATGATGGATTGTAAGAAGGCACTTACAAATACAGATGGTGATATGGACAAGGCTGTTGAATGGCTTCGCGAGAATGGTCTTGCAAAGGCAGAGAAAAAAGCCGGACGTATCGCTGCTGAGGGTATTGTTAAGACAAACATCAGTGAAGATGGAAAGAAAGCAGCTATCGTTGAAGTAAACAGTGAGACTGACTTTGTAGCAAAGAATGAGAAGTTCCAGGATTTCGTTGCGGCTGTTGCAGATCAGGTAAATGCTTCCTCTGCTGCTGATATCGATGCCTTTTTGGCTGAGCCATGGGCTGGCGATTCTTCTAAGACAGTAAAAGAAGAACTTGCTTCTATGGTTGCTACCATCGGTGAGAACATGAATATCCGTCGTTTTGAGAAAGTAAGCTGTGACAACGGTATTGTTGTAGATTATATTCACGCCGGTGGCAAAATCGGTGTTTTGATTGCTGCTGAGACAGATAACACAGGAGCAGAAGTAGTTGAGTGTTTGAAAAACGTAGCAATGCAGATTGCTGCTATGAATCCTCAGTATCTTTCATCTGATGATGTATCCGATGAATACAAAGAGAAGGAAAAAGCAGTTCTTCTTGCTCAGGCGAAAAACGACCCTAAAAATGCAAACAAACCGGATAACATCATTGAGAAAATGATTATCGGACGTTTGAACAAAGAGTTGAAAGAAGTATGTCTGACTGAGCAGGTTTATGTAAAAGCTGAGAACAAAGAGACCGTTGCTAAGTATGTAGAATCTGTTGCAAAAGCAGTTGGATGTAACCTCACACTTAAGAGCTTTGTTCGTTTCGAGACTGGTGAAGGTCTTGAGAAGAAAGAAGAAGACTTCGCAGCAGAAGTTGCTGCTCAGATGGGTAACTAATTTTCTCGTCTTAATGAATCATTGAATGATAAGGCATCATTACTTATAGAGAATATATGTAATGATGTCTTTTTGTTTCCTGTAATTTAGAAAAGAAAAGTTTGTGATGAGTGGGTACAAACACGTGGGTATCAAGCGTGCGTATTTGGCACACCGATACCCTTACGCGTTTGTTTAACGGGAGTGCCCACGAATCGCAAACTTTTCTTTCTAAACTGCAGAAAACAGAAAAACAAAAAACATCCACCCATCATTGAACTATTCCGGCAAATATGCTACAATTTATATATCATACATTATAAATGAGGGGCATGGATAAAAAGCGCATGGATGAGAAGGAACGATACCAAAAAGCTGAGGCTTTTGCAACAAAAAAACATAAGGGGCAGTTCCGCATTGGCGGTGAACCATATATTACGCATCCGTTAGCGGTGGCAGAAATCGTAAGAAATCAAGGTTATGGGATAGACTACCAAATTACAGCTTTGTTTCATGATTTGTTAGAGGACACCGATGCAACCGAAGATGAGATTTTTTCTCTTGGTGGTACACGGGTGTTAGAAGCGGTGCGCCTTTTGACAAAACAGGAAGGATATGTCATGGCTGAATATGTGGCGGGAATCCGCTCAAATCCAATTGCGTTTGTTGTAAAAGCAGCTGACCGGTTACATAATTTGAGAACGGCTTTTTGTACCGATGAGGCGTTTCGAAGAGAGTATGTTTTGGAAACGCGGCAGTGGTATATGGATTTTTCGGATGAAATTAAAGCGGCGGTAGAAGAACTTGCAAAAACAGTCCCTGATTTCACAAAAACAGACAGCGTAAGTGTAGACAAATAAGAAAAAACATGTGGAAATATTTTTATAATATGATATAATATCAATAAGTGTGTGCAAAGTACGGAAAGGAGAAACCATATGTTTGAAAATGGGAGAAAAACGATTGGTGTAATTCTTTGTGATGTGTCATCACATTATCAGGAGCAAATCTGCCAGACGTTGTCGATGTATGCAAAAGAGGCAGACTATAATTTGGCGTATTTTACATTCTTTTCGTGCTATGGAACTGAGACAACAAGAAATGGCAGAGGAGAGGCAAATATTGTTCATTTGATTCCGTTTGAACAGTTGGATGCCATTATTTTGTGCCATGATACTTTGGTGAATAAGCCGGCACTTGATTATGTGGTAGACAGTATTGAGAAAAAATGCAGTTGTCCGGTTGTTACGTTGCGTCATGACTTGAAAGATTACCCGGCGGTGTTAGTGAATCAAGAGCACCGTATAGAAGATTTGGTGTATCACTTTGTGGATCAACATCATAAAACGAAAATTGCTTTTATGGCGGGACCGTTTGATCATCCGGATACGATTATGAGGTTGGCAGATTATAAACGTGCACTGGAAAATCGTGGGATACCATTTGATGAACGAATGGTATATGAAGGGGATTATTGGACGAAGAAAGCAAAAGAAGCAGCTGATTACTTCACGATGGAATTGGATGAAAGACCGGAAGTGATTATGTGTGCAAATGATTACATGGCAAGTTCTTTGATGAACGAGTTGATTGCAAAAGGCTTTCTGGTTCCGGATGACATTGCCGTTTCCGGATTTGATAATATATGGGAATCTTCAATTACACTACCGCCGATTACGACGGTTTCCGTGCCGGTTCACGATATGGTGAAGCAGGCAGTGGGACTTATAGAATCGATGTGGCGTGGCGAAAAAGTGCCACAGAAAAGTTATGTAAATGCGGAAGTTATTTTCCGTAACTCCTGTGGCTGTGAGACATTTAACATGCAGTCGATGTTAGCCAAACGTGTTCGTCAGATGAATGAATACCAGAGTATTATGGAGTCGAATCAGAGTAACACATATATGTTTATTGATTTGTCGGACCTTGACCATGTGGATGGAATTGAGAAGTCTCTCCGTGTGGGCAGGAATGATCATATTGACAGTTTTTTCGTCTGCTTAGGAGAGGGACGCGGTGATCAGTATCCGAAATATTGTTCGCCGGCAAATGGTTTTGCTAAGAAGAGTAAGGTAGTAGGTGGTTTGTTCCACAAGAGATCCTGTGTATTTGATGTGTTTGAGACTTCACGGCTTTTGCCAAAAGACATATCGGAAGATAAGCCGATGATTTATTATTTCTTCCCGATTCATAACAACCAGTTTTGTTATGGTTATCTGGCTGTGTCTTATGAGGACAATTACAGTACCAATAAGACCTTTAATAACTGGCTTGCAATTCTTGGCAATGCGTTAGAGATGATTCGCATTAAACAGAAAAACCAGGGACTTCTTCAGGAGTTGAACAATTTATATGTTCACGATGCACTGACCGGTTTGTACAACCGCAGAGGATTTGATTCTGTTTCCCTTGAAAAATATAAAAAGGCGAAAAAGGAGAAGAAGTCATTTGTGATATTTGCCATTGATATGGATAATTTGAAAGTGGTCAATGACCGTTTTGGACATATGAATGGAGACTTGGCACTGCGTACAATTGCTGAGGCAATGCAGGCTGTGTCAGGAAAGGAAGATGCCTGCGCCCGTGTCGGCGGCGATGAATATAATGTCGTCGGAATCGGTTATACAGAAGATATGGCAGAGCAGTTTGTAAAGGATTTTAATGGATATCTGGCAGACTTTAATGAAGAGAGTGAACTGCCGTATCTGGTAAAGGCAAGTGTTGGTTATTGTCTTTTGGAATCCAAAAAGAAGAGAGATTTAGAGGACTGCGTGAATGCGGCAGATGGTAAATTGTATGAGTATAAGCACGATAAGAAGAAAAAGAAATTAGATAACGTGCTGCGAGAGATGGAAGGATAAGGAGGTCGCTGCCAGGTGACAGGAAATACAGTTCGTGCAGCGGAGGCTGCTTATCGGAAGAAAAGGGTAAGGCGAATAAAGAAAATTATTGTAGGGACAGCTGTTGTACTTTTGTTACTGCCTACGATAATGTGTTTGTTTTTATTGGTGAAGGTTCATTCACTGGAAAAACAGATTGAGACGATTACCAAGGTGTCGGATTCGGATGTTGTCAAGGCACAGGAAAAAGAGATAAAGACAACGAAAGAGCCGAAGAAGGCGTCGACTGCCGTGCCAACGATAAAACCAACGGATGATACAACTACCAAAAAGGTTTATCTGACTTTTGATGATGGACCGGGAAGCCAGACCGGAAAAATTTTAGATGTACTGAAAAAAAACCATGTGAAAGCAACCTTTTTCGTGACAGGAAAAGAAGATGCTTCGTCGAAGAAAATATATAAGCGGATTGTAAAAGAAGGCCACACATTAGCGATGCATTCTTATTCACATATCCAAGATGTGATTTATGATTCTAAAGAGGCTTTTGAGAAGGACTTAAAACAAATTAACCGCTGTTTATATGAAGCAACCGGAGTACACACGAAGTTTTATCGTTTTCCGGGAGGAAGCAGTACGCAAAACACATCACTTCCAATCCAGAACTTTATTGATGTGTTAAATAAAAACCATTATCTGTATTTAGACTGGAATGTCATCAGTCCTGATATCAATAATGCAAATGCCACAAAAGAACAAGTGGTAACCGGTGTTATGCAGGGCGTTGATGCATATGATACAGCAGTTGTACTTATGTATGATGTGGCAGACAAGCCGATGACGGTAAAAGCACTGCCATCTATTATAAAACAAATTAAGGCTAAAAATTATGAATTGTTGCCGGTGGATGAGTCGATGATACTCATTCAGCACAACAATGGAAATCAGGAGGAAGAAAAATGAGTTTTTTTAAGGACTTAAAAGAGGATATTGCTCAGTCTGTGAATGAGTTGACAGAGAGTCTGGATGAAAATCTGGCAGTGGATGTTGAGAAAACAGATGAGACAGTTCCAATGAGTGAATTGACAACCGATTTTCCACCGGAAGAACCGGCAGAAGAGGTTCCGGAATTAGTTGTGGAAAATAATGTGACAGAAGAAAATGAAATTGCGGTGGATGCAGGGCCGGAAGAAGTAATCGAGGAACCAGAGGAATCACTGGTAGAAGAACCGCTTGAAGAAGTGGCAGAAGAGCCGGAAGAAATAGAAGAACCGGTTGAAGATACGGTTGAAGATTATGAGGAGGAACAGGTCATGAACGAAGAAGTAATGGAAGAGACAAGTGTTGATAATACACCAGTGCAAGAGGTAGAAGATGATGCACAGGAAGTTACCGTAATTACAAAAGGAACAACCATTAACGGTGGCATTAAATCGGATACATCTCTCGTTGTAAAAGGTACCATTGAAGGTGATGTAGAATGTGAGGGTAAATTAACAATTACCGGTAAAGTAGCAGGTAATACGATTGCTTCTGAAATTTATGTAAACACTCCAAGACTGGAAGGTGATATTAACAGCCGTGGTATTGTAAAAATTGATGTAGGAACAGTCGTAATTGGTAATATTAACTGTACTTCTGTACTGGTTGCCGGAGCAGTCAAAGGAAATATTGAAGTTAATGGTCCTGTTATCGTGGATTCCACAGCAGTAGTAAAAGGAGACATTAAAGCAAAATCCATTCAGATTAACAGTGGAGCCGTTATTGATGGACATTGCTCTTTAGCATATGCCGATGTGGATTTGGATTCATTTTTTGAATAAGAAGTATAACAGGAGGCTATTTAGCAATGAGTAAATATAAAAGAGTATTATTGAAATTAAGCGGTGAGGCTTTGGCTGGAGACAAGGGTACCGGTTTTGACGAAGCAACCTGTGTACCGGTTGCGAAACAGATTAAAGATTTGGTGGATGCCGGAACTGAAGTTGCTATTGTAATCGGTGGCGGAAACTTCTGGCGGGGACGCTCCAGTGAGACAATTGACCGTACCAAAGCAGACCAGATTGGTATGATGGCTACGATTATGAACTGCATTTATATGTCAGAAATCTGTCGCTCCGTAGGACTTATGACACAAGTATTAACACCATTTTCCTGTGGTTCTTTTACGAAATTATTTTCCAAAGACCGCGTCAACAAGTATCTTGGAAAAGGAATGGTAGTATTTTTTGCCGGTGGAACCGGACATCCGTATTTTTCGACCGATACCGCAACGGCGCTTCGTGCGATTGAAATTGATGCCGATATTATTCTGGCAGCGAAATCCATTGATGGTGTTTATGATTCCGACCCGGCGGTAAATCCGGATGCGAAAAAGTATGATTCGATGCAGATGGCAGACATTGTTGACAACAAACTCGGTGTTGTAGATTTGGCGGCCGCTGTGCTTTGTCTGGAAAATAAAATGCCAATGCTGATTTTTGGTTTGAATGAAGAGAACAGTATTGCAAACGCCGTAGCAGGAAAGAGCAACGGCACGATTATTACTGTGGATTAATGGAGGTTAAACAGTCATGGAATTAAATCAATATGAAGAGAAGATGAAGAAGTCACTTGCTAATTTGGAAGAAGAATATGGTGCGATTCGTGCCGGACGTGCTAATCCAAGAATTTTGGACCGCATTCAGGTCGATTATTATGGAACACCGACTTCCTTACAGGGGGTTGCCAATATTTCCGTACCGGAAGCCCGCATGATTCAGATTCAGCCGTGGGATACCAGTCTTATTAAGGATATCGAGAAAGCAATTTTGGCTTCTGATTTGGGACTTACACCGGCAAACGACGGAAAAGTGATTCGTCTGGTATTTCCGGAACTTACGGAGGAACGTCGTAAAGAATTGGTAAAAGACGTTAAGAAAAAAGGTGAGGAAGCTAAGGTTGCTATCCGAAACATTCGTAGAGATGCCAATGATGCTGTGAAAAAAGAAGCAAAGGCAAACGAGATTTCAGAAGACGACCAGAAACAGTTGGAAGACAAGATTCAGAAACTTACCGATGAGTATGTAAAGAAAATTGACCAGGCAATTGATGCAAAATCAACAGAAGTAATGACCGTATAGAAGGAAGTTCGGTGTATGTGTGCCGAATATTAGGACAGCCTGTTCCTGCTTTGCAGGAGTCTTGTCTGTCCTTCCTTTTTTTAGAAGATGGAGGAAATTTTTATGGAACGTTCAGAATTAAATGCGCCAAATCATGTTGCCATTATTTTGGATGGCAATGGAAGATGGGCAAAAAAGCGTTTGCTGCCACGTAAAGCAGGGCATGTTGCCGGAAGTAAAACCGTGGAAGAGATTTGTGAGGATGCCTATAATCTGGGGATAAATTATCTCACGGTATACGCGTTTTCCACGGAGAACTGGAAACGGCCGGAGGATGAGGTTAATGCGCTGATGAAACTTCTTAGACAATATTTGAAAGACTGCATTAAGAGAAGTACAAAAAATAATATGTGCGTTCGTGTAATTGGTGATATTACTCCATTGGAAGAGGACATGAAACAGAGTATCAAAGAACTTGAAGAAGCAACGAAAGATAATACCGGACTTCATTTTCAGGTTGCCTTAAACTATGGAAGCCGGGATGAAATGACACGTGCGATGAGAAAGATGACAGCGGATGTGAAAGACGGTAAAGTAAAGCCTGAAGATATCAGTGAAGAAATGTTTGCCGGATATTTGGACACCAAAGGTCTTCCGGATCCGGATTTGTTGATTCGTACAAGTGGGGAAGAAAGGCTTTCTAACTTTATGCTTTGGCAGCTTGCTTATACCGAATTTTATTTTACGGATGTTTTGTGGCCGGATTTTAATAAAAAAGAATTACATAAAGCGATTGATTATTACAACAAAAGAGACCGTCGCTTTGGAGGAATTTAGGAGGAGCAAATCATGTTTTTTACTCGTTTAATCAGTGGGATTGTCTTAGTGCTTGCCGCTATTTTCTTCTTTGTTCAGGGAGGTTATTTTCTGCTTTTTGCGCTCGGTGTTTTATCACTTCTTGGTGTATATGAACTGCTGCGTGTGCTTCGGATGGAAAAATCTTCTCTGGCAGTGGTGGCATATGTGGCGACTGCCGTCTATTATGGCATGCTTTGTATCTATGGAGGAATTGACTGGCTGCTGTTGGGACTGCTTATATTCATGATGCTTGCCCTGTTAGTAATTTATGTATTTTCTTATCCAAAGTTACGAATTGAAGATATTACGAAAGCAGTGTTTGCTTTTTTATATGTAAGTGTTTTGTTCAGTTATATTGCAAGAACGAGAGAGTTAGTTGCCGGAAACTGGCTGGTATGGCTGATTATAATTTCTGCCTGGGGCTCGGACACATTTGCTTATGTGACCGGTGTTTTGATTGGAAAACATCATTTCTCAGAACTGAGTCCGAAAAAGACGGTTGAGGGTTGCATTGGTGGTGTTGTCGGTGCCGGACTGCTTGGTTTTTGTTATGCCTTTTTCTTTCCGGAATACGCCGCTTTTACAGCAAACCCACACATCGTATTTCCGTTGGTTGCAGTGATTGGAGCGTTGATTTCTCAGGTTGGTGACTTGACAGCCTCTGCGATTAAAAGAAATTATGAAATCAAAGATTATGGTAAGATAATTCCCGGACATGGCGGTGTATTAGATCGGTTTGACAGTGTAATATTTGTGGCACCTTTTGTTTATTATTTATTAGCCCTTACGATGAATCTTGGTTGATTGGGAGGAATTGGAATTGAAAAGAGTAACGATTCTTGGAGCGACTGGTTCGATTGGGACACAGACTTTGGATGTTATTTCGCAGAATCCGGACGATTTTGAAGTGGTTGCTTTGACGGCGAGTGAAAGTGTTAAAAAAATGGCAGAATTGATTCAGCGTTTCTGCCCGTCTTATGCCGTTATGAAAAATGAAGAAAAAGCGGAAGAATTAAGAAAATTGCTGCCAAATCATTCCTGTGAGATTTTATATGGAATGGATGGTTTTGTTACGGTTTCTACCCTGCCAAATGTGGATGTGGTAGTTGCTGCGATGGTTGGCATGATTGGACTTCGTCCGGTTATGGAGGCAATCCGTGCGGGAAAGGATATTGCCCTTGCAAATAAGGAAACATTAGTGACGGCAGGACATATCATTATGCCGCTGGCAAAAGAATACGGGGTGTCAATTCTTCCCGTAGACAGTGAACATTCGGCTATTTTCCAGTGCTTAAACGGTGAGAAAAAATCGCAGATAGAAACACTTTTTCTGACAGCGTCCGGCGGTCCGTTCCGCCACAGTACGAAAGAGGAGCTGGAAAAAGTAACGGTAGAACAGGCACTTATGCATCCGAACTGGAGCATGGGGGCAAAAATCACGATTGATTCAGCGACAATGATAAATAAAGGGTTGGAAATGATTGAGGCAAAGTGGCTGTTTGATGTGGATATCGATAAAATTCATGTGTTAGTTCAGCCAAAGAGTGTGATTCATTCCATGGTTGGCTTTGTTGACGGTGCTGTGATGGCGCAGCTTGGAACACCGGATATGAGGCTTCCGATTCAGTATGCCCTATATTATCCGGAGCGCAATTATTTGGGGGGAGATAGACTTGATTTTGAGGCATTAGCCGATATTCAGTTTGAAAAACCAAATACGGATGTGCTGCAGGGAATTCCGATTGCGGCGGAGGCAAGCCGGATTGGCGGCAGTATGCTGACTGCGATGAATGCGGCAAATGAGTACGCAGTTGCGAGATTTTTAAAGAAAGACATCGCTTTTTTACAAATTTATGATATGATAGAATATGCTATGAGTAAACATCAGGTAATTAAGCATCCCGATTTGTCTCAGATTTTAGAAACCGAAAGGGAAACATATGAACGTTTAAATAAGGATTGGAGGAATGTAAGCAGATGAGTGCATGGACCATTTTTTTGGCAATTTTAGTTTTTAGTGTGATAATTTTATTTCATGAATTTGGACATTTTATCGTGGCAAAATGGAATAAGGTGAAAGTTTTAGAGTTTTCGCTTGGTATGGGGCCGCGTTTGATTTCGTGGGTAAAGACGAGTGAGGGAAGAAAAGTCATGTTTTTGAAATCTTCCGCGTTTTTAGAAGAACACCCGGAGTATAATGAACAGACAATTTATTCGTGGAAACTGCTTCCTTTTGGCGGTTCCTGTATGATGTTAGGGGAGGAAGAGGATATCGCAGATGATTCTTCCTTTAGCAGAAAATCCGTTTATGCGCGGATGGCAATTATTTTTGCGGGACCATTTTTTAACTTTATCTTAGCATTTATATTTTCTGTTATACTGACTGCCGTAATGGGATATCAAAGTCCGCAGATTACGGTTGTGGCTGACAATACACCGGCGCAAAAGAGCGGTTTGCAGGTTGGCGATGTAGTCAAAGAAATCAATGGGAAATCGATGACAATTGATGGTGATATTAGTCTGTATACGGCTTATTATGGATTCCCTAAGGGTGAGGATGTGACGATGGTTGTAGAGCGTGACGGTCAGGAAAAAACGATTGTCATGAAACCGGAGCTTATGAAAGATGCAAGCGGAAATGAAAACTACCGCATTGGAATTAACCACGGAAAGTGGGAAAAAGTAGGTGTGCTTGGCACCTTGAAGTATTCCACTTACGAAATGAAATATTGGATTGAAACGGTTGTAAAGAGTCTGCAGGGACTGGTGACAAAACGCTTTAAGGCAAGTGATGTGTCAGGGCCGGTCGGCATTGTATCAACGATGGGTAAAAACATTGAGGCCAGTGGCGATAAGGAAAACGGTGGCGGACCGGGGATGATGGTTATGAGCATGATTTACTGGTGTATTATGCTTTCAGCCAACCTTGGTGTTATGAATTTACTTCCGATTCCGGCATTAGACGGCGGACGGTTACTGTTTTTGATTATTGAGTGGATTCGCAGAAAGCCGATGAATCCAAAATATGAGGGCTATGTTAATATGGCAGGTTTCATGCTCTTGATGCTGTTAATGGTAGTCATTCTTGGGCATGATATTATCAATTTGTTCTAGTAAAAGGGGTTGAAAAGAATGCGTCATAAAACAAAGGAAATTCAGATTGGAAAAGTGACAATCGGCGGCACAAATCCGATTGCTATCCAGTCTATGACAAATACGAAAACAGAAGATGTGAAAGCAACGGTATCTCAGATTTTACAGCTTGAGAAGGCTGGCTGTGAAATTATTCGCTGTGCTATTCCGACAATGGAAGCGGCAAAAGCTTTGGAAGAGATTAAAAAACAGATTCACATTCCTTTGGTGGCGGACATTCATTTTGATTACCGTCTTGCCATTGCGGCAGTGGAACACGGTGCAGATAAAATAAGAATTAATCCGGGAAACATTGGCAGCAATGAGAGAATAAAGGCGGTTGTTGACTGCTGTAAAGAGCGTCAGGTGCCAATCCGCGTCGGCGTAAACAGTGGCTCTCTGGAGAAAAATCTGGTTGAAAAATATGGCGGCGTTACCGCGCAGGGGCTGGTTGAGAGTGCACTTGACAAGGTGTCCATAATTACGGACATGGGATATGATAATTTGGTAATCAGCATCAAGTCCTCCGATGTTTTAATGTGTATCAAAGCGCATGAAGAACTGGCAAAGCAGACGGATTTTCCGCTGCATGTAGGAATTACGGAATCGGGAACTGTGTATTCGGGAAGTATTAAATCGGCAGTTGGTCTTGGTACGATTTTATATCAGGGAATTGGCGATACCATCCGTGTTTCTCTTACCGGAGACCCGGTGAAAGAAGTGCAGGCAGCAAAACTGATTTTGCAGACATTAGGGCTCCGCAAAGGCGGTGTGCAGGTTGTATCCTGTCCGACCTGCGGACGTACCCAGATTGATTTGATTTCACTGGCAGGCAAAGTAGAAGAAATGGTGAAAGATTTTGATTTGGATATCAAAGTTGCCGTTATGGGCTGTGCAGTAAATGGTCCGGGTGAGGCAAAGGAAGCCGATATCGGGATTGCCGGAGGAATTGGTGAAGGCTTATTGATTAAGAAGGGCGAAATTATAAAGAAAGTGCCGGAAAGTGAATTGTTAGAAACTTTGCGGCAGGAACTTTTACACTGGAAAGATTGAGAAAGGGGTGATTTTTGTGGTACATTTTTTTGAAGCATTTCCGGAATTATCAATCGAGGACTCCTTATATAATTATTTTTCAGGAACTATGGTAGAGAAGGTCAGCGCATCGCGTACGAAGATGCTGGCCTTTATTTACTGTCAAAGTGACCAGCTGCTTCACAGACGAACGATACATACGATGGAGCACGCTTTGTATTCGCAGGTGTTCCGTAAAATGGGAGTGCAGCCAAAGTTAGAGATGTATTACCCGTTTGCAGCGTCTTACGATGTGGATGAACTGGTGGAAAAATGCGAAGAAATTTTAAAAGAAGAGTTAAAAGAACATGACACGATTGAACATATGAAGTTTTGCAGCCATCCATTTGAAGTGGAGGGAAACTCAATTATTTTAACCTGTGATGATGATTTTTTGTGTCATGAAAAAAGTAAGGAAATAAAAGAATTTTTATCCAAACGATTAAAACGCAGTTTCGGTCAGGAAGTCGATATTTCTTTTCGCTATGAGAAAAAGGAACGTAAGATTAACAAAGAGCCGGAAATTTATACGGTAGTACGAAAAAAAGAAGAGAAAGAAAATGAAGAAGCGGTGGAAGAGGCACGCAAGATACAAAAAAAGAAAACGTATGTGGCAAAGAAAAAACCGGCAAGAGACCCCGGTGTGTTTTTTGGCTCCAACGTGGAAGGGGCAGTTATGCCAATCAGCGATATTGTGGACGAAATTGGAGAAGTCGTTATCGCCGGTATGATTCGAAGTGTGGAAGAGCGAGAATTCAGTAATGGTGAAAAATTGATAATAAATTTTGCTATTACGGATTTTACCGATACGATTCGCTGTCTTATGTTTGTGAAAAAAACAAAGGCAGAGGAGTTGTCTCTTTCTGAGTTTATAAAGGGCGGAAATTATGTAAAAGTAAAAGGACATGCTTCTTTTGATGATTATTCAAAGGAACTTGTGATTAAAAATATAGACGGTGCCAAAGAAATTGATGATTTCCGCGTTGGCAGAAAAGACGAGGCACCGGTAAAACGTGTGGAACTTCATGCACATACGCAGATGAGTGATATGGATGCGGTGGTAGACTGTCAGAAATTAGTAACAAGAGCGCAGGAGTGGGGACACCCTGCCATTGCGATTACTGACCATGGTGTTGTTCAGTCTTTTGCGGATGCAGACCATGCCATTAAAGATGATAATTTTAAGGTGATTTATGGTTGTGAGGCATACTTAGTAGACGATTTGGACGATACCGTTGTAAATGATGACGGGCAGACTTTACAGGATTCGTTTGTTGTCTTTGACTTGGAAACAACCGGTTTTTCACCAACGAGAAACCGCATTATCGAAATTGGTGCGGTGAAAGTAGAAAAGGGTAAAATCACGGACCGCTTCAGTACATTTGTAAATCCGGAGGTGGCAATTCCACCGAGAATTACTGACGTAACAAGTATTACAGATGATATGGAAAGGGATGCGCCAAAAATTGAGACGGTACTTCCGGAATTCCTTGATTTTTGCGAGGGGTGTGTGTTAGTTGCCCACAATGCCGGATTTGACTATAGTTTTATCTGCAAAAAGGGAGCCGAGCAGGGCAGAGATATTCATTATACGGTTGTAGATACGGTTGGTGTGGCACGTGTGTTATTTCCACATCTGGCGAAATATACGCTCGATAATGTGGCAAAGACGATGAAGATTTCACTTGTGAATCACCATCGCGCGGTCGAAGATGCTGAGGCAACTGCGGAAATATTTGAGAAAATGATTCGGATGTTAGAGAAACAGGGCATTACGGATTTGAAGGCGCTGTATGAGAGGACACATTCGGCACCGGAAATCATTAAGAAAAAGCCGAGTTATCACGCGATTATTCTCGCCAAAAATGAAGTTGGACGTGTGAATTTGTATCATTTGGTATCAATGGCACATCTGGACTATTACGCCAGACGGCCACGTATTCCAAAGAGTCAGTTAATGAAATACAGGGAAGGATTGATTCTCGGTTCGGCATGTGAGGCGGGCGAACTGTACCGTGCGCTCTTAGATGATGCGGACGAGGAGAGAATTGAAGAATTGGTGGATTTCTATGATTATCTGGAAATTCAGCCGATTGGCAACAATGAATTTATGTTTGACAGGGAAAAAGGTGCCTATGCAAACATTAATACGTGGGATGATTTAAAGGAAATGAACCGCCGGATTGTAAGGCTTGGTGAAAAATATAACAAGCCTGTCTGCGCTACCTGTGATGTCCATTTTCTTGACCCGGAGGATGATATTTATCGTACAATTCTGCTTGCCGGTAAAAAGATGGATGATGGCAAACAGCCGCCGCTTTATTTTCGAACAACCGAGGAGATGCTCTCGGAATTTTCCTACTTAGGTGAGGAAAAAGCAGAAGAAGTTGTTATTACCAATACGAATTTAATTGCCGACCAGATTGAGAAGATATCGCCGGTATTCCCGGACAAATGTCCGCCGGTTATTGAAAATTCCGATCAGGAACTTCGTGATATCTGTTACAATAAGGCGCACAGTATGTACGGGGATAATTTACCGGTGCAGGTTTCAGAGCGGCTGGAGCGAGAGTTAAACTCCATTATTTCCAACGGGTTTGCCGTAATGTATATCATTGCACAGAAACTTGTGTGGAAATCGAATGAGGACGGGTATCTCGTTGGTTCGCGTGGTTCCGTTGGTTCTTCTTTCGTTGCGACAATGTCCGGTATCACGGAGGTAAATCCACTTCCGGCACATTATTACTGCGAAAAATGCCATTATTCGGATTTTGATTCGGACGAGGTAAAAGCGTTTGCCGGCAGTTCCGGATTTGATATGCCGCCGAAGAAATGTCCGAATTGCGGGGCAGAACTTGTGCGCGATGGACATGATATACCGTTTGAAACATTCCTTGGATTTTACGGGGATAAAGAGCCGGATATCGACTTGAACTTCTCCGGTGAATACCAGAGTAAAGCCCATGCGTATACGGAAGTTATTTTTGGTGCCGGACAGACGTTCCGTGCCGGTACGGTAGGTACGCTTGCGGATAAGACGGCATACGGTTATGTGAAAAATTATTTTGAGGAGAAAGGAATTCCTAAGAGGACGGTGGAAATCGAGCGTCTGTTAGAGGGGTGTGTCGGTGTGCGCCGTACGACCGGACAGCATCCGGGAGGAATCGTTGTACTTCCGATGGGATGGTCGATTGATACGTTTACGCCGGTGCAGCATCCGGCAAATGACCAGACAACATCCATTATTACGACGCATTTTGATTATCATAAGATTGACCATAACCTGTTAAAACTTGACATACTCGGACACGATGATCCTACCATTATTAAGATGCTTGAGGATTTGACCGGTGTGAATGCCTTAAATATTCCGCTTGATGATGAGCAGGTATTGTCGTTGTTTAATAATACATCGGCACTAGGTGTTACGCCGGATGATTTGATGGGATTGGATTTGGGAAGTCTTGGTGTGCCGGAGTTTGGTACAGAATTTGTTATGCAGATGCTTCGTGATACAAAGCCGAAAAACTTCTCTGACCTTGTGCGTATTTCCGGTCTGTCACATGGTACGGATGTGTGGCTGAATAATGCGCAGTATTATATTGCAAGAGGTGACTGTACACTGTCTACGGCAATTTGTACGCGTGATGATATTATGACGTACTTAATTCACACGGGCGTGGAAGACGGCACGGCATTTAATATCATGGAAAAGGTTCGTAAAGGACTGGTGGCGAAAGGAAAAGTGCCGCAGTGGGAAGAATGGAAAGAAACAATGAAACAGGCGGGAGTACCGGACTGGTACATTGAATCCTGTGGAAAGATTAAGTACATGTTCCCGAAGGCGCATGCGGTTGCGTATGTTATGATGGCATTTCGTATTGCATATTTCAAGGTGTATTATCCGCTTGCTTATTATGCGGCTTTCTTCAGTATTCGTGCAAAAGCATTTGATTACGAATTGATGTGTCAGGGAAGAGAGCGGTTAGAGGCGACGATGAAAGACTACAAAAAGCGTTTGTCCGCAAAGCAGCTGTCTCCGAAAGAAGAAGCAGCGTATGGCGATATGAAAATTGTTCAGGAAATGTATGCCAGAGGCTATGAATTTATGCCGATTGACATATTTAAGGCAAAAGCGAAACATTTTCAAATTATTGACGGGAAACTTATGCCGGCATTAAATACAATTGACGGTATGGGGGATAAGGCGGCAGAAGGTGTTGTCGAAGCCGCAAAAGATGGTCCGTTTACTTCATGTGAAAACTTTAAAAACCGCAGTAAAGTCAGCGGTACGATTGTAGATAAGATGCGGGAGATGGGAATGCTCGGCGATCTCCCGCTCAGCGACCAGATGTCATTGTTAGATTTTATGTGATAACTAATCGTCCTTTTTCAGCTTCCGTCTTTTGAGGATGGAGCGGATGCCAAGGACGGTCAGCAAAATATAAAAAGCGAGTGATATGAAAAATTCCCGGTCAAAGGTAAAGCCGGTTTTTACGTATTTCTGAATATCAAAATACAGACAGATGCCCACACAGACAAAGCAGATGAGAGCACTGCGCGTGTAAGTGGCTGATTCGCGGTCGTTGGAAGAACGCATCGTATCCCTTCTTTCTTAAATATAATAAATGTAAGGCGGCTTTTGCCGCCTTTTTAGTATATTGTCAGAGGGAGGAATTGTCAAGATTAGCGAATCTGATTATCAACTGAAAAAATAGCTTTAATATGTATTTTTGCTTTTTTTAAAAAAAAATAAAAAAAGTACTTGCAATTTGTTGTCGTCTGTAGTACAATAGCAATTGTTGATGGTCCGTTGGTCAAGCGGCTAAGACGCTGCCCTCTCACGGCAGAAACAGGGGTTCGATTCCCCTACGGACTACTTTTTACTATATTAAACATATTGAAATTTTTTTGGGAGAAAGGTCGAGAGACCTTTCTTTTTTTGTTTTATTCTGATTCTTAAGCTTATCCTTAAGCTTATCCGGCATGGACAAAAATGTAAAATCATGGTAATATAATTACATGATAAAAAAAGGGGGAGAGATTGCGCATGGATTTAATTCATGTTCGGAGTGTAAAAGAAAGGGTGAATGATATGAAAAGGAAATCTCGTATATTTTTCATTGTATTAATTATTATACTTGTGTGTGGCTATGTGGGAATTATATTATGGTTATCAGATAACAGTAATATTAAAAATAACAAACAACTACAAAATATAAATACGATATCACAAGACAACGATGATACATACAATTATGATGAAGATGATGATTTAGATACTTATGATGAAATGGATATTACAGTAAAAAAGGAAAAAGTTTATGACGAAAATAAAGTGAAAATATGGGTGTTGGATTATGATACAGAAAGTGATGAATTAAATTTTAAGGTAAAAAATAATTCCGGTAAAACTCTTGGGTTTTATGCCCATGCATATGCGATAAACGGTGTTATGACAGGAAACAACGTAATTGATATGGATTTTGATGTTGCAAAAGGTAAGACGGTAACGCAAGAGTTAATAATAGATAATATGTGGCTCTATGAGATGTCGGTTCATGAAATAAAGTGCATTGATATTCTTTTCTGTGCATATGACAACGATAAAGTTTTTGATACCGGACAAATACGAGTAAAAACAAGTGCATATGATAGTACGTCGTCAAAAGAATATGGAAAGGAAATTTATAATAGCCGCGGAATTAGAGTTGAATATTTGGATAGGTATAAAGATTATTATAAATTTGCTTTAATAAATGATTCAGGGAAATACATAGATTATGATATTGAAAATGTAGCATTTAATAATTATACATGTTCAGATGATGATTTTAACGACGTGCTTGAAACTGCACAGATAATCACTTTTAATAATTGCCAGTCAATATTTTGGCTAGATGTAAAAAAGGATTTTTTTAAAAAGAATAAGATAAAAAATGTAGAGAAAATTGAATTTTCGCTGGCGGTTAGAGAAAAAGAGAGCAGCAAAAAAGAGTGCAAAACAGGTATGATTCAAACGACAGAAAAAGATTTTCAAAGAAGAGATCAGGAAGTTGCCAGAGAATGGATGATACAAAATCAAAAAGCATTGTTGGAAAAGTGTGCAAACCGGGATTAAAAAAATTACTACCATTATGGAGCCGTACCTGTGTTTTATGGAATTGTTATATTGAACTTCTCAATGATGTAATTTATGCGAATTCTTCCTAAATAGCAGTGTTCTCTATATAGTATGCATCAATTCAGAAAAAAGTTTGTGAGGAATGGGTACAAACCCGCAGGTATCAGTTATGTGTATTTTACATAGCGATACCTCTGCGAGTTTGTTAAGCGGGAGCGCCCATGACGCGCAAACTTTTTCTGAATTCATGGCATTCTATATCCACCATCCCTATTTAGAATAGAATAGTTCATCAATTTTATATAATAGTACATTTATATTGACACTAACAGTATATATAATATATTATATAATCGTAGACATTATACATGCGAAGGAGGTATTATTTATCATGAGAAAAACAAAGGTGGTACTCGCCAAGGTTCTCACAGCGG
>CALELW010000243.1 GCA_937902905.1 uncultured Clostridium sp. | reverse complement strand
TGGTACAGGCAATGGAAGAGGAAGAAGCAGCAACAGCTTATGGAAGACAGTTACCGGATGACACAGTTGGTGTGATTGAACATTATACCAGAGAGTTTAATTATCCGGCAAAAAGTCTTGTGAAATCCAAAAAGGATTTGGAAACAATGGGGATTAAAACGTATTTCTGCTCAAATGTCTGCGCAATGTACCGTAAAGACGTGTATGAAAAAATGGGCGGCTTTGTGCTTCATACCATTTTCAATGAAGATATGATTATGGCATCGAAAGTGATACAGGCGGGCTATAAAATTGCTTATGTGGCAGAGGCAATGGTTATCCACGCTCATAAATACACTTACAGGCAGCAGTTTACGAGAAATTTTGATTTGGCAGTTTCCCAGCGCCAGTATCATGAAATTTTTGATGCAGTGAAATCGGAATCCGAGGGAATGCGGTTAGTGAAAAATACGATGAAATATTTGTTCCGTCATGGGAAATGGTATCTTGTGCCGGATTTGATTTTCCAAAGCGGCTTTAAGTTTTTGGGATACCGGTTTGGCAAAAAGTATGATAAACTTCCGCTCTGGCTGGTAAAGAAATTTTCGATGAATCCATCGTATTGGAGGGATAAGGAGTGAAAGAACAAGTTGAGATTGTGATGGCGTCATATAATGGGGAAAAATATATAAAAGAGCAGTTGGATTCCTTACTTTCACAGAGTTATCCGGATGTTTTGGTGGATGTATGTGATGACGGCTCCACGGATGACACGGTTTCGATTGTAAAGGAATATGAAAAAAAGGACAGTCGTGTCCGTCTCTTTGAAAACAAGACAAATCAGGGGTATATAAGAAATTTTATGTCTGGCATTGTGCGCTGTGACAGCCCTTATATTATGCTGTGTGACCAGGATGATATTTGGAATCGGGACAAGGTGGAACTTACCTTGGAAAAAATGAAGCAGATGGAGACAGAAAATCCGGAAAAGCCTGTTCTTGTTTTTACCGATGCCATGAATTTTGACAGCAGTACCGGAAAAAAACTGGGACGCTTTCACGAAATGAGCCATCTAAATGTAAAAAAGGTTGACACCGCACATCTTTTTATGGAAAATAAGTGTATTGGCTGCACCATTATGATGAATCGGGCAATTCTTCCGTATCTGAAAGAACTGCCGGAAGAAATACGGGTGCATGACTGGTGGCTTGCTTTGATATGCAGTCACTTTGGTGCCATTGGATATTTGCCGGAGGCGACGCTTATGTACCGCCAGCATGAAGGAAATCAAATCGGAGGAACATCGTATTCCGGTTACTTGAAAAAAAGAATTTCCAAAATGAAAGAGCAGCGGCAGGTACTTTTTGACACGTATCGGCAGGGAAAAGCTTTTTTGCGGGTCTTTGATTCGCAGATGACCAAAGAACAGAGAGAAACGGCAACGAAGTTTGCGGCAATGGCGGATGCTTCCTTTTTTGGACGACGCTATCTGGCATTGCGGTATGGTTTTTTGAAAAGCGGTCTGATTCGAAATGCAGGATTGTTTTTCTTATTGTAAATACGAGAGAATAGAAAGAGAGGCCTGATATGGGTAAAACAAAAGCGGGAAAAGGGAAGATTGTGGCAAGAATATTTCTTGTGATTGGTATTTTGCTGTCGATGACCGCAGGCAGTGGTTTGGCTTACGTTAAGCATACCGGAGATAAAATGTTAGGTTTGATGAATTATGACAAATCGAATAAAGTGTCCGGAATGGATTTAAGCAAATATGCATTAGACAGTGATACAGAAATTGTGAATATTTTATTGGTTGGTGCAGACAAGAATCTGGATGAACAGGATAAGGATGTTGAGAGACGTTCGGATTCAATGATGATTGCAACTTTGGATATTAAACATAACAAGTTGAAACTGACTTCTTTGATGCGTGATATGTATGTGGATATACCGGGATATGGCGGTTATAAATTAAATGCTGCATACTCCTTTGGTGGTATCAAATTGCTTTATAAAACACTGGCGAAAAATTTTGGTATCAAATTAGATGGTTATGTGGAAGTGAATTTTGATGCTTTTGTCAATGTTATTGACGAACTTGGCGGTATCGAGGTAAATCTGACTGATTCAGAGGCACTGAATCTTCGCCAGACCAATTATATTAAACGAAGAAAGTACCGCAGTGTCAAAAAGGGAAAACAAATCTTTAACGGGCAGCAGGCACTTGGGTACTGCCGAATCCGCCATGGTAAAAGACAGCCGGACGGTCATTATCCGGGCGTTTATACGGCAAGCGGAAAAGGAGACGATTACGGAAGAACGGAGCGTCAGCGTCTGACGATGCAGGCGATTCTTAAGAAGGTAAAACAGTTGTCTCCGGAAGAGATGATTGAACTGGCAGAAGTGATTATGCCAAATATAAAAACAGACGTGGATGAACAGGATATTTACTCGTATCTGCTTGCGGTTGTACGGATGGGTACGACAAAAATCTATCAGTTCAGTCTGCCGATTGAAGGCGGTTATACAAGCCAGACAATTCGCGGGCAGTCATGTCTTGTACCGGATTTGCCAAGCAACAAATCCGCACTTAAAAAGTTTCTCTTTAAGAGTTGACAATAAAGACCTATATTGCTACAATAAAATGAGCGTTATTTCAGATTAATACGCTAGGATATTCGATAAAGAGGGGGCATATCCCATGAGTAAAGTAGTTTTATCTATATTAGTAAATAACACCTCCGGTGTGCTGAGCCGTGTTGCCGGCTTATTCAGCCGCCGTGGTTATAATATTGACAGTTTGACTGTTGGTGAGACAGAGAATCCGGCATTTTCCCGTATGACGGTATCCGTTACCGGAGATGATATTGTGCTGGAGCAGATTGAAAAACAGGTTAATAAGTTAGAAGATGTGAAATCCGTCAAGCAGCTTACCGGTGAAGCGTCGGTATGCCGTGAGTTGATTTTGGTTAAGGTTGAAGCGGATCGAGACGCAAGACCGGCCATTAATGCGATTGTTGATATTTTCCGTGCGAAAATTGTAGATGTTGCAGATAATTCAATGATGATTGAGCTGACGGGTAATCAGGCAAAACTGGATGCTTTTATCAAGCTGATTGAGGGCTATGAGATAAAAGAACTGGTACGTACCGGTATTTCCGGTCTGGCTCGTGGTTTTTACGACAGAGCCAAAGAGAGTAAGTAATTTACTACTTAGAAAACCATCCACGGGATTTTATCCCGGATAGGCTTTAAATACAATTAATTTAGGAGGCTGTAAATATGTCAGAAGCAAAGATTTATTACCAGGATGACTGTAACTTGGCAGCACTGGACGGTAAAACAATTGCCGTAATCGGTTATGGTAGTCAGGGACACGCACATGCATTGAACGCAAAGGAGTCCGGATGCCACGTAATTATTGGTCTTTATGAAGGATCAAAATCATGGAAGAGAGCAGAAGAGCAGGGATTTGAAGTATATACGGCAGCCGAAGCTGCTAAGAAAGCTGACATCATCATGATTCTTATCAATGATGAGTTGCAGGCAAAAATGTACAAAGAGTCCATCGAGCCAAACTTGGAAGCAGGCAATATGCTTATGTTTGCTCATGGTTTCAATATTCACTTTAATCAGATTGTTCCACCGGCAGATGTTGATGTAACAATGATTGCACCAAAAGGACCGGGACATACTGTACGCAGCGAGTATCAGGCAGGAAAAGGTGTTCCTTGTTTGGTAGCAGTACATCAGGATGCAACAGGAAAAGCTCTGGAGCTTGCACTTGCTTACTCCCTTGCAATTGGTGGTGCAAGAGCCGGCGTTTTGGAGACAACTTTCCGTACAGAGACAGAGACTGACCTCTTTGGTGAGCAGGCTGTTCTTTGTGGTGGTGTTTGTGCATTGATGCAGGCTGGTTTCGAGACTTTGGTAGAAGCTGGTTATGACCCAAGAAATGCATACTTTGAGTGTATCCATGAGATGAAACTTATCGTTGATTTGATTTACCAGAGTGGTTTCGCAGGCATGAGATATTCCATTTCTAACACAGCAGAGTATGGTGATTATGTAACAGGACCAAAAATCATTACAGAGGATACAAAGAAAGCTATGAAGAAGATTCTTTCTGACATTCAGGATGGTACTTTCGCAAAAGACTTCCTGCTTGACATGTCAGAAGCTGGCGGACAGGTTCACTTCAAAGCTATGAGAAAATTGGCTGCTGAGCATCCATCAGAAGTAGTTGGTGAAGAAATCCGTAAATTGTATAGCTGGAATGGCGAAGATAAGTTGATTAACAACTAATTTTATGACATAAACAGATGATTAAGAAGAAACTCGGTTCATTTTGTGAATTGGGTTTCTTTTTTTGGTTTCTCTTTTTGGGGTTCCGTAATTTGACAGAAAGGCTTTGCTTTTCGTGGGCATTTTCGTTCGTTGAGTACGCAGCGGTATGGGTGCTTATGCTGCCGCATATACAAGCACCTCATACCGGCGTACTCAAAACCCACGAATCACAAAGCCTTTCTGGCAAATTACTGGAATCGTAAAAGATCGCCCAAAAAACTATTTACCACAACCCAAAACTGTGTTTAGAAATAGACGCTGCTCTTTTAGACTTTTAGCAAGGATTCAAGAAAAGATTTGAATTTTGTGGGTACAAACACGTGGGTATCAAGCTTGCGTGTTTTGCAAGCTGATACCCTTACGCGTTTGTCTAGCGAGAGCGCCCACGAGATACAAACTTTTCTTGAACTCCTGCTAAAAACCTAAAAAAGCAACAGCGCCTATTGTCTAAAAACCATTTTATGATTTTTATTGCAAAATATTGGAATTTATGATATGATAACAAAACGGTTAAAATAAAATAAAAAATATTAAATATAAGTTCTAAAAATGAATTATACAGCATATATATAATTATGTATAGAAAAATGCTTGATTCAAGCAGACAAAAAACAAAGGGGGTCATGAGAAATGGCAGATAAGATTTTGGGAAACAATCAGGTGAATATTTATGGTGAAGTGGTAAGTGAGTTTACCTTTAGCCATGAAGTGTATGGTGAAGGATTCTATATGGTGTATCTTTCGGTAAAACGATTGAGCCAGGTGTATGACAAGATTCCGCTTATGGTATCCGAACGGCTCATTGACGTAAGTAAAGATTACCGTGGTATGTATATGGAGGCGAGCGGACAGTTTCGCTCTTATAACCGTCATGAAGAAAATCATAACCGGCTTGTTTTATCCGTGTTTGTAAGAGATTTACATATGGACGAAGAAGAAATGGAAGTAGAGAAACCGAATTATATCTTTTTGGATGGCTATTTGTGTAAACCGCCGGTTTATCGAAAGACACCGCTTGGAAGAGAAATTGCGGACCTTTTGATGGCTGTCAATCGCCCGTATGGCAAATCCGATTATATTCCGTGCATCTGCTGGGGAAGAAATGCCCGTTACGCCGATGGCTTTGGTGTAGGAGAGCACGTTCAGTTGTGGGGACGGATTCAGAGCCGTGAATACCAGAAGCAGGTTGGTGATGAGGAATATGAAACACGCGTTGCTTATGAAATATCTGTCAGCAAATTGGAGTGTGTGGAAGAGAGTAATGAGATTACCGCAGCCTGTGTGATTGACGAAAAAGATAAAAAAGAGTGAACTAATGCTTGACCCTTAAAGGGAAGAGTGATATTCTTTTATATAGAAAGGTAGAGGCGCGGACTTTATCAGTAGCAAATCGGACATGACAGGATGGACGATGATTTGTGAAAGGAACGTCTGCCGAAGGAGAGGATTGCCTGCACATGATTCTTCTGGGCATATGGTGAATAATCATATGACTGTCATCGCTATGATGGAGTGCTACTCGTTATCAAGAACAATGAGGAGTTGGCACGAGTGTCAGCTCCTTTTTTGCAATCCATTCATAAGCACAAAACGTAATTCAGAAAGGATGAAAAAAATGGCTATTTTTACTGGAGCAGGTGTTGCATTGATTACACCGATGAATGAAGACGGAAGTGTGAATTATGAAAAATTGAGAGAGTTGTTAGATTTTCATGTAGCAAATAAAACAGATGCTGTCATTATTTGCGGAACAACCGGTGAGGCATCTACACTGTCAGATGAAGAACATTTGGAGTGTATTCGTTTTGCCTGTGAAGTAATTAATAAACGGATTCCGGTTATCGCAGGAACCGGTTCAAACTGCACACAGTCGGCAATTGAGCTTTCCAAAGAAGCAGAGAAAAGTGGAGTGGACGGACTTTTGTTAGTTACCCCATATTATAACAAAGCAACACAGAATGGTTTGAAAGCACATTACAAAGCTATTGCAAAAGAAGTTAATGTTCCAATTATTTTATATAATGTACCAAGCCGTACCGGTACCAGATTAGCACCACAGACGATTGTGGATTTGTGCCATGAAGTGCCAAATATTGTCGGCGTAAAGGATGCGACAGGTGATATTTCAGAAGTTGCAGAATTGATGAGTTTAGCAAAGGGAACTGTTGATGTATATTCCGGAAATGATGACCAGATTGTACCGGTTCTTTCCCTTGGCGGTAAAGGTGTAATTTCCGTATTGTCAAACATTCTGCCGAAAGAGACTCATGACATGGTAGCAAGCTATCTTGAGGGCGATGTGGCAAAGAGCTGTGAGATGCAGTTGAAATATTTTGATTTGGTAAAGGCTTTGTTCTGCGAAGTAAATCCAATTCCTGTAAAGAAGGCATTGAATCTGATGGGAATGGAAGTAGGCAGTTTACGTCTGCCGCTTACAGAAATGGAAGATGTAAACGCAAAGAGACTGGAAGATGAAATGAGAAAAGCCGGCGTTGTCAAATAATTAGTTACGATTGAAAAAGAAATAGGAGGAAGACGATGACTCGAATTATTATGTGTGGATGCAATGGTGCGATGGGCCGCATGATTACCGGAATTGTAAATGAAGATGCAGAGGCAGAAATTGTAGCAGGAATCGATATGGTGGATACCAAAGAAAACTCTTATCCTGTTTTTCAGAAATTAGCAGACTGTGATGTGGAAGCAGATGCTTTGATTGATTTTTCGACGCCGAAAATTTTGGATGATATTCTTACATTCAGCAAAGAGAAAAAAGTGCCGGTGGTACTTTGCACAACCGGATATGATGATGAGCAGCTTGCTAAAATTGAAGAAGCAGCAACACAAACAGCTGTTTTGAAGTCTGCGAATATGTCACTTGGTATTAACACACTTTTGAAACTGGTGCAGGATGCGGCAAAAGTTTTTGCCACAGAAGGATTTGATGTGGAAATCGTAGAAAAACATCACAACCAGAAACTGGATGCTCCATCGGGTACGGCACTTGCATTAGCGGACTCTATTAACGAGGCAATGGGAAATCCATACGAGTATGTTTATGACCGCTCTCAGAGAAGACAGAAACGTGACAAAAAAGAACTTGGCATTTCTGCAGTGCGCGGTGGTACGATTGTCGGCGATCACGATGTGATTTTTGCCGGTAAAGATGAAGTGATTACATTTTCTCATACTGCCTACAGCAAGGCTGTATTTGGAAAAGGGGCTGTAGCAGCGGCAAAATTCTTAAAAGGAAAGACGGCAGGCCGTTACGAGATGGCAGATGTCATTGCGGCAAACTGATAGGAGTGACAAGATGAGACAGGTTCAGGTAAAGGATATTGTGAAAGCAGTCGGTGGTAAACTTGTTTGGGGCGATGAAAATGCTGCCGTGACAAATGTTTCGACCGATTCAAGAGAAGTAAAGACTGGGACCTTATTTGTACCAATCATAGGGGAGCGTGTGGATGCACACCGATTTATTCCGGATGTGCTGGAGGCAGGAGCTTCTTGTGTGTTCTTTTCGGATGACAGAGAAAAGGAAACGAAGGGTGCCGGAATTTACGTTTCCGATACACTTTTGGCAATGCAGAAATTTGCCGCCTGGTACCGCAGCAAACTTCCGGTAAGAATTATTGGCATTACAGGAAGCGTTGGAAAGACGACGACCAAGGAAATGATTGCTGCCGTACTGGAAACGAAGTACCGCACGGTTAAAACTTACAAGAATTTAAACAGCCAGATTGGTGTGGCACTTATGATGTTTGAATTGGATGAAGATACAGAACTTGCCGTGATTGAAATGGGAATCAGCATGCCGGGTGAAATGGACCGGTTGGTTGAGATGGTAAAACCGGAATGTGCGGTTTTGACAAACATTGGTGTTTCTCATATTGGAAATTTAGGCTCAAGAGAAAACATCTGCAAAGAAAAAGGAAAGATTGTCACCTATCTTCCGGATGGCGGCACGCTGTTTGCCAGCGGTAACGGAGATGTGAGACAATTAGTGGAGACACAGGTTCCGTTTGAACGCTGCAAAGGAAACTATAAAGTTTCCTACTATGGAACGGAGTCCGGCTGCGAGTATTTTGCAGATGAAATGAGCGCAAATGAGGACGGACAGAGTTTTATGTATCATGACAGTGAAGGAAAAGCAAAAGTTTCGCTGTCTGTGATGGGAACCCATAATGTAAATAATGCTGTGATTGCGATGGCGCTTGGACGCAAGTATGGTGTGCCGGTAAAGGATGCCATTCAGGCTTTGAAAAATTATAAGCCGATTGCGATGCGTGGCGTTGTGCATGATGTAAATGGAATTCACGTGGTTGATGATACTTACAATGCAAGTCCGGATTCGATTACGAGTAATCTTCATGCGCTGTTTGATTATCCGGGAGACGGCAGACGAATTGCCGTTCTTGCGGATGTGCTGGAACTGGGAAAAGATTCCGGAAAACTTCACGAGGGAATCGGACAGTTTATTGTAGAAGAACAAAAAAGGGGACGCAGGCTTGACTATCTCTTTACGGTTGGAAAAGAAGCGGCGCACATCAGTGATTATGTAAAGGCACATAGTGATATTCCGGTTTTTGTTACAGAGTCAAAAGATGAAGTGATGAAAGAATTGGAAGCAAAACTTCAAAAAGAGGACTGGGTACTGGTAAAAGGTTCTCGTGGAATGAAGATGGATGAAGTTGTAAAACGACTGATAAAGGAGTGACAGGTTGTTTGCAGATATTATCGTAGATTTGTCGGTGGAAGCACTCGACCGGACATTTCAG
Source organism: uncultured Clostridium sp. (assembly GCA_937902905.1). Taxonomy (GTDB): domain Bacteria; phylum Bacillota; class Clostridia; order Lachnospirales; family Lachnospiraceae; genus Eubacterium_F. Next base: position 10,037 of record CALELW010000243.1, on the reverse strand, counting down.
TATATAATTCCGAAACAATGGGAAGAAGAAGTGTTTGCCGGGTGCTGTGTCAAAATTCCCTTTGGAAGGGGAAATCGTTTGATTCGTGGGTATGTAATGAATATAACGGATCAGGCGGCATGGCCGGTTGAACGGATGAAAGAAATTTCTGAAATTGAGAAAAAGGAACTTCCGGTAGAATCTAAGTTGATTCAGTTAGCCGCATGGATTCGGCAAAGATATGGAACAACAATGAATGAAGCATTAAAAACGGTGCTTCCGATTCGGAGGCAGATTAAGTCAGTGGAAGAACACTGGCTTAATTTTGCTTTGCCCGAAGATGAAATGAAGAAAGAATTAAACCGCTGTCTGTTAAAGCATTATAAAGCAAAAGCACGCTTATTACAGGGAATGTTTGCAGAAGGTGGACAGATGACAAGCAAGCTGGCGGCAAAAAAATATAAGATTACGAAACCCGTGATTGACGGCATGGTGAAAGCGGGATGGATTACCGTTACAAACCAAAAGAAATATAGGAATCCGGTTTTTGATGGAGAGGCATCTCCCGAAAAGAAAATTCTAAATGAAGAACAGCAGGCGGCAGTGGATGCATTTACCGGAGACTACCGGCAGGGCAAACGGACGACGTATCTCTTATATGGTGTCACCGGCAGTGGAAAAACGGAAGTCTATATGGAAATGATACAGGCGGTTTTACAGGAGAACAAACAGGTTATTATGTTAATTCCTGAAATTGCGCTTACTTACCAGACGGTAGTTCGTTTTCAAAAGCGGTTTGGTGACCGGGTGACGGTATTAAATTCCAGAATGTCAGAAGGGGAAAAATACGACCAGTATGAGCGGGCGAAACGAGGCGAAGTGGATATCGTTGTCGGACCGCGCTCCGCTTTGTTTATTCCATTTTCAAATCTGGGACTTATTCTCATTGATGAAGAACATGAGATGAGTTATAAAAGTGAAAAGCCGCCCAAATATCATGCAAGAGACGTGGCAATCGAGAGAGCAAGGCAGAGCGGAGCAAGTGTTGTATTAGGTTCTGCGACACCGTCAGTAGAGAGCTATGAGAAGGCAAAAATGGGGGAGTATACGCTTCTTACGTTACCGCACCGCGTAAACAATGTCAGTATGCCAAAGGTTTATGTGGCGGATTTAAGGAAAGAATTAGAAGAAGGAAACCGCTCAATTTTCAGCCGTGTATTGCAGGAGAAAATTGAGGAACGGTTAAAACGAGGGGAGCAGACCATACTATTTTTAAACCGGCGCGGATATGCAGGCTTTGTTTCTTGTCGCAGTTGTGGTTTTGTGTTAAAATGTAGTCATTGTGAAGTTTCTATGACGGCACACAAAAATTATGTCGGTGATGTGGATACATTAGTCTGTCATTACTGTGGACATGCAATCGCTATGCCAAAGACATGCCCATCGTGCGGTTCGCCGTATATTGCGGCATTTGGACTTGGCACGCAGAAGGTTGAGGAGATGCTGAATAAGCGTTTTCCCACGGCAAGAGTTCTTCGGATGGATGGAGATACAACAACGGGGAAACACGGACATGAAAGTGTTCTGACACCATTTCGTAATGGTGAGGCAGATATTTTAATTGGCACCCAGATGATTGTAAAGGGGCATGATTTCCCAAATGTTACGCTCGTGGCTGCATTAGCGGCTGACATGAGTCTATATGCGGGCGATTACCGAAGCAGTGAGCGCACATTTGAGTTGTTGATGCAGGCAAGCGGCCGTGCCGGAAGAGCGGAAAAGGCCGGGGAAGTTGTGATTCAGACTTATAATCCGGAGGAATACTCAATTCAGGCAGTTGCCGGGCAGGATGCCGAATATTTTTACGAAAATGAACTGGTGTTCAGGCGGCTTATGAAGTATCCGCCGTATTCGCGGATGGCGGCGATTCTCATTCTATCGGAAGAAGAGAGCGAAGCAAAAACATTGAGTGAAAAACTGGCAGAAAATATACATTCTGTGTGCGGTGATGCAGTCACGCTCATTGGTCCGTCAAAAGCCGGGTTAAGCCGTGCCAAAGACAGGTACCGGTATGTTCTGTATGTAAAGAGCATGGATGAAGAAGCAATGGCTTGTGTCAGAGAAATTGCAGAAGAAGCAAACCGCCGTGTCGCAAATCAAAAAACATGTAGTGTGCAGTATGACAGAGACCCGGTAAATGGTTACTAAATTTAAGAAAAGAAAAGGCAGGTAGGAAAAATGGCAATTCGTAACATTCGTATGATTGGTGATGATATTCTCACCAAAAAATGTAAAGTAGTAAAAGAGATGACAGAAAAAAATAAAGAGTTAATTGCGGATATGTTTGATACGATGTATGACGCAGATGGTGTTGGCTTAGCGGCGCCTCAGGTCGGTATTTTGAAGCGGATTGCCGTAATTGATATTACGGAAGACAGAAGTAATCCGATTGTTTTGATTAATCCGGAAATTATTTCGACCGATGGTGAGCAGAGAGGCAGTGAAGGGTGTTTAAGTGTGCCGGATAAAGTTGGCATTGTAACAAGACCGAATCATGTTGTCGTAAAGGCATATAATGAAGAGATGGAGCCTTTTGAGATTGAGGGAGAAGAACTGCTTGCCCGTGCTTTGGTACATGAAATCGAGCATTTGGATGGCGGTTTGTATGTAAATAAAGTGGAGGGAAGACTGTATACCATCGAGGAATTTGAAAAAGAATTTGGAGAATAGGAGGCAGCACATGAATGTAATTTTTATGGGTACACCGGATTTTTCCGTTCCTGTATTAAAAGGTCTGCTTGCCTCAAAGGAGCATACAGTCACAGCGGTCGTGACGCAGCCGGATAAGGCGAGAGGACGCAGCGGGAAACTGGTTTTTACTCCGGTGAAAGAAGTGGCAGTGGAAAATAATATTCCGGTTTATACACCTGTGCGTGTAAAAGATGTGGAATTTGTGGAACAACTTCGGAAGATTCTATGTGATGTTATTGTAGTTGTTGCATTTGGACAGATTTTATCCAAAGAGATTTTAGATTATCCAAAGTACGGATGTATTAATGTTCATGCGTCGTTACTTCCGCGCTGGCGCGGTGCGGCACCGATGCAGTGGGCAATCCTTGAAGGAGATGAAAAAACCGGTGTAACGACGATGCAGATGGCAGAAGGACTTGATACCGGCGATATGCTGTTAAAAGCAGAAACGGTAATTGAAAAAGAGGATACAGCGGAAACGATTCATGACAGACTTTCGAGAATGGGGAAATATCTTTTATTAGAAACTTTGGAGAAAGTGGAAAAAGGTGAGATTGTACCGCAAAAGCAGGATGACAGTTTAAGCTGCTATGCGAAAATGCTCAAAAAAGATATGGGTAAAATTGACATGAATTGGGATGCTGCGAAAGTGGAACGATATATTCGTGGAATGAATTCATGGCCAAGCGCGTATACCACATTCCGGGGGAAAACATTAAAACTCTGGCGTGCGAATGTGCTCCCATGGAATACGGGCCATAAGCCGGGCATGGTTGTTGATGTATTAAAAAATAGTTTTATCGTTCAGACCGGTGACGGCTGTCTGGAACTTTTAGAAGTGCAGTTAGAAGGAAAGAAACGAATGGATGCCGGAAGTTTCTTACGCGGTGTAAAAATAGAAAAGGGTGATTGTTTATGCTAGGTTACGGATATGGAAGTCCCTTTTATATGTTCTGGGACCCAACATATGTATTGATTTTAATTGGTGTTGTTTTATCACTGCTTGCTTCTTCGATGGTTCGGAGGAATTTTGCAAGGTACAGTGTGGTAAGAAGTGCATCCGGTCTTACGGGGGCACAGGTGGCACAGCGTATTTTATCCTATGCGGGAATTAATGATGTGACAGTATGCCATATTAGCGGAAATCTGACCGACCATTATAACCCGAGAACGAAGCAGATTGGACTTTCGGATTCTGTGTATGGAAGCAATTCGGTAGCGGCAATTGCGGTGGCTGCACATGAGTGTGGTCATGTGATACAGCATGCGAATTCATATGTTCCATTATCCATTCGTACCATATTAGTTCCGGTTGCAAATTTTGGATCCGGCGTTTCGTGGTTTTTCATTCTTGCCGGCATTTTGTTTAGCATGCCGGTGTTAATTACGGCAGGAATTGTATTTTTTAGTGCAGCGGTATTGTTTCAGGTTGTGACCCTTCCGGTTGAGTTTAATGCATCGAGACGGGCACTTGCGATTTTACAGGACACAGGAATTCTTGGAACAATGGAAACCGGTGGCGCAAAAAAGGTTTTGCGTGCGGCGGCACTGACCTATGTGGCTTCTGCGGCTGCTGCAATTTTACAGTTGTTAAGACTGATTTTATTATTTGGAAGGAACAATCGTGACTGATGAGATTACAGGCATATGAAATTGTTTATCAAACGATGGAAAAGGGAGAACACAGCGACTCTGTTTTCCACCGGATTGTGGCACAGAATGATTTTTTGACGAGAGACAAGCGATTTTTGAAACGTCTTTCTTACGGAACGATTGAGCGTTGTGTTGAAATAGATGCAATTCTGAATCAATTTGCAAAGATTCAGGTCTCAAAAATGACAGCACCGGTTCGCACGGTTCTTCGCATGGCACTCTATGAAATCCGCTATATGGAGAAAGTGCCGGAGGCAGTGAGCTGTCATGAGGCAGTGGAACTTCTGAAAAAGAAAGAGGGGCAAAAACATGCTGCTTTTGTAAATGGTGTGCTTAGGACAATACTGAGAAGCGGGGATTCAATCTCTTTGAAACCGTGGGAAAGTTTATCTCTGCCACGGGATTTATATGACCATTTATGTGAACAGTACGGCAAAAAAACAACAAAAAAAATTGGTGCGGCTTTTTTGGAGAACACAAAGGACATTACGTTACATATTGATACGTCTAAATGGACGAAAAAAATGTTTTGTGAGGAATTAAGGAAAGCTGGTGTTGCCGTTAAAAAAGCCCATTATATGGATGATACGGTGATTATTTCCGGTGTGGAAGATATAAAAAAAATACCGGGTTACGAAGAAGGGGTATTTTTTGTTCAAGACGAAAGTTCGATGCTCCCGGTTTTGTGTGCCGGAATCCGGCCGGGGGATAAAGTTGTGGATGTGTGCAGTGCACCCGGCGGGAAAGCAATGCATGCGCTTTTGTGCTTAAAGGGTGAGGGCTCTTTAAGTGCCAGAGATAAAACGGCGTCAAAGGTCAAAAAAATTGAGGAAAATTTTAGACGCTTAAAGGTCAAAAATGCTTCCTGCAAAGTGTGGGATGCGACAAAGAGTGATGAAGCCTTTTTTTCGCAGGCAGATGTTGTTCTCTGCGATGTGCCGTGTTCCGGAATCGGAATTATCGGACGCAAACCGGAAATCAAATACCATGCCCTAAAACATGCAAAAGAGCTTGTCCCAATTCAGCGAAAGATTGTGGAAAGCGCTGAAAAAATGGTAAAACCGGGAGGCGTCTTAATTTACAGTACATGTACAGTGAATCAGGCAGAAAACGAAGAAAATGTCCGATTTTTTGTGGAACACTTAGGATTAAAACTTGAGTCGTTAAATTCCTTTTTGCCACCGTTACTATGTAACCGCATGACGGCAGAAGGGATGCTTACGATGATACCGGGACTTCAGCAAAGTGATGGATTTTTCGTGGCGAGACTGCGGAAAGTGGATAGATAACAGAGAGGAAAAAGATGGATATTCGGAGCATGAATTTAGAGGAAATGGAAGCACTTGCCATTTCTCTTGGAGAAAAAGCATTCCGTGGAAAACAATTGTTTCAGTGGGTGCATGAAAAACAGGCAGATGATTTCGATGAAATGACGAATCTGAGTGCTGCTTTTCGGGAAAAATTAAAAGAGAATTACTGCATATCCGGTGTGAGACAGGTGGAAAAGCAGGTGTCGAAAAAGAAAGATACGGCAAAGTATTTATTTGCACTGAAAGATGACCATGTAATCGAAAGTGTGTGGATGAAGTATCATCATGGCAATAGCGTTTGCATTTCGTCGCAGGTGGGGTGCCGGATGGGATGTACCTTCTGTGCGTCCACACTTACCGGACTCACGAGAAATCTGACTGCCGGGGAAATGCTCTCACAGATTTATCAAATTCAGAAAGATACAAAAGAGAGGGTATCGAATATCATTGTGATGGGAATGGGCGAGCCGCTTGATAATTATGATGAACTTCTCCGTTTTATAAAACTTGTTTCCTGTGAGAAAGGAATTGGAATCAGCCAGCGTAATATTACCGTATCAACGTGTGGCTTAGTGGATAAAATCAAAAAACTTGCAGACGAAAAACTACAGATTACGTTAGCAATCAGTCTGCACGCGCCAAACGATGAAATCAGGCGTCAGACGATGCCGGTTGCTAATCGTTACACCATCGATGAAATTATACAGGCATGCCAATATTATTTTGAGAAAACCGGGCGCCGTATTACGTTTGAGTACAGTATGATTCGCGGTGTGAACGATAAAGAAGAGCATGCAAAGGAACTGGCAGGCAGGCTTTCCGGGTTAAACTGCCACATTAATCTGATTCCGTTAAATGAAGTGAAAGAGAGAAATTGTTACCGCTCAACGAAGGAGGATATTGAGAAGTTCAAAACAATTCTTGAAAAATATAGAAAAACTGTTACAATAAGAAGAGAGATGGGGAGCGACATTGATGCTGCCTGTGGTCAGTTACGAAAGAAATTTCTGACGAAGAATGGTAGAAACTAGAGGAGGTCAGACAGTGGATACATTTTCTATGACAGATATGGGACTTCTTAGAAACAGCAACCAGGATAGTGTTTTCTGTGAAGAGAATCCCATTGGCAGATTTCCGAATCTGTTTCTTGTTGCAGATGGTATGGGGGGACATAAGGCAGGAGATTTAGCTTCCAGATTATGCATTGCGGAGATGGTTAAGCAGATACAGAGTTCGACGGCAAGGACTCCGGTTAGTGCTTTTGAACAGGCGATTGAAGCGGCGAATCAGAAGGTTTATCAGTGTGCGAAAGAAGATTTCGACCTTGCCGGCATGGGAACTACGGTGGTTGGTGCCATGGTAGAAGATGATGTTGCCTATATTGCTAATATTGGGGATTCACGTTTTTATCGTCTGCATGAACATTTGGAGCAGATTACCGTGGACCATTCGCTTGTAGAGGAGATGGTTCAGTCAGGTGAAATTCAAAAAGAAGAGATGCGGACCCATCCGAATAAGAATATTATTACGAGAGCACTGGGGACGGATGATACCGTCAGACCGGATTGTTTTGAAGTGAAAGTAGAGCCGGGGGATGTACTATTGCTGTGCTCGGATGGATTGACAAATATGGTTGAAGACAGCCAGATAGAGAAGATTGTAAAAGAAAATAAAGAAGATATGAAATTGGCAGGGGAAAAATTGGTTCAACAGGCGAACGAAGCCGGTGGCAAAGATAACATCAGCGTGATTTTAGTTCGACTGTAAAGGAGTGAAAGAATGATTAATATTGGTGCAGTAATTAGTGGAAGATATGAAATAATCGAAAAAATCGGAACTGGCGGTATGGCAGATGTATATCGTGCCAAAGACCATCGGTTAAATCGCTATGTGGCGGTTAAAATATTAAAAAATGAGTATAGTGAGGATGCAAAATTTGTTACAAAATTCCGTCAGGAAGCGCAGGCGATTGCGTGTTTGTCCCATCCGAATATCGTAGGAGTCTATGATGTCGGACAGGAACAGGATATGCACTATATTGTGATGGAATTTGTAGATGGCATCACTTTGAAAAAATACATTGAGCAGAAGGGTAAACTCTCGGTGAGAGAGGCAGTTGGAATCGGCCTGCAGATTGCAAATGGTTTGGAGGCTGCGCATGCCAATCATATTATTCACCGTGATATTAAACCTCAGAATATTTTGATTTCGAAAGATGGTACGGCAAAGGTAAGTGACTTTGGAATCGCCAAGGCAGCAAGTTCGAATACAATTACAGCAAATGCCATGGGTTCTGTACATTACATTTCTCCGGAACAGGCAAGAGGAGGATTCAGTGATGAGAAGAGTGACATCTACTCACTGGGTGTATCAATGTATGAAATGTTAAGCGGTTCTCTTCCGTTTACCGGCGAGAGCGCAGTGGCAATTGCCTTAGCACATATTCAGGAAGATGCGACTCCGTTAGATGCCATTGATGCGACAATTCCACACGGACTTAGTAATATTGTCGCAAAATGTATGCAGAAGAAAACAGAACTCCGCTATCCGACAGTGATGGATTTGATTGCGGATTTGAAGATGTTTTTACAGGATCCGACCGGTGAGTACGGCGTGATTCGTAATTTGTATGAAAATGCAGATACCATTTTCATTCCGAGTAATGACGTGAATTCGTTAAAGGCAGCTTCTACGAAACCGACATTAGATGAAAAGACGGAAGAAGAGGCAGACGAAGAATCAAATGGTGAAGTTGACCCGAAATTAGAGAAAGCATTGATTATCGGAAGTATAACGGTTGCCATTATTATTGGTGTGATTATTATTTATCTGTTAGGTCGATTTGTAGGTTTCTGGGGAGGCAGTTCATCTTCCAATGAAGCAACACCGGAGCCGACTTCACAGACGACACAGGCAAGTAAAGAGCCGGTCAGCACACCGGAGAGCACGAAAACACAGGTTCCACAGATTAAAGGTCTGACACAGGAACAGGCACAGAGCATGTTAGACAGTGCAGGACTGGATTATAAATTTGAAACAGCAGAGTCGACAGAAGTTGAGCCGGGACAGGTCATTAGCACAACGCCTGCCATTGGTTCGGAAGTATCAGAGGGTGATACCATTACTGTTTATCTGCGCGAGTCTCAGTTACCTAGTGTCTGGGGCATGACACCGGACGAGGCAGAGTCGGCAATTAAAGCAGCCGGTTTTGTGCCAAAACGTGGTGCGGATGTATACAGTGATAAGACTGAAGAAGGAAAAGTTGTATATACAAGTCCGAAACAGGGAGAGAATGCGGCAGCCGGTTCTACGATTACCTATTATGTAAGCAAAGGCGCACAGACAGTAAGTGTTCCGGATTTGTTAGGTAAGACAAAGAGTCAGGCAAAGACAGCGCTTGAAAAAGTTGGTTTGAAATTAGGTACGACAACAAGTATTTATTCAGACAATTTTGATAAGAATAAGATTTGTGTACAGAGTAAAGCAAGTGGTAAAAAGGTGAAAAAGGGAACCTCGGTGAATGTTACAATCAGCCTTGGACCGGAAAAAACCTATACCTATAAGATGTCGGGAACAATCCGCATTGACAGTCCGTTTGATTACGAGACTGACCCGGCAGCAACGATTAAAATCGTTTTGAATCAGGATGGTCAGACAAAGACTATTTTGAACCGCAGTTTGACGCATATGGATTTCCCATTGTCGCTTTCCGGCGATGAAGTCACCGGCTTTAGTGGCTCTCAGGGCGAACTGATTGTATACAAGGATTCCAAGCGTGTGGATTCCTACAACGTAACCTTTAAGAAAGTTGCGGATTAATGAGGGGAAAAATTGTAAAAGGAATTGCCGGATTTTATTATGTCTGGTGTGAAGATGACAAACTGTATGAATGTAAGGCAAAGGGAAGTTTCCGCAAAGAGGGAATTAAACCTTTAGTTGGAGATAATGTTACGATTTGTGTGCTGGATGAAGAGAAACTTCTTGGAAATCTGGAGGAGATTTTACCGAGAAAAAATGAGTTGATTCGTCCGGCAGTGGCAAATGTTGACCAGGCACTTATCGTTTTTGCGATGGCAAATCCGATGCCAAATCTTAATCTGCTAGACCGATTTTTACTTATGATGGAATGGCAGAATGTAGAGACTATTATCTGTTTCAGTAAACAGGATATGGTGTCTGAGGAGGAAGAAAAGCATTTTTTGTCAATTTATGAAAAATGCGCAAATCAGGTATTGACAATCAGCAATACCGAAAATATGGGAATTGATAAAGTAAAACAATGTCTGGAAGGGAAAACAACGGTTTTGGCAGGACCGTCCGGCGTGGGAAAGTCCAGCCTTTTAA
>CALELW010000242.1 GCA_937902905.1 uncultured Clostridium sp. | reverse complement strand
TATTATTCCATATAATTCTTTCCAATACCCAATGATAAGCATTTTGCTGGCTTTGATACCAATCATATGTTTGATCTATGTACACATTTTCAACAATGATATGACCATAAATTTGAAAAATCGATTTAGGTAATACAATATTTTTTAAGTGTTGTACATCTATAATGTCTTTAATATAATCAACACCCTCTGGCACAGAATAGGAAACATCTTGTTTGGCAAAAGGATATAGAAGTAATTGTTTCATATCTTTCGAATACAAGACACCATCCTGTGATTTATAATTCTTATTCTGCCCATCAACCTCTATTTCACTTAAATTTGACGTACCATATGAATCGCTGAAACAAGGAAAACTTTCCACCGATGCCGGTATATATATTTTTTGAAATCCATGTATAACATCTCTAAGGGCTCCACCTCGAACTTCCTTTACTGTGTTCGGAATCCGATACACGGTATCCGCTTTGGCACATGGATATTTTACCAGCACCGTCTTATCCTTATCAAACCAAACTCCATTTTCAGAAGAAAAGTTTTCATTTTCATCACTAATACTAATTTCTTTTAGTGATGACCAACTATTGGAATCATCTAAACCATAATCAATACTATATAATGAATTTGTTTCTTGTGGAATATATCTCAAATACTTTGACAACGTAATTGCTACTATTTGATTATTACGAATCTGTTTATTGGCAGGGTTATCGTAAATACCACAATAATCATTTATAACCTGCGCGCCATCAATTGTGTCTGGTATATGAACACTTTTTTCTGTACTGTAAATAGCATTTACTTGCGCAATTTTCCCATTTGAAATATATGAATACTGCTCATTTGTTTTTTCCTCAGCAACGGAAATCTTTATTTGTTTTGAAACTGTATTCGTATTACTCCATGCTCCTTCTGTGTAAGATAAAGTCGCATTATAATCACCTGCTGCCGTTGTGTCCACTCCTGTAATCGAAAAACGACTATACGAAGACTCCTGTATATTGTTATTATTATGTAGTTCCTTATTTGTACCGTCCGATAATTTAACACTTATCTTGCCAAACTGTCCAAGCGTGTAAAAACTCAAATTACGCTCTGATAATGCCGTACTTGTCTTAGCAACAATAGCATCATCATATTGTGTCAATAATTCTACTGCTTTTGCCTCTGGTTTTTGGGTCGGCTGTGAAGAAGTTTTACTTGTTGGTGCCGGTGTTTGAACTGGTTTTCTTGTTGGTTTTGTGGTCGCAACACTGCTCTTATTGGTTTTATTCTTTACCGTCACCTTGCAGACATACTTTTTCTTACCCACTTTTGCCTGCACTTTGGCTTTGCCGGCTTTCTTCCCCTTAATTGTGACTTCTGTTTTTTTCTTTTTACTAAGTGTCACATTTTTCTTGCCGGAAGTGACCGTCCACTTCACCTTCTTTTTGTTGTTTTGCAGTTTGATTTTTACTGTCTTTCCAACGTTTACTGTTACTGTTTTCTTGTTCAACTTTACTTTTTTCTTTGCGGCAAAGGCACTCTGTGGAAACAGAGATAACGCCATTGCAAAAATAAGTAAAAGAACCAGTGTTTTTTGTTTTCTCATTTTGAAATCCTCCTTCAAATGTTTTGGTAAGGTTTTTTCTCGTTTTCCTTTAATATCTTTAACATATCTTCAACTTTCCCATTATTATCTGCTTTATCTTTTAGTTTCTTTAGCAATTCCATTTTTTTACCTGCTTCCTTTGGAACATATACAAATCCTTCACCTTGTACTTCCTGTTCCGTCAAAAGATTTTCTATGTAGGTTGCCACCTCCCCCTTCAAATTTTCAGTTCCATAACTGGCAATCAACAAGCGTATGGTTGTATCTAATGTTTTTGTATCCGTTTTACCCAAAACCACTAACCGATACAACATTGCTTGCCTTAAATATTTATATGCATATGAATATAATTTTAAAGCCAAATAGTAATCGCCTAAATATTGCATTGCCTCAATAATTTGCGAATACTGGGCAAAAAACTTCTTTCCTGACTCATTATTCAGGTTCTGTTGTTTCCAAAGCCACTCTGGAAATTCATCAATTTCGCCTTTTTCCTGTTTAGCAAGAAACATTTCTGCATTTTTATTTAATTTGTCTTCTCCAACCAAACGCTTCATCTCCGATAGTACCTCTCTTTCCAAGAAACAAGCCGTTTCAACTTTGTCACTCTTAAAAAGATAAACACAAGCATTATGATAACTGGTTAACATCCTTTTGTTAGCATTATTCACCTCATTCGATTTTTTATCTTTTATCACCTCACAAATCGCCTGTCTCATCCAGTAAGTATAGATACCAAAAGAACATGGTTTTTTGGCAACCTCTTGCCAATAATGAATATTCTTCCCACCAATTTCATCTGGCAGTTGAAACTCGCTTGCATGCAGGCAATACCAAGGATAATTACCCCGTAAATTATTTAGTATTTGAAAAATAAGCTCATACAAAATGGTTATGTAACTATTTGTCTTATTTCCTTCATGTAACCTCTGAAGATTTTTATAAGCATTAATCAGATTGCTTAAAACACCTTTTTTCTTTTCCAAGAACTCCGATTCGCAATCCACATTTTCTAAAATTTGGTCACGAAATAATATTTGTATTTGTGATTTCCACTCATCGTTCTCAATTGTGTTGCATAATTCGGAACCTAACTTGTATAATTCATACAAACCTAGAGTTCCCTTTGTAAAAGCCTCATTATATTCATGCATAGCCGAGGAATCATACGCTATCGCATTTAATGCTTTTATTTTTTGCTGCCAGCATTGATAATACCATTCTTCTTCTTCCCCTTCTGCTAACTCCTTTTGTTCTTCCCAAAACTCTAGACATAATTTTTCAATTACTTTTGCATTCTCATACCCATCTAATTTGGTATATAAGTCAGCCAATTGAAAACAACAACTAATATAATATAGTATAATTTTACTCTTATCTCCACACACCTCATCTTTATGTAATGGCTTATCAACATCATCATCATCAAAAGTTCTTTGACATATATTATTGAAGGAAAGTTCTAGCTGCTTATTTAATTCATCAATATACATACTGTATATATAAATAAATCTCTGACTTACCGTTCCCCGCTCTTTATTTGCAGCATAAATGTTTGCTATAGCATTCTTTATTTCCCATACTCTTTTTTCCCTCTCCGATTTCTCCTGCAATTCTATATATTCAAACACAATTTCTATATAAGTTTGAATTCTATTTAAATCAGACCATATTAAATTTGTTTGCGAATTCCAAGTTTTATCGTATATCTCGATAAAGGACTGATATAAAAACTCCAACACATCCTGCTTTATATAATTTTGCCGGTTACAATACAGTGCCTCCTTTAACGCTTCATGAAGCTTAAAACTTCCCCCAGACAAGTCCTCAATAGAAGCCTTTTTTCTAAGTAAATATTTTGCATTTAAAAGATGATTGTCAAATTTCTCACGCACTTTATCAATCCAAACATCATCCCAAACAGATAAACACGACAAAATCTGGAATGCATTAATCATTAAGTCAGATAAATCTTTATAAAAATAATATCCAACAAAACTGTCTTGTCCCTCTAACTTAACAAATAATTCTGGCTTAATCTGCTTTGCGGCATCTTCTTTTATACTCCAATAATACAATACGATTAAACGCAGTAAATACGGCAAATAAACTCTTTCATTATTATCCTCATCTCCATAATAGCAAGCCTCCAACATGGCTCTAATTAATTCTTCTTGTGGCTGCTGGTTATTTTCATCAAAACAGTTTGCATTTAAATAATCTTCTGCCATTTTCTGGCTAAATCCATGCACTTCATAGGACCCTATATGTTCCTCAAATATATTTTGAAACAAGCCATTCTCATATCTACGGCTTGTAATAATCCAAAAAGCAGTCACTCCCTCGAAAAGTTTTCCTGCCTGACTAAGCCACTGATGATTTCTTCCTAGTTCATTTCCTATATTTAACTGAAAATTATCTAAAATTATCACTCTTTTTGCATTTTGTGGCATAGCACTTTTTAAATTATCCAATAAATATTGTTCTCGCAGAACGCTACTCTCTAATTTTGATATAACATTCAAAAGACTTTTTTTTAACTTAATTCCATTGCTGATATCTTTTACATCAATCAATGTTTCAATAATCCACTTCAAATTTTTTACGAAAGGAATCATATCTGCCAATTTTAGCAGAATCTCACTCACGATTTTATCAAATTTACTTTTTACCTCTATCTCGTTATTTGCATTTTTTATCTCGTTATTTACAAGAGCCACTACTTTATCGGTTACATTCTCTATACTTTTTGCGTAACTAAAGTCCTCATGATAAATACCTTTCACCCACTCATACATTTTTATAACAGTATCCACCGAATTTTTTTTATCATCAAAACTATGCGTCTTATAATATTTTTTCAGTTCACAGGCAATCCGATAATAAACATCGGATTCATCTCCACAATCCGACAAATCCAAATAAGCAAAAAAAGCAGTCCTGTTTTCTTTGCTTTTTTCTTCCATCCAGCGTTTCACCATATAAGATTTTCCCGTTCCACCAAAACCATGTACCCAAAACAGATGGTTTTCGTTTTCCCTATAATTTTCATATACTTCATCAAGATTGGTTCTTTCCCATGTATTTTGTTCCTTGAACTCATGTTCCTTTTGTAATGTGTGATATACTTCTGACATATTTTACCCTCCCTCACTTTTTATTGGTTTATTGATAATATTCTTCCCGCAGACTGTAATACAGAACGCATTTCCTGCAAATAATTTTCTGGTTTTTGCAGTCCTTGCAATCCCAGCGACCATTCATTTGTAAAGCCCACCGTTTCAATACTATGACTATAAGGCATTCCTAAAATACGTACAGCCTCTAATTGCTGATATGGCACATAAATCTGACTCGTTATAAGCAAGATGGTCTTTCCTTTTTTCACTTGTTTTTCTTCCATAAAAAAGGAAAATGTATCTGCTGTATTAGCACGGCGTTTCTCTGGTTCTTTGGACGGAGCCGCTAATAAAGCAATTTCTCTGTCCTTAAATCTATATTCCTCAATTGCCCATGATTCATTCAGATTACTCGTAACATCCTCTTTTTTTAGTTGCAGTTCCACAGATCCATATACCTGATTCATAGCAGCACGCATTAAATCAAACTCTGTTTTTGCATGAGGTGCATACGTATCTGTAGCATTTCTTTCTGAATCCATAATCGGCCTCATACCGGCAAGACCAACAATATTTTTTACACTCAAGTTATATGTATCACATATTTCTTTTGCATACTTCATCCGAAACATACAAGACATACGTGCTCCCCCCAACACAAAAATATAATCATACTCTCTCTTAGCAGGTGCAACACATCCCTTTAATCCTTGTGTTGTTGCTGTTTCGAATATGAGCTTTTTCATATCATTTCCCATTTCTTGTTCAGCAATTTCCCATCGTGCACTTCCCTGCATAGCTCTAAAATCCCATTTGTCCGAAAATTTAATTAGACTTTCAACTCGACTTTGTAGCGATTGATTTGTAGTCTCCTCATACCCATATGCATGAAGTAGTGAAACAAATTTCGGAGTTGTTATCCATTGCTCAATTTGTGCACAAACTTTTTCATAATTGTCTGTTCCCTCATAATTAAAAACCATTCTTTTCTCCTCTAATTTTCTATGAATCATTGCGTGCAATTCCTTAAAACTATTTACCCTGCACGTATCCAAATCATGACACTCCAGATTCCACGCAGCCGTATAACAAATCACCTGATTGTTTTTACGAACCTCATAAAGGTTTTCCGGGCTGTCATCTACCATAACATCAATGTTGTTTTCCTTGCAGACGCGCAATTTATCCACTCCGCTGCCTTTTTCCTCGCAGAAAATAATGTCATCGTAAGTCATATGGTTTTTCCTTAACCAATGCCTTAACATCCAGCGGAATAATTTGCCGGTAATTCCGGTTTCTGTTGTGTGGACTCTGCTCGTTATAATTACAATCCGGTGTCCTTCTTCTCTTAGTGAATTAACAACTTCCGCAGCATCTTCTGTCATCGGTTCTTTCAGGCAATACTTCCAAATATACTTAATCCAGAATGACTCTCTCTGTTTTTTCGTACATTCAAATACATCCTGCACCTCAAACATATCCGGATTTTTAATGGATATTCCATACTTTTTCTGAAAATATCTTTTTCCTTCTCTTAACTGAAACGTGCGAACATCCACTAAAACACCATCCACGTCTAATCCAATATTCATAGGTCTTCTCCTTTCAACTTTTTCTCTAACTGCTTAAACATTTCCTGTTCGTCATAATTTAATGGATTCAACGGCTCTTGTACCGTAATATTTAATGGATATCTTTTATGCTGCTTCCAATTAAACAATTTAGGAGCATTTTCATGCCTTGGATATATTTCAAATCCGCCCTCTATGTATATTGGCAATATAGAAATACCCGTATCCTTTGCAATTTTTATAACACCTTTTTTTAATGGGAGCAGACCGCCATCACGGGAGCGGGCACCTTCGGGAAATATAATTGCATTTGAACCATTTAATAAATGTTCTTTCACGCAGTCAATCTCTGGGTGTGTTCCCCGTTCTCTTTCAACAGGAATGCACCTTAACAACCGAAAAAAACACTTAGAATCCAATCTCCGCTCTGCCGCCGCCAATGTCACAAAATCTTTTTTTCCTAATGTCTTTCCAAGAGCAGACAAAATCCATACCGGGTCCAAATAACTCGTATGATTCGAGCAAATAATATAAGGTCCTTTTTCCGGTATATATTCCACTCCGCTCACTTCAAATTTGTAAATCAACTTAGTAAAACAACGAAAAACCGATAAAGTAAAACGGTCTCCTATATGCCGTTTCATCGGATATTGTTCCACATCGTACGACACGGTATTTTGAGCATTTTCACCCTGATGCTCAATCATCTCACACAATTGCTTAACCGTTAATTGAGCGGAAATACAATTTGTTAAATCCACACCAAAATGTTTCTCAATTTCTACACACAATTCAAACAAATTCAAAGAATCAATTGCTAAGTCATCCTCTAATACAGACTCTTCCCGAATCACTTGCTGTACACCAAATGACCGCAGTATTTGTTCCAGCTGCTTATGCATATCCAGTTCTTTCTCAAGATGTTCAACCTGACTTTTATTCTCGTCCATCACCTGTTTATTACGCAGTTTATATCTTTGGACTTTACCTATGGATGACAATGGTATCTTATCAATAAACTGCACATCTGCAATCCGGTAATCACCGCCAAGTTCTTTTGACCGATTCATGAACTGACTCTTTACCAAGGCTGTATCTTTTATCAAATCCTTTTCCAAGAAAAAAACAACTTCATCATAGCCGGCTTCCTCTACCGGGACACCTACACATGCTACCATAACATTTTCCGGGATACAATCCGCATACAAATTTTCTAACTGCTCAGGCGTTACTTTCTCTCCATTTCGAAGATGAATACTTTCCTTACTTCTTCCGGTAATATATAAATATCCTTTTGAATCAGAATATCCTAAATCTCCTGTTTTAAAATATCCATCCTCATAAGCTTCTTCTGTTGCCTTTTCATCCCGGAAGTATCCTTTCATATGGCATGGCGTTTTTACCTGAATCTCTCCAATTCCATTTGAATCCGGATTTTGAATCCGCACCGAAATTTCAGGAAACGATGTTATTTTTCCAATAGAATCCGATGGAAATCTGTCATAAACCGTTGTCGTAAGCATTGGCAGATTCATTTCTGTTGAAGCATATATATTCATCCAATAGTAACCCATGTTTTGAAAAAAAGAACTTACTTCTTTACTGCATTTTCCACCTCCAACACATAAATATTTCATCTGTCCGCCAAACATCTGTCTGTTTATTTTTCTATAAAAAAGATTACCTACCTTAATATTAAATATTCGATTTAACCAGCTGTAAAAGGAAACTATTTTTGTTATGAAATTTTTTTCATTTAACTGACTTGCTATCTTGTCATAAAATGTTTCATAAACTTTTGGTACCATTCCAAACGTATTTGGCTTATACTTGTGAAATCCTTCCATTAATTTTATTGAGGTTGCATTTTCGAGCAATCCAATTTGCGCCCCACCAAAGAATAACGCAAAAAATGTAGAAAATCCTGAGACATGAAACATTGGGAAAATCAACAAATACCGAATATCATTTGTTCCAAATGCACGAAGAAGTAACTCCGCTGATTTCATCTGTGCCTCATATGTTATCATGACACCTTTTGGTTCACTTGTTGTTCCGGATGAATATAAAATAGCAAGCACATCGTTATGAATATCCTCGGATGGTTCCAACTGGTATTCCCTCTCAATGTACAAATTTCCCGATGTTACGTCAAAAACTGGATATTTCCGATTCCATTTAAACGCATACTTCTGATAAGTTTGCTCATCACACACAATGCCTCTGATATCTGATTTCTTTATAATAGAATCTAATTCCTCCTCTGGCAGAGCAGGATTAATTATGACACTAACCGAACCATACATTGCAAGTGCTGTAATCATAATATATACATATGGAGACAGCGGTGCCATAACAAGTATCCGCTCTCCTTTTCCTATGGAACTCCGTTGAAATTTATATGCGATACTTTGTGCCATTTCTAAATATTCTCCATAAGTCCAATTTTCTTCCGCATCGTCAGTTTTCATATATGTTATAAAAGTTTTGTCTTTATTTTCTTTACATATATCTATTATCCTATTTACAAAATTCCTGTGCATTGTCATGATAAAATGTGCTCCTTTATCTTTTCCCCAAGCCTTTTCCTATCAAAAATACTTCTCAATCGTTTTCTGCATCCCTCTCGCCACAGGGAGTACCACATTTCCTGCCACAGTACATTCTCGATACCCAACTCCCATAAGGTAGTCTGTATTAATCACATAACTGTGATGAATTCGAATAAAGTTATCCGGCATCTTTTCCAAAAATGCAGCTAATGTCATGCGGCTGTGAATAGTTCCCCATCCATTGGTAGTGATATACAAATCATGGTTCAGTATTTCCGCATAAATAATCTGCCTGATGGGTAATCGAAGCTTTTTCCCCTCACTGTAAAAGTAAAACATGATATTCTCCTCGAAACGCTTTTTCCACCCCTTTTCTATATTCCCATAGTATACAAAATCCCCTTACCAACTTTTTTTCAAAATATTTAGGATTTCTAAAAAGGTATAAAAATCCACCACTATTTTATCACCTTATGGTGAAAAATCGGGTGTTGTGTCGTAACTAACGGCTCTATCGACGTAGATGGTAATATTTTCCTCTCGATAAATTTGAAATAAAAAAGACAGCTGCCGCTGATTTTGCAACAACTGCCCCTTCGATTATTCATATTTTCTTAAAATCCCATTTCCTCACAGATATCCCCATACCAATACACTTCATCCTGCTCAATATAACGGAGCAAAACAGCATCCAATTCAAACCTTTCATCCAGCGTGCTCATATTACATGCAGTAAGTGTCGCCTCGGAAAGACGCAAAAACATTTCTTTTGCCTCGCCGGCAGGTGCACGCTGCAAACAAACCGTATAAATTAACGGCAGCAAGTCCTCACGCTGAATCTGTGGGCACCGCTGTTTCTTATCGGCACTCCATGTCTCTATACAGGCGAGCGCAGTCTTTACATCCGGGCACGCCTCCTCTGTGTGAATATTTTCAGTGATGAAAGTTTGAATCCACTCAGGAACCTGTGCATCCTCATGCAGGTACCGTAGCTGTCTTTTCGCCTGTGCCGCATGGATTAACTGTTCCTTCTGAATCGGGCCACGAAACAAATCCGAATAGCGCTTCGCATAACGTGAGCGGTCTCCAAAAACCTCCGACAAAAACTTTGCATTGGACGGTTTTGTCGCATAAACCGACTTCACAAGTTCCCAGATAACCTCCTGCATATGCTGTGGCACCGTGTACTGGCGCGCATACCGGTTTTTATGTAAAAAACGGTCAATTTGTTTGCGCGGAGTTTCCCTGCGTTTTCCGTGCTTTTGCTGCCATGCAGGGAAATTCACTTCATCGAGAAGTTCATCTAAGCGTTTTTTCTCCTCATCTCTCACCCACGAAAGAATACTGTCTCTGTATTGTTTCACATAATTAAGTGCCGTCTGGCTGTACCCTTTGAACCAGTCGACGCGTCCTCCCATCCACCACAGAAATTCCTCCGTGGAAAAATCAAGCGTTCCCTCATACGCATTCATAAGCTCTCTCGTACTCCGTGTGTGGGAAATCACCACATTGTCTTCCAAATTTTCCTCATAGAAAGCAATCATTTTCTCGCACTGCTCCATCGATTTCTTATGGTCAATGCCGTAAAGATAAATCATTTCCTGATAATCATTGACATAAAAAGACGGCTCACCGATTCCCACCATCAAATACTGCTTCGTCTCCTCCCTGTCAAGCCCCATGGCAAATGCCATTTGAAAAACTGCCTGACGGCTCGGCTTATGATACTTTTCCAAACCAAACCAGCGGTGCATCGTAGGAAGAGAGGCGAAATCCACACGGCCGGTTCGCTGGCGAAATACTAAAAACGCCTGACGCCTCGTCTGTTTATCCGGTTCATTTTCTCCCCACGGATACCCCATCCGCTCCATAATAAATTCATCAAATCTCATCCAATCACTCCCATTCCATACTGCAGCACCATATAAAGTGCCGTTCCCACTGCAATACTCACAAACGTGTTATGTTTCCATTTATAACTAAGTGCCACAAAAAGCACGGCAATCACTTTTGGCACGCCGACTTTCACCGGTGATGGCAGAATATCTTTCACACAGTAGACAACCAAAATTGCCATAATAGCTGCCGGCAGCATCTGCCCCAGTTTTACGAGTTTGTCGGGCATCCGGCGCTCACCGCCAAAGATGACAAAGGGAAGCGCACGCAGAGCAAATGTTATCACGGCTGCAATCAGAACTGCCGCCAGTTTATACTCAAAATTCATGGTTTTCTTTCGCTCCCTTCTCAAACATCAAAACCGCCGACGCAAGCAATAACGCCGGAAGCAGAAAATAATCCGGTCCTACAATTAACAGACACAAAACCGCCATCAAAAGCCCGGTAAGTGCTGGTTTGTGATTGTTCGTTTTTTCCCACTGGTCAATAAAAATTGTCACAAATAATGCCGTCATGCAAAAATCAATTCCATTTAGCTGCGCGGGCAGAAGTTCCCCAAGCAAGCCGCCGAGAGCCGCTGCAAGAACCCATGAAGTTTTGCTGAAAAGTGCCACAAAAAACATGACACCGGCACGGTCTTTTTCCTCTTTCTCAATCGTGCAGTTTACGGCATACGTCTCATCCGTCATCGTCCGAATTAAAAATCCACGGTGCTTTTTAAACGATTGAAATTCTTCCAAAAAAGTCAGTGCATAAAAACTTTGCCGGCTGTTCATCAAAAACGCCGTAACTGCAATCGTAATTAATGACGCCCCGCTGCTAAGAAGCGATATCAGGACAAATTGAAAGGCACCGGTGTACACAAGTATACTGACAATCGCAGCGTCATACCAGGCAAACCCGGCATTCTGCATCGTAATTCCATACGCCATTCCAACAAACAAGTAACTACACAAAATCGGAATGGACTTGATAAATCCTCTACGAACGACTTTCATGTTCTTCCTTCTCCCTGTCAATAAACATCATAATAAAGGCGGCAAGCAAAAAGAATGCACACACTAAAATTGCCTTTTCCTTCATATAAGAAATGCATACATTTCCAAGTACAGCACCGATAATAAAGCACAAAATCACGCCGTAATAAAGGATGCTTTTTGACAAACATTTTTTCTCTTTCGTATGCATATAATCGCACAAATTCTGTGTACCACTGCGAAGATTTCCGATACACATCGTGGTCGCAATTCCGTTTCCGTGAATCTTACGAAAACTCTCTACCTGAATTCCACAGGCAAGTGACGTTAAACTGTTTGCTAAGAGATTAAGCGAAACCGGAATAAAGCAGACACCGGCAAGGACAATTGCCTCTAACAATACAGAAATCTGGCGCCAGTGGAGTCTTTTTTTCTCATCCATCCGAAAACGCACCAAATCAGCAAGCATAATTCCTGCCGCAAACGCAAGTACCGGAAACAAATACCGCACAACCTCCGGCCAGTTTCTCTCGGATATGCTCACACCAAGTAACAGCATATTTCCCGTCTGGGCATTCGCAAATACATGGTCGCGCATGATGTACGAATACGCATCCATAAATCCACCGGATGCCGCTAACACGATTCCTAACTCAATAGACTCTGACATCTGCTTTGCTATTTTTTTCATTCCTACCGCTCCTTACTTCTTAATCACCCACCGCATCTTCGTAGAACGTGCCCGTCCGTTTTGTGCACATTCTTTCGCCGAAGGGCGTATCACATCTTTTGCATAATCGCTGTAAATACCAGCTTTGTAGCCGGACTTTAGCGCCTTTTTTACCAAGCGGTCTTCGCCGGAGTGGAAGGTAAGAATTGCTGCCCTTCCGCCGGATTTCAGACATTCCGGTAATTTTTCCATAAATTCATACAATACCTCAAATTCATTATTCACATCAATGCGCAGTGCCTGAAAGACACGCTGACACGTTTTTTTGACGGTATCTTTGCGCTCCTTTTCCGGAAGAAACATTAACGTCTTTTCGATGACATCTCGCAGTTTTTTTGTCGTGTCCATCCGGTTTCCTCTGCGGATTTCATCGGTAATGGCTTTTGCTAACTCCTCACTGTAAGGCTCATCTGAGTTTTCATACAGCATTCCGGCAAGTTCCTCTTTGGTAATCGTGTCAAGCCGCTCTGCAGCACTGATTCCTTCCTTTTGGTTTAACCTCAAATCAAGAGGTCCTTCTACTTTAAAGGAAAAGCCACGCTCAGGATTATCAATCTGCATGGAAGAGACACCCAAATCGGCAAGCACAAAGTCAAATCCACCTGCCTCTTTAGCAATTTCATCAATTGTGCAGAAATTCTGCAGTTTTATTGTGAGAATTTCTTCGCCGTATCCCTGCTCCAAAAGCCGTTTCTTCGTCTTAGCCGATTCTTCGGGATCCACATCCGTCGCATAGATATGACCTCTGCCCTCTAAGCAGGCAAGCATTGCTTTCGTGTGCCCGCCATAACCAAGTGTCGCATCGAACCCCGTCTGCCCCGGCTGAATCTGCAGAAAATCCAGAATTTCCTGTACCATAATCGAAAGATGCATCCCTGCCGGCGTATTTCCTTTCGAAATGACATGCTCAATCATGTCCTGATACTTCTCCGGCTGGTGTTCCTTATATTTTTCCTCAAACTTCTTCGGATATTTTCCACTGTAATGTACTCGTCTTTTGTGCTTTTTCTCTTCCTGTGGCATCATTTTCATCCCTTCTTTGCATTTTCTGCTTTATGATACAATATTCAGCGGATATAGGTCAAGTAAGCGCTTAAATATTTTATGACAAAAATAATTATTTATGGTAAAGTTTTTATAAATAATTTTTATGTGATGGAAATACAAAAAACTTTTGGGAACCTTATGGCACTCTGCGTTATCATATTATATAGAGGATAAAAGAGGAGAGAATGCACAATGAATACGATAAAGTTCTGCGAATGTGTCAAGCGGTATCAGGATGATTTCTACCTATTGGCACTTTCCATTCTAAAAAACGAGTCCGATGCAGAAGATGCAGTCGGCAATGCAATTTTACAGGCGTACGAGCACCAGAAACAAATTCGTGCACCCCACAAATTTAGGAACTGGATGCTTGTTATCACCAAAAATGAAGCATTGAAAATCATGAAAAAGAGGCTGTATCTGCCCGGTGATGAAGCCGTCTGCGCAATGGCGTCACCCACCCATTCCCACTACGATGAGATGTGGGATGTTCTTTGCAAAATGAAGGAAGAATACCGGCTCGCTGTCGTTCTTTTCTATTATGAAGGACTTTCCCTGCGGGACATCTCGGATGTTTTAGGCATTCCTGTCGGCACCGTAAAGTCGCGTCTAAGCAGGGGAAAACAGGAATTAAAAAAAGAACTGGAAAGGAGGGACTGACTTATGAAACGAAATTTTCCCATCCCGGAATCTTATCACAAAAAGGTAGATGATATTCTTACCCAAATCAAAGCGGAAGACACGCCGTCAAAGCCAAAGCGCACCACTCACCGGGTGCTTTTCGCCATTCTCTTTATATGCCTTATCCTGACCGGTGTTTTTACTTTTTCCGCGACCGGAACTGCGAAAAACGGATTTTTTGATTCTTTTAAAAACTCCATTTTAAGCTTTTTAGGAATGGATGAGAATACCGGGGAAGAACTTGGCATTCAGACAAAAAGGGAAAATCAGAAGGGCAAACCGGATTTAATGATTGAATTAAAGGAAGTCGTTATGGATGAGCAGAATTTATATGCAGTCGTAAAAATTACGGCACCGGCATCCATTTCTTTTACAAAAGATATGACCTTTGACTACTACGGGTTCTGCGAGGGAGAAAACTACAATCCGTCCTCTATGGTTTCCGGTGCTAAAGAGTGTACGCTATTGGAAGTTTCGAAATCACATCCAAACGTCGCAACCTATGTCATACGCATGGCTGCGGACACACCGGTCAAAGAAGGAAAAAATGTAACGGTATTTTTCAAAGATTTGATTCCGAAACCGGCAAAGAAACCGGAAGTTCTTGTGGAAGGTATGTGGAGTTTGTCCTTTGTTTCTACCTATACAAAAGAAAAATCTCTGACGATTCGGGGAAATAAAACGACAACTTATTCCCTGCTCGGTGTACCGGTAACGATTCAAAAAATCAAACTCACGCCTTTGGGAATGACGATGGTTACTGATGTTACGAGTATTCCGGTTGACACGCTAAACACTTCCGACACACGCATCACCATCCGTCTGAAAATGCTTGATGGCAGCGAAAAAGTCGTCGAAACACCGGATGCCAACGCTAAAATGCTGGTAAGCGGTTCAAGTATTTTACAATATGAGAAAAAGGGGAAAACCTACCGTAAATACACAGCACAGTTTGAAAAAGCGGTGAATCCAAGTCTCGTTCTTGGCTTTATCATCGAGGACAGTACTATTTTACGAGAAGAATCATAACACGAAAAAAAGGGGGCTTTTTATGAAAAAAAGACACACAAAAACACTTACATTTTTTATGATTGCGGTCATGTTTATTTCACTTTTTCCGGCATCCGGACTTTACGCTAAAGAAAGTAATGAGGGAACCGGAACCGGCATTTTTATTGCTGCTTATTATAATGAAGAGATATACGAACATTACCCTGTTTCCTATCAAAAAGAATATCGCATGGAATGTGATGAATCCATTAGCTTTTATCCAAAATACAAAGAAAATGCCTCATCGGAAATGGTCGATATCTATGCCGATGACATGGATGTCTACTATGATGACGAGGACGGAAACACGTGTTTAGCAGATGAAAATAGTTATACAAAAACAAAACTTTTAGGAGGCAATTGTTCCGAGATGCGTCTTCGCTTTTCCAAACCGGGAACTTATAGACTACGCAAACAAGGCATTGACGATACGGAGGCCATCGCCGGAGAAGTCGTAATCCATGCAGAGCAAAAACACATCCGTTTTTACACGAATGCATCCTGTGAAGATTCCTGCCTCATTGATTCCGACGAGCCAGTCACAAAAAATGACCTTACGAATAACACGGTTTATATGCTTTTGGATTCCGGTTTAGAACAGAGTTTTGCACTGATTGACTCCCCGGAAAAATTAGTGCAGGAAAACACCACTCTCTATCCCGCAGCGGCACATACCGGGCTTCGGATATATACCGAGGATAACAATTTAGCGGATTATTTTACCTATGAAAAAGTTTCAGGCAGTGATAATCTGTACACCATCCACCTGACAGAGACCGCCTATCTCACAAATTGTGCCCTTCAGTTTTGTGCCCGCGGCACTAATACAGACGGCTTCACACGATTTTATGAAGGTCATTTTTTTGCCACCGGAGAATACTCGCCGCTCTCCTACACAACCGATTTTGATACCGATTCGTCAAACAATCCGGTAATTTCAGAAGATGCAGAGTGGTATGATGATTTTCTTGATTGGTACGTTTATAACGAAAGAACCGTTGCTATCTGTACAGACGACGATACTCTGGTTCCTGTTGACAAACTGGAAGTCTGTGACCTTCAGGGAAATAAAACGGATGATATCACAATTACTAAGAAAACCGATACCATCTTCACAATTTTCGGCAGGCGTACCGGCATCTACCAATTAAGCTATCTGTCTGATACCGGGGAAAACTACCGTATCCTGGTTTATATCATACTGCCGGAAGCTTCCTTTTACGACGATAATGTCCTAAGTTTTGAACACTTCTTAGGAACTGAGGATGCCTTACAATGCAAAGGTTCTTATGGTCCGGGACGCAATCGGACCTTTTACCTGATGGCTGACCATTACTATGAAGCCCCTATGGAGTTAGGCAATGCGGATTTTAGCGCCTACACTTATGATGAAACAACCGGAGAAAAAGTTGACATTCCAAATGATAGTCTGCCATTTACAATCAGTGCCGATACAACCAACGATAATCCGAGATATTATGCACTGAAAGTAAACGAGAACGAGACGCGTGACTTCTATGTACATGTCTCCTATAACTTAAGATGTGTAGGTGAAACTTATTGGTGGTCGCCGGATGAGCTGACCCTGCATTTGACATATCAAAGCCAGCCACCTGCTACGCCGACACCACCTGTTACACCAACACCGGCAGTTACGCCAACACCGGCAGTTACACCGACACCTATTGCCACACCGACACCTGTAGTTACACCATCGCCTGTAGTCACACCGGCCCCTAGTGCTACACAAACGCCGGCAGGCAAGCAGACAACCGGCGTTCTAATCCAATCAAAGGGGTTGATTTACAAAATCACGTCGCAAAAAGGCAAAAAAGGTACGGTTACCTGTATAAAAAGCAAGAGCAAAAAAATCAAAAAAGTTACCATCCCCGCTTCCATAAAATCTAAGGGAGTGAAATATACGGTAACAAAAATCAACAAAACGGCATTTAAGAACTGTAAAAAATTGAAGAAAATTAAGCTGCCAAAAACGATTCAAAAAATAGGAAAAAAGGCGTTTACAAAGGTGGCAAAAAAACCGATTTTTTACGTTCCTAAAACAAAAAAGAAACTGTACACCAAACTGCTTAGGAAATCCGGTCTGAAAAAATTTAAAATTATTGCAAAATAATTTTTGAATGATCAGACGAAGATTATACTAAAAGCAATTAATGAAAAGGAGTGAATTTTTATGAAATCTATGTTCCAAAAAGCAGTAACCGTTCTCACCGCATTTTCCATGGTGGCCGGTATGACCGCCATTGCCGGTAAAAGTATCGACAGCCATGCCGCCGAGGTAACGATTGACCAGACGACCATGGATCCTAACCTTTATCAGTTGATGCAGGAAGCAGATTCCGACCGCAATGGCGTATTAAGCGATGCCGAGGCGGCACGCATGACCGAGGTATCTTTGATAAAAGAAACGGCTGACATTTCAAATGTAGTAAAATATTTTCCTAATGTTACATCTGTTACAATTAATGCCGGTTCAAACAAGGCTGTGAACATTAACAGCAGCAAAATTACTAATGTTTCCGTTTATGGACAGAATCCGGTTGCGTTAAAGGGTGCTTCTCCAAAAATTGTTTACGCTACTGTTCTGAGCAAGCAGAACTCCATTGACTACACAAAGTTAGAGGGCTATAGCAAAGTAACTAAATTTTATCTGGACTGCGATTCAAACGCTACCAAGGTAAAGGTTCCAAATGCTTCCAAACTGATCGACTTAAAAGTCAGCAACGCAAAACTTACTTCCTTTGACACTTCAAAATTAAAGTCGGTTCAGGAATTGACTTTGGACGGCAACAACTTAAAGAATCTGAATGTTAAGAAAAACAAAAAATTAACATCTCTTGCCTGCTACAACAATAAATTAACTTCCTTAAATATTTCTTCAAACAAGAATTTAAAGGATATTGGTGTTGGCGGCAACAAATTGAAAAAGGTGGATATTTCCAAAAACAAAAAGATGCAAAAAGTAGCTGCTTATAATAACAAAATTAAAACATTTAAGTCAAAGAAAAGCAAAAAAATTGTTGACATTAATTTGTCCAACAACAAATTGACTTCTTTTGACACTGCCAAATATCCAAACCTGAAAAATCTGATGATTGACAACAATAAGGTTAAGAAACTGACATTGGCAAAAAACAAGAAATTAACTTCTTTATCCCTTGGTAAAACTCCGTTGAAAACGTTGACGTTGCCGGGCACTAAATTTGACTACGTTAGTTTTGGCGAACACTATAATTTCTTAAAGAAAGTAAAGGGATTTAATCCAAATGCTTATATCCTCCTTCAGGCAAAGAAGAAAAAGACTACTTATGATTTTGCAAAATTAGCACCTGCTCTGAAAGGATATACATTCTCAACATATGATACTGCTGCAAAAGTTACCGCAAAAGGAAAAGCAACATTGGCTGCACCAAAGAAATATTCCTTTATCACCATTACGGCGCAAAAGGGGACATCCACTGTTACTATTAATTTCTAACATGAAAAATATAATTGGAATTGGTATATTTTTAATACTTTTACTTGCTGCCGCCGGTGGATATTACGAATGGATAAATGCCATCGGCGGCATTTTTTTAAGTGTCTGTTTTTTGTTTCTTTCCAGAAAAAACAAAGCAGAAATTCCGATGGAAACTTATCTTATCGTTCCTTTTCTGCTTTTGTTTTTCTATGCCTTATCAAGTCTATACGCAGTTGACAGTGGGATGGCATGGACCGGAGTTGTCAAGAAAATTGTTCCATTTCTCTTTGCCCTCTGTCTTTTGTTTTGCCCAAGGGAAGAAAGGAAGAAGCTGCTTTTCTTTCTTCCTGAAACAGCCTGCCTTTTGACGGCTTTTTCACTGCTTTTTTCTTTGATTCCTGCACTGCGTTCCTACATTTTTATGGCAGGACGTTTTGCCGGCACGTTT
>CALELW010000241.1 GCA_937902905.1 uncultured Clostridium sp. | reverse complement strand
TGCCGATGGAACCGAGGATTACAAAAACATGGAACTGTTTGAATTTATAAAAAAAGATACCTTGGTTGCGGAATACATTCCGGCGACGGCGGGGACTTTTGGTTATGATGTGACCGGACAGATGATTAGTCCAAAACGAGGGAAAGAGCTTCCGGCACTCCGCGTGGTTGGCGTGCGCGTATCCGAAGATAAAAAGAAATATTATGCGGATATTGATGGAATTATTGAGTGGCACGAGGGTGAAAACAAGTTAGAAATACGAAATTTATATACCGTTCCCGGTAATGTCGATGCCGCAACCGGAAACATCCGATTTAATGGTGATGTAAATATTATGGGAAATGTGACGTCCGGATTTTCTGTGCAGGCGGCAGGAAATATCGTAATTGACGGACACTGCGAGGCAAGCCAGATTGAAGCCGGCGGCGATGTAATTATCCGAAAAGGCTGCCAGGGAAAAGGACTTGGAAAGATTACCGCAGGAAAAAGTATTGTGGGCCAGTTTTTTGAGTCGGCAGTTCTGACGGCAGGAAAAGATGTGCAGGCAACATATTTGCTGAACTGTCAGTTAAAGGCGAAAGGAAAACTGTTGGTGGAAGGAAGAAAAGGCGTGATTATCGGCGGCAAAACCTGCGCCAAATTAGGTGTTTCCTGTAATGGAATTGGTAATATAGCAGAAATTGCAACCGTTGTCAGTGTGGGAATTGACAAAGAAGATATGACGGCCTATCAGGAATTACAGAAAAAGATTGAGCAGACGCAGGCGGAACTGCAGACGTGTGAAAATGGATTGAATAAATTAATGGCGAATCCGGTGCACGATGAAAAAGTTTCGATGATGATACAGCGGCTGACACGAGCAGTATATACGTTAAAGAGCAGCCGTAAGGAACTTTTCTCAGAGCGTGATATTCAGATGGAACAGATGACAAAGCAAAGGGAAGCAAGGATTCAGGTGTCCGGTCGGGCTTATCCGGGTACGTTACTGTTTTTGAATGAGGATCCATTTGCAATTAAAGAAATATACAACAATGTGGAATTTGTAAAACATGATAACCGCATTGATACATTGGCTCATTAGGGGGTGAAGATATGATACAGGGAAAAGATAAGTTATTTAGTTATGTAATTTCTGTTATTGAAAACAGGGATTTTTATGCAGAGTATCATTGCGAAAAAGTGCAGCGTTTTACGAGGATTCTGCTTGAAAAAGTGATTCGGTTCTGTCCGGATTATAAAATATCGGAAGAAGATGTGGAAGCAATCTGTTTTGCGGCAATGTTACATGATGTTGGAAAAATTGTCGTTCCGGACCGGATTTTACACAAGGCAGGACGTCTGGATTTTAATGAATTGGAAATCATGAAAAATCACACCAGAAAGGGCAGACAGATTTTTGAACGGCTGATGAAACTTATAGAAAAAGACAGCGAAGAATATGCACTGTATGAATGTTGTGCAGAGGTTTGTATGTATCATCACGAGCGCTATGATGGTGATGGCTATCCACTGGGATTAAAGGGAGACGAAATTCCGATTGCTGCCCAGATTGTGGGGTTAGCAGATGCCTATGATGCACTTATCAGTGAAAGAATTTACAAGCCGGCATACAAACCGGAAGAGGCGTTTGAGATGATTATTGAGGGTGACTGCGGTGTGTTTAATCCGCGTCTGATTGATTTATTTTCTATGATTCGTATGGAATTAGAAGAGGTACATGAGGAAATAATGCGAAAGAAAGGTTGACAGATTACACAGATGTTGCTATAATTCTTAACAAATGTAACAATTTTGTAACAATTGCAATTTGTAAAGAAGAAGGTAATGAGATGAAAAAATATGGGAAGAAACTTTTTGCACTTGCATTAGCGAGTGGTTTGATTGTCGGCAGTGTATATTCCGTACAGGCTGCCATGGTAGGATCTGAAGAGCAGGTAGAGGGCGCTACCGTATTGTTAGAGCAGTATTGCAGTAATGTGGCAAATGGTACTGTAGATGCAAAGGCATCGGAAGTATTAGTAGCATCGGAGCCAAATGCGACAGCTGTACCGACCGCAACACCGGCACAGACGACAGATACCGCTAAGGAAGCAAAGAAGGATACACATGTAGAATTGAATTTAAATTATTCAAGACTTGGTGTTGCCAATAAAGTGGATACCTATTTGAATGTTAGAAAGAAACCATCGGAAAGTGGTAAAGTAGTAGGAAAGATGACAAAGAATGCCGGATGTCATGTATACCACATCAAAAAAGGATGGGCTAAGATTGTTTCCGGTAAGGTAAAAGGCTATGTAAAGGCGTCCTATCTGACAACGGATGCGAAAGCAGAAAAGCTGGCGACGAAAGTAGGCCGTGAGTGTGTAGAAATCCAGACAGATTCACTCCGCGTACGTGCTCTTCCATCGACATCTGCTCCAATTTATTCAGTTGTATCGGAAGGCGAGGAGTTCACCATGAAAGAGGGCGAACTTACTTTAGATTATGTGAAAAAGATTGTGAAAAAACAGAAAATATCCAAAGATGCGATTAAGAGAGCCGGCGGCTATGAAGCAATGCAGGAACAGTTGAAAGACTTTATCTGTATTTACGTGGATGATGATTATGCGTTTGTTGCAAAGGATTTTGTAAAAGAGCAGTATACGCTGAAACGTGCGACAAAGGTAAGCACTGTGAAAGCATCTTCATCAAGCGGTGTATCATCAAGTCAGGCATCCATTGTGGAATATGCAAAACAGTTCTTAGGTAACCGTTATGTCTGGGGAGGCGCAAGTCTCACAAACGGAACAGATTGCTCCGGCTTTACAATGAGTCTGTATGCGAAGTATGGACATTCCCTGCCGCATAGCGCAGCAGCACAGGCTGGCTGCACAAGAAAAGTTTCGTCACCAAAACCGGGCGATTTGTTTTTCTACAGCAACGGAAGCCGTATTAACCACGTTGCGATGTATATTGGCGGCGGTATGGTAATTCATGCCAGCAACCCTCGTGATGGTATTAAGATTAGTAATGCTTATTATCGTCATCCGGCAAAAATCGGACGAGTTATGAATTAATTTTATAAAACAGTAAATGTTAAAAGCACAAAGCAAAGGCGTTAGCGCAGTTGTTTTGTGCTTTTTTGTATAAAGGCAGATGTTTTTGACGATACTGTCCCTAAGAGCAATGATTGATTGGAAAGAATGGATGGTGGACAGCATGAATCGAAAATATATAGTGATATGCAGTTTTTTTGCAGCATTTTTCGTATTGTCGTTATTGTGTTACGGAAGTTTTGAGTATGCAAAAAAGCAGGAACAGAAAAAAATGGCGCAGCAAAATGCAGCCCAGACAAGCACCAAGCAGGAGCAGCGGGTTACAAGCGGGACAAAATTAGTGATTGAAAAGTGGGAAGAAGAATCCGAAGAACTGGTAAAAGAAGAAAGAGACATGCCGCCGGAGTATGCTGGTCTCACAAGAGAAGAACTGGAAAAACAACTGGCAGTAGAAATAAAAAACAAATCATGGGAGGAAGAAAAGGAAGGCCTTGTAAAAATTACATTAGAATCATTTTCCGAAGAAAAAATTGTCATTCGCAAGGTATATAACAAATCAAGTGAGCAGGGATATATTTTACGTCTGAAGGATGGAGAGGTTGTGATTTACCGGAAGGATGAGGAAGAACCGTTTGAAAAAACCGGTTTGAAAGAAGAAAATTTATCGGAGCAGGATAAAAAGATTTTGCAGGGAGGATACGCCGTGCGGACAGAAAAAGAGCTGTATTCCGTTCTTGAAAACTTTTCCAGTTAAGGTATAATAGAGAAGATAAAAGGAAGAGACGGAGGATGTCATGAAGACACAGTGTGATGTGATTGTTGTAGGAGGGGGAGCTTCTGGCTTATTATGTGCTGTCATGCTTGCAAGGAAAGGTGTGCAGGTGACAGTTTTAGAAAAGAATCATCGAATTGGTAAAAAACTATCGGCAACCGGAAATGGCAGATGCAATTTTACCAATTTACATATGAATGAGAATTGTTATTATGGAAATTCGGAATTTATTTCTCATCTTTTGACAGAGGTGTCTGCAAAATGCGTAATTGCAGAGTTTGAAAAGTATGGCATTTTGCACCGGGAAAAAGATGGCTATGTTTATCCGCATACGAATCAGGCTGCGACGGTTGTGAATGGGCTTTATCATGCCTGCACACAGTATGGAGTGACAATTTATGAAGACTGTGAAGTAGAGCAGATTACAAAGAAAAAAGAGTTCTTTGTCCATACAGCAAAAGGAGATTTTAACAGTACCTATGTTGTCTTAGCAACCGGCGGAAAAGCGGGAAAAGAGAGTGGGGGAAGTGAAAGCGGTTATTCGCTGGCAGAAAGTTTCCACCATACGGTTACTAAGTTATATCCCGGATTAACCGGTCTTGTGTGCGATGGTGCCGTATGGAATAAGACGGCGGGAACGAGGGTGCAGGGAACATTTTCGTTGATGATTGATGGGAAAACGGAGGCTTTTGAAACCGGAGAAATCCAGATTGTGAAAAACGGTGTATCCGGCATCCCGGTTTTTCAAATGTGCCGTATAGCAGCAAAAGCACTGGATGAAAATCGGTTGGTGGAAGGTGTGATTGATTTTGTTCCTGCCCTTTCTAAGGAAGAGGTAAAAAACTGGATTAAGAAACATGGTGTGGAGGGATTGCTGCCACAAAAATGGGTGCCGCTTTGCAAACGGGCAAAAAATCCGGTGGAATTTGTAAAATCGTTCCGGTTTGTAATTCGTGATACATTTGGCATGGAGCGTGCGCAGGTGACCGCAGGAGGTGTGCCGGTAGAAGAAGTGGTGCAGGATTCCATGGAATCAAAAAAGGAAAAACAGTTATATCTTCTGGGTGAACTTTTGGATGTGGATGGAATCTGTGGCGGCTATAACCTGCATTTTGCATGGAGTACCGCAATGATAGCGGCAAAACATATTTTGCAGTCGAGGAAGGAGAATGAAAAATAATGCTTCAATTATCTCAGTGTAAATTGTCGTGGCAGGAGGATTCTTTTTCTAAACTGCAAAAAAAGGCTGCTAAACTTCTTGGGATTTCTGTGGAGGATTTTACACAGTTTACAATTGTAAAACGCAGTCTGGATGCCAGAAAAAAGCCGAATCTTTTTGTGTTATATACCGTGAAATTTTCATGCCGCAGAGAATCGGAAGTTTTGAAAAGGAATCGAAAGAATAAAAAATTAACCATTGCCAAAAAAGAACCATCCTTGTGGCGGCAGATAGAAGAAATTAAAAATCCGGAGCGTGTTGTTGTCGTGGGGGCAGGTCCGGCAGGGCTTTTTAGCGCCTATTATCTGAGTCTGTGCGGTTATTCTCCGATTGTTGTTGAGCGGGGAGCGAAGATGGAAGAGCGTCATGCCGATATTCAGAAATTCTGGCAGGAAGGTGTCTTAAAACCGGATTCCAATGTGGCATTTGGCGAGGGAGGTGCCGGTACATTTTCGGATGGAAAGTTAAATACCGGAGTGAAGGATAAAACCGGAAGAAAACAATTTGTTTTACAGAGTTTTGTGAATTTTGGTGCGCCGGAAGAGATTTTATATGACGCAAAGCCGCATATCGGTACGGATGTTTTGCAGACGGTGATTACGAATATGAGGCTTGAAATGGAACAAAAGGGCTGCCGTTTTTTGTTTCACACGAAAATGACAAAGATTTTAGAAGAAAATGGACGTGTGCGTGGTGTGCTTGTGCAGAATGGAGAAAAAGAAGAGACTATTTTGTGTGAGCGTGTGATTCTTGCCATTGGACACAGTGCCAGAGATACGTTTGAACTCTTAAAGAAAGAACATATTACGATGTCGCAGAAACCATTTGCCATGGGAGTTCGTGTGCAGCACAGGCAGGAGGATATTGACCGTGTACAGTATGGATTTAGTGATGAAAAACTGCCGGCATCGCCATATAAACTGACGGGGAAAACGACAGATGGGAGAGGGGTCTATTCCTTTTGCATGTGTCCGGGCGGTTATGTGGTAAACGCATCCTCCGAAGAGGGCGGACTTGTTGTGAATGGAATGAGTAATGCGGACAGAGCATCGGGATTTGCAAACAGTGCGATTGTTGTTTCTGTTTCGGAAGAAGATTTTGAAGGAGACGACTGTCTGGCAGGTGTTGCATTACAAAGAAAGTATGAAAAGCTTGCTTATAAACTTGCCGGTGGGAAAATTCCGGTACAGCGCTATGAAGATTTTTGTAATAATCAGTCGACGAAAGCACTTGGAAAAGTTGTGCCGTGTGTTGAGGGAAAATGGCAGTTTTCAAATATCCGCTTAGCGTTGCCAAATTTTATAATCAATGGTATAATTGACGGAATGGGGCAGTTTGCGGAGAAGATTCATGAATTTGACCATCCGGATACGTTGTTGCTTGGTTTGGAATCACGCACCTCATCACCGGTTCGCATTGAGAGAGATGAGGATTTTGAATGTGTTTCGCTGGCAGGACTTTATCCCTGCGGGGAGGGTGCCGGATATGCCGGAGGAATTATGTCGGCGGCAATGGATGGATTACGGATTGCAATGAAAATACAGGAAAAGAAGAAAGAGGAATCAAATCATGCGTGAGAATTTAAAGGATAAAAAAAGAATTGTATTCAAAGTGGGTTCTTCCACATTGACGCACAAAGAGACAGGAGCACTTGACCTTGTCAAGATGGAGAAATTTGTGCGGATTCTTACCGATTTACATAATCAGGGCAAAGAAATTGTTGTCGTTTCTTCCGGTGCGATTTTAGTAGGAAGAAAGGCACTTGGCAATATGGAAAGACCAACGGAACGTTCTGTGAAACAGGCTTGCGCGGCGGTTGGACAGTGCCGTCTGATGACGGTGTATCAAAAACTTTTTTCAGAATACAATCAAAACACCGCACAGATTTTGATGACTAAAATCACGATTGCCAATGATATCAGCAGACACAATGCACAAAATACATTCCGTGAATTATTAAAATTAGGTGTAATTCCGATTGTAAATGAAAATGATACCGTGGCAACCGATGAGATTGATTTAAGTTTTAGTGATAATGATTTCCTGTCTGCGATTGTGGCAGCAATTATTGGTGCGGATTTGCTTGTTTTGTTAAGTGATATTGACGGATTGTATACGGATGACCCGAATAAAAATAAGGATGCCAAACTGATTCCTTATGTAGAGCGGATTACGGATGAAATGTTAGGAATGGCAAAAGGACCGTCAACCGATATGGGAACCGGCGGTATGAGTTCAAAAGTCGGAGCGGCAGGTATTGCAAATGACGCCGGGGCGGATATGGTAATTATCAATGGTGATGACATGGAGCACATTAATCAGCTTCTTGCCGGTGAGGAAATTGGTACATTATTTAAGGCTCATAAGACAACACATTTTCATTTGAAAAATTATTTAGACCGATAGAAAATAGGAGAGACAGAATGAATCAGGAAAAGATTAACCGTATCAATGAATTGTATAAAAAGCAGAAGGCAGGGACAATTACACCGGAGGAAAAAGACGAACAGTCCCTTCTTCGTGCAGAGTATCTTGCCGCAATTCGCAATAATCTGCGAAATACGTTAGAGCATACCTCGATTCAGGAGCCGGATGGCACCATTCATAAATTGAGAAAAAAGGAAACACATTGATGACAAAAAAAGAAATGCGGAAAAAGCTGCTTTCTCTGCGGGATTCTCTATCGGAGAAGGAGCGCAGGGAGAAAAGCAGAGAGATTGAAAAACGGCTTTTTGCTTTGGAGGAATTTCAAAAAGCAGAGGTGGTTTTGTCGTATCAATCATTTCGTTCAGAAGTGGAAACGGCAGAATTGAATCACAAAATCCGTGAGAGCGGCAAAGCACTCTATCTGCCAAAAACGTATGCGGACAGAAAAGAGATGGCATTTTACCGGGTATATTCGGATGCGGATTTAGTACCGGGCTATCAGGGCATTTTGGAACCGCAGGAAAAAGAGCCCTTTACAGAAAAAGTTGCGTTTTTGAAACCGGAGAAAGTTCTGATGTTGACGCCGGGGGCTGCCTTTGATGATAAGGGGAACCGCATTGGCTATGGAGGCGGTTATTATGACCGTTTTTTATCGCAAATGGGAACATATATTGGAAAACGCTGTATGCTGGCATTTGAAATGCAGCGGGTGAAAGAAATTGAAGCAGAAGCATGTGATATCCGGGTAAACCGGATTTTGACAGACAGGAGGTAAATCATGGAATCAGCTGAGAAGATGTTACAGGAGCTTGGAGCGCGGGCAAAAAAAGCATCCCGCGAGTTAGACAGACTTGGCGTAAAGAGAAAAAATGAGGGGCTCGAAGCAGTAGCCAAAGCACTTATTTTACATCAGGATAAAATTCTTGCTGCGAATGAGAAGGATGTGAAAAAAGCAAAAGAGAATCAGATGAAGGAATCATTAGTGGACAGACTTTCTTTGACTGCAGAGAGAATTGAGGCAATGGCAGAGGGGCTTAACCAGATTGTGGCGCTCGAAGACCCGGTTGGCGAGGTGTCGGAGATGAAGACATCACCGATTGGTATGCAGATTGGACAAAAGAGGGTGCCGCTTGGTGTAATTGGTATTATTTATGAATCCAGACCAAATGTAACAGCCGATGCGTTCGGGCTTTGCTTTAAAACAGGAAATGCTGTGATTCTGCGGGGAGGAAGTGATGCCTTAAATTCCAATCTTGCCATTACGAATGTAATTGCAGAGGCGCTTTCTGCGTGCGATTTGCCGGCGGACAGTATTCAGCTTCTGACGGATACTTCCCATGAGACAGCAGAGAAATTTATGCGTCTGAATGAGTACATTGATGTGCTGATTCCAAGAGGTGGTGCAGGACTTATTAAGACGGTTGTGGAAAAAAGTACCGTGCCGGTTATTGAAACGGGAACCGGAAATTGTCATGTGTATGTCGATGAGAGTGCAGACTTTGATATGGCAGTGAATATTATTGAAAATGCAAAGACACAGCGGTATGGTGTGTGCAATGCCTGTGAATCGCTTGTTGTACATAAAAAAATTGCAAAAGACGTATTGCCAAAGATTGCTGACCGGTTGGCAGAACATGGTGTGGAAATGCGTGGCGATGAATACTCAATGCAGTGTGATAGCAGAATTATTAAGGCATCAGAAGAGGATTTTGGAACCGAATATTTAGATGCGATTATCTCCATCAAGACAGTAGATTCTTTGGAGGAAGCGATTGAGCACATCAATCACTATAATACCGGACATTCGGAAGCAATTGTCACATCCGACTATCACAATGCGATGACATTTTTGAATGATGTAGACGCAGCGGCGGTTTATGTCAATG
Source organism: uncultured Clostridium sp. (assembly GCA_937902905.1). Lineage (GTDB taxonomy): Bacteria > Bacillota > Clostridia > Lachnospirales > Lachnospiraceae > Eubacterium_F. Next base: position 819 of record CALELW010000241.1, on the reverse strand, counting down.
CTTCGACAAGATTTACCGATGGCTTTGAATTTGGTTTTGGTGCGGAAATCGGAATCAGCACCCAGAAACTCCATGCAAGGGGACCGATGGGGCTTAAGGCACTGACAACGACCAAATATATTATTTTAGGAGATGGACAAATCAGGCAGTAAAAATGAGTTTTTGAGGTGACGTATGAAGATGATAGGAAATGGCTTGCGGTTAATTCGTGTGTTTTTTCGACTTATTTTTGAAATGATACGGAATTATAAGAAGTTGAACGATGACCCGGACCACAATTTCCTGATATGCAAAGAAATTTGTCAAAAGATTGTGGAATCTGCCAAAATTCAATTGGAGATTGTTCAAAAAGAGACACTTCCGAAATTGGAAAACTTTTTGCTGGTGTCGAACCACCGTTGTTTTTTCGATGTGGTTTTTCTGCTGGCAGCAATTGAAGATACAATTAGTTTTGTGGCGGCAAAAGAACTTTGGCATTATCCGATTTTATCCCGTTATCTGGATTCGATTGGATGTGTGGCACTCGAACGGGGGGCAAAAAAACTGGAAACGATAAAAAACAATATTGTTTCCATGCACCAGGCACTTTCTAAGGGAAATCTGGTCTTATTTCCGGAGGGAGAATGCAGCTATTATGATGAGCAGATGCATAAGTTCCGAAAGGGCGGTTTTATCGGGCTGGATGCAAATCAGCCAATCGTTCCGGTTTATATGAAACCGGAACAACTCTCAAGTATTGGAAGATGGATTGTCCCAAAGGGGAGAGTAGCTGTTTTTATCGGATCATCTTTTTCACCTTCCAAGGATGAAAAAGGAACA
>CALELW010000240.1 GCA_937902905.1 uncultured Clostridium sp. | reverse complement strand
GAGAGGAAGGAATAGAACAAGGAGAAAAAAGAACACAGAATAGCATTATCAAAAAGATGTTGTCTATGGGACAGCCCTTGGAATTTATCAGCGAGTGTACAGATAAACCAGTAGAGTATATCCGTGAGATAGCCACTGAGGAACCAATGCTTGTGAGGGAAGAGAATATTTATGATAGGAATAAAAAAAGAATGTGAAGTGATGGACTTGTGACAAATGTTCGCCGCCGGTTCCTTGGATTCCAGTAATTCCGTAGAAAAACTTTGTGACGAGTGGGTACAAACACGTGGGTATGAGGCTTGCGTATTTTGCATGCCCATACCCTTACGCGTTTGTTAAACGGGAGTGCCCACGAGACGCAAAGTTTTTCTACGGAATTACTGGAATCCAAAAAAGTGCCAACGAACACTTGACACAAAATGCCAGCAATCCTCTTTTGCCTAACTCCCCATTTTCTGCTATACTATTACCAGACAACCAAGGGAGGCATAAAAGATGATATTTCGATATCCGGATTACTATGAAAAATTTTCATGCATTGCCGGTGCGTGTGAAGATACGTGCTGTGCGGGCTGGGAAATTGATATTGATGACAAAAGTTATGAATATTATAAAACCGTAGGTGGCGCATTTGGAGAAAAACTGCGTCAGAATATTAAGGAATATGAAAATGACGAAGAAGATGCATATGAAAGCCATGGTTTTATTCTCAAAGAGGACAGGCGGTGCCCGTTTTTAAACGAAAATCAATTATGTGTGATTTATCAGGAATTGGGTGAGCAGGCTCTTTGTGACGTTTGTACGGATACACCACGGGACTTTCTGGAATATGGTGGGGCAAGAGAATTAGCATTGAGTGCCAGCTGCCCGGAGGCAGGACGCCTTATTTATAGAAATAAAGAAAAAATGAAAGTAGTGGAGAAAGAAATCAATGAGCCGTTTCCGTGGGAAGAAACGGAAGACGAGAAGGTATTAGCAGATGAAATTTTGTTTGCGAGAAATCAAGCAATTGCGATATTACAAAATCGTTCGATTCGTGTAGAAGAGAGAATTTGTGCGTGTTTAGAATATGCGAAAAAAGTACAGGATTGTTTGAATCAGGATTCGATTGTGGATATTCATAAAATCCAGACAGAAGCGTATTTTGATGACACTACTATTGTAGAAGAAGGGAACGAATCAGAACAAAAACAGTATGGCTTATTTTTGGAGCGGATGCGGTTGTTTAGTTCGCTGGAAAGTATCCGTGCGGAATGGGACGAACTTTTGTTGAGTTTTCAGAAGCGGTATATGGACTCGGAAGAAGGACGGAGACAGTATACAGTTGACAGGAAAGCATATGATGATTTGTTATATAATGAAAATCGGGAATACGAAAAAGAACAATTAATTGTGTATTATTGTTTTTTATGTCTGGCACGCTGTGTTGACGATTATGATTTTCTTGGAAAAATGAAACTGGCTGTGACAAGCTTTTTGATGGTGCGAGATATGAATACATTGCGGATGGCAGAGCAAAATGGCGAATTTACGGTGGATGACCAGGTGGTTACAGCACGTATTTACGCCAAAGAAGTAGAGCACTCGGAATGGAATTTAGAGTACATGGCAGATGAGTTTTTATTTGGGGAGGCATACACACCAGAAAATCTATGTGTTGCCTTGACAAGACAGTAGATTCCGTGTAAAATACTATATGTTGTATGTATGCCCTAAAGCAGCATGCATGAAAAAAATAAGGAGGTGCACCCTAGTGCTTACATTAGAGGTTGCACACGTGATTGTAGCTATTGTAGTCGTTGTTGTTTTGATAGTGGTAGCAGCATTGATTTCCTGGAAAAGCGCGATAAATTATCACATTAAAGTGGGAGAAGCTAAGGTGGGAAGCGCAGAGGAGAAAGCCAGAGAAATCATTGACGATGCATTAAAGACAGCAGAGACGAAGAAACGCGAGGCTCTTTTGGAAGCCAAAGAGGAAAATCTGAAAGCCAAAAATGATCTTGAAAAAGAGACCAAGGAGCGAAGAGCCGAGATTCAGCGTTACGAGAAACGTGTGTTAGGTAAAGAAGAGACCTTAGACAAAAAGCTGGATGCACTCGAGAAAAGGGAATCAAAGTTAAATTCGAGAGAAGCAAACTTTGAAAAGGAGAAGGAAAAAGTTGCCGAACTCCGTCAAAGCCATTTGCGTGAACTTGAGAAGATTTCCGGACTCACCTCCGAACAAGCAAAAGAATACTTATTGAAGACTGTAGAAGAAGATGTAAAACATGAGACAGCAGTTTTGGTAAAAGAATTGGAACGTCAGGCGAAAGACGAGGCCAATAAAAAGGCAAAAGATTATGTGGTTACGGCAATTCAGAAGTGTGCTGCTGACCATGTATCTGAGACAACAATTTCTGTTGTGCCATTGCCAAGCGATGAAATGAAAGGAAGAATCATTGGTCGTGAGGGACGAAATATTCGTACTCTTGAGAATCTGACCGGTATTGATTTAATTATTGATGATACACCGGAAGCCGTTATTTTATCCGGCTTTGATCCGATTCGTCGTGAAGTTGCCAGAATTGCACTTGAAAAATTGATTGTGGACGGAAGAATTCATCCGGCCCGCATCGAAGAAATGGTTGAGAAAGCCAAAAAAGAAGTTGAAACAATGATTCGTGAAGCGGGCGAAGAAGCAGCACTTGAAGTAGGTGTGCATGGAATTCATCCAGAGTTGATTCGTCTGTTAGGTAAGATGAAATTCCGTACCAGTTATGGTCAGAATGCATTAAAGCATTCGATAGAAGTGGCACATTTGTCCGGGCTTTTGGCTGGTGAGGTTGGCGTGGATGTTCGTATGGCGAAACGTGCCGGATTATTACATGATATCGGTAAATCAGTCGATCATGATATGGAAGGTTCTCATATTCAGCTCGGCGCTGAATTATGTCGTAAATTTAAAGAATCAGCCCTTGTTATTAATGCGGTAGAAGCTCATCATGGTGATGTGGAAGCAGAGAGCATGATTGCCTGCTTAGTTCAGGCGGCAGATGCAATTTCAGCAGCACGTCCTGGTGCACGTCGTGAAACATTAGAAACCTACACGAACCGATTGAAACAATTGGAAGATATTTCCAACAGCTTTAAGGGAGTCGATAAGTCTTTTGCTATTCAGGCAGGTAGAGAAGTTCGAGTGATGGTAATTCCGGATCAGATTAATGATGACGAGATGGTATTGCTTGCCCGCGATTTGTCCAAACAAATTGAGGCAGAACTGCAGTATCCGGGTCAGATTAAGGTCAATGTGATTCGTGAATCCAGAGTAGTGGATTATGCTAAATAATTTATTTGTCTAATTGAAACGTAAGGAAAGTGTTGAGAACTAAGTATTTTCAGCACTTTCTTTTTTGTGGCTTTTCACTTTTTGTTACTTGTGGTAAAATGCTTGCTATAAGAGAAAATTTGAGGGAAAGCAAGTAAAGGAGGACATTAGGAATGAAGAAACAGGCTTTGAATCCATACTTGCCATCTTGGGAGTATATACCGGATGGGGAACCATATGTATTTGATGGACGAGTTTATGTGTATGGCTCACATGATTTTTACAATGGTTATGTATTTTGTATGGGGGATTACGTTTGCTGGTCTGCACCGGTGGATGATTTGGGAAACTGGAAATGTGAGGGCACTATTTATCGAAAAACAGATGATCCGTTAAATACGGATGGGAAAATGTGCTTGTATGCACCAGATGTAACAGTGGGCGCGGATGGCCGATACTATCTGTATTATGTGCTGGATAAAGTTTCACTGGTTTCGGTAGCCGTTTGTGATACGCCGGCTGGAAAATATGAATTTTTAGGATATGTCCATGATAAAAATGGTGTACGTCTTGGTGAGCGGGAAACGGATGAACCGCAGTTTGATCCAGGCGTATTGACAGAAGGTGATAAAACTTATTTATACACTGGATTTTGTGGCTCAGGTGATAAATCGAGAACCGGGGCTTTTGTGACGGTATTAGGTTCTGATATGCTGACGATTGAAGAAGAGCCTGTGCGGGTTGTGCCAGGCTGTGAATATAGTGAAGGAACCGGATTTGAAGACCACGCTTTTTTTGAAGCTTCCTCTATCCGCAAGAGAGGAAACATATACTATTTTATTTACTCATCAGAAGTTATGCACGAACTTTGTTATGCCATAAGTGACAATCCGGTGAGTGGATTTACGTATCAAGGTGTTATTGTCAGCAACTGTGATTTAGGAATTGATTCTTATAAAAAGGCAGAGCGTCCTGTGGCCTATGGTGCAAACAATCACGGAAGTATGGTGCAGATAGTCGAGGATTGGTACATTTTTTATCATCGTCACACAAATGGTTCTTGGTATAGCAGACAAGGCTGTGCGGAACTTCTTGAGATTGACGATAAAGGAAATATCAAACAAGCTGAAATTACTTCCTGTGGTTTAAATGGGGGTCCGTTAATTGGCGAGGGTGAATATCCGGCTTATTTAGCATGCCATTTGTTTACGGATAAAGAATCGGCGTATGTTGGTGGTGATGAATTCCCGAGAGTTATGCAGGATGGCAGAGATGGTGATGAAGAAATTGGGTATATTGGTAATATTCAAGATTCAGCTACGGCAGGATTTAAATATTTTGATATACAAGGGGTTAGAAGAATTCGCGTTACGACAAGAGGATATGCAGATGGCTATATTGAGGTACGAAATGAAATTGATGGGGAAGTGCTTGCGAAATTACACATTGTTTATACGAATGTATGGGAAGATTATGAAACGGAAATTTCAATACCGGATGGTGTACAGCCGTTGTACTTTACTTTTCGTGGTCAGGGAAATGCAAGTTTGAAGAGCTTTGCACTGCTGAAGGAGGCATAAAATGAGTAAACTATTACTGGTAGAAGATGATGAGACAATTGTAGAAAACCTTTGCGTGTTCTTACAGCAGGAAGGTTTTTTGGTTGAGTCAGTATCCGGACAGAAGCATGCTATTGAACTTTTAGAAGAAAAGAATTATGACCTTGTGCTGTTAGATATCTCACTTGCAGATGGCAATGGTTTTGCAATCTGTTCCTACATTAAGCAGAATACAGATATACCGGTAATATTTCTTACGGCGTCCGGCGATGAATACAGTGTTGTGACAGGACTTGATATGGGAGCGGATGATTATATCAGTAAACCTTTCCGCCCACGTGAACTGGTATCGCGGATTGGTGTTGTGCTGCGACGCAGTGGAAAGGCCTCAGCAGTTTTGGAATCAGGCGGCATTACGATTGATACCGGAAAAGCAGTCGTAAAGCGTGATGGCAATGAAATATTTTTGTCGGCGTTAGAGTACCGCATTTTACTCATTTTATTTCAAAATAAAGGGATGGTTCTTTCCAGAGAGAAGCTGTTAGAGGCAATTTGGGATGTGGCAGGTGACTTTGTGAATGACAATACGCTTACTGTTTACATTAAAAGACTTCGGGAAAAGATTGAGAAAGAACCAGCGAAACCGGAGATAATAAAAACGATACGGGGGATGGGTTATGGGGTATTTTAGAAATCCGGAAATAAAAAAAGAAGGAATTCTCTGGCTGTTTGCAGTTTTGCTGACAGCTTTTTTGGGGTGGTATTTGGCATCGGTGAGGGGGCTTTATTTGTGCCTTTTTTGTGCGGTTATCTTTGCCGTGATACACTTTGGCTCTTCCGTTATCCGGTATCGCAAAATCGCCGGACTGGCAGATGAGGTTCAGCATTTTTTGCATGTGTTTGAATACGTTGATGTAGGGGGAGAAAAAGAAGGCGAACTTGCTATTTTACGGACGGAAATCCGAAAAATGATGAATAAACTAAATCATCAGGCAAATCTTTTGATGGAAGATAAAAAGTATCTGCTGAATTCAATTGCGGATATTTCCCACCAGATTCGAACGCCGCTTACGGCAATAAATTTAATTGTTTCACGTCTACAGGGAGAAAAGAATGAGGAAGACAGACAGAGATTATTACATGAACTGGAGCAGCTCTTAGTTCATATGGACTGGCTGATTGAAGCGTTGTTAAAGATGGCAAAATTGGATGCAGGAACGGTGTCTATGAAAAAAGAGACGGTTAATGTGTCGGATTTGCTGAAAAAATCGATACAGGATTTTTTGATTCCGATGGAGTTGAGAGAGCAGAATCTCGTTGTTGACTGTGCGGATAAGATTTCACTTAGTGGTGATGAATACTGGCTTCGCGAGGCAGTTGGAAACATTGTAAAGAACTGCATGGAACATACGCCGGCCGGTGGAGAGATTTGCATCCGGGCAGTGGAAAATCATTTATATACGGAAATTACAGTTTCGGATAATGGAGCGGGAATTGACAAAGAAGATTTACCACATATTTTTGAGCGTTTTTATAAGGGGAAAAATTCCTCCGGCAGCAGTGTGGGGATTGGCCTTGCGTTGGCGCGCATGATTGTTGTGGCGCAGGAAGGGTCGCTTTCCGCAACGAATGGGGCGAATGGCGGTGCAAAATTTGAAATTCGATTTTATAAGGGGACGGTGTAAGTGACGAAATTGTCACTTAAGAGTCACGGCAGAGTCATTCCATCCTGCTACACTAAAGAAGAATTCAAAATAATGAGGAGGATGAATATGATTCAGGTAGAACATTTATCAAAGGTATATGGAAAAGGTGAAAATGAGGTCGTAGCACTAAATGACGTTTCTTTTTCCGTAAAAAAAGGAGAATTTGTTGCAATCATCGGACCAAGCGGTTCCGGTAAATCGACACTTTTACATATTCTTGGCGGTGTGGACCGTCCAACGGCAGGAAAGGTTTATTTCGACGGTGTCGATGTGTATCAACAGAAAGAAGACCGGTTAGCAATTTTCAGACGCAGACAGGTTGGACTTATTTATCAGTTTTACAATTTAATTCCCATTTTGAATGTTGTGGAAAATATGACACTTCCGGTTTTGATGGACGGACGGGAAGTGAATCAGGAATTTTTGACGGAATTAGTTACAACATTGGGACTCGAAGGTAAGGAGAAAAAACTTCCCAATGAATTATCAGGTGGTCAGCAGCAGAGAACTTCGATTGGACGAGCATTGATGACGTCGCCGCTTGTCGTACTGGCAGATGAGCCGACGGGAAACCTTGATTCCAAGAATAGTCAGGAAATTATTCAGCTACTAAAAACGTCAAATAAGAAGTACA
>CALELW010000239.1 GCA_937902905.1 uncultured Clostridium sp. | reverse complement strand
TAACACCTAAGAAAAATGTTTACAAGAAAGTTGTTTGGACAAGTTCGAACAAAAAGATAGCTTCTGTGACAAAAAAAGGTGTTGTAAAAGGACTTTCGGAAGGAACTGCAAAAATTACGGCATCAGCAGTTGACGGTAGTGGGAAAAAAGCGAGTGTTACTGTGCAGGTCGGTGCTGGAATTGCAAGTGTTTCTGCATTGAATAGTAATGTGGTTCGTGTTGTTTTGACAGGCAAAAAAGCATTATCCGCAGCGCATTTTCAGTTTCAAACACGTTCCGGTGCTTCATCAACAAAATATTTAGCGAAACATGTGGAAAGCGTGACGACAAACGACCAGAAGACTTATGACATTAAATTAAAAGAGAGCTTGTTTAAAGGAGAGTATTTGAAGGTGACAATTTCTGCTCTGACAGCAAATAAATCGGTTGAAATCTTTGTTGACCATATTGTTGAGATGGTTGAGAATGCTGGAAATACAATGGTTGAATATGTAGAATTTAATAAAGATGAGAAAGACCATTTTAACAGATACTTCGGAATTAATAATTCCAATGCAGTGGGGCGGATTACATACACTTCTTTGACCGGGCTTCCATCAGGATTGAAAGCTTATATCAGTGAAGCTAAGACGAATGTTTTTGTGCGGGGTGATTTTACTAATATTGAACGCGGAACGACGGCTGTTTTAAGTGGATATGATGAAAAGGGAACCGTGTTTACAAAGAAATTTATCTTTGTTGTAGGCTCTGATACGCAGATTGTTACAGTAGCTGAACCGGCTTCAACAGAATTGGCATTTTGTCCGGACGATCCAAAAACATTGCGAAATGAAAGTAGTGGTTGTGAGATTCATCCTTTAAATATCAGGGACAAAGTACATGTGGCCGGCGGAAGCGGAGAATACGATTATAACTGGACGTATAATGGCAAATCTTTGGATGAACTTAGATACGGCGAAGATAACAAGGAGGCTGCAATTAATCCGGGAACTTATGCATTTAATGTTGAAGTTACGGATAGTAAGAATACGTCTTTGAAAGCAAATGCAACAGTTACCTTTCATTTTGTTGCCGGTATTACTGTATCCGGTAAAGTTGTAGATGCCGCAGGCTGCCCAGTCAAATATGAATATGTGACCGGCTTTACTAAAAAAGATGAGTATGGCAGATATGGCGAGTTTAGCGCAATGACAGAAAAGGATGGAACATATGTAGCAAGAGTATTACCCGGTGACTATTGTGCGTATGTGGAAAATTTTAGTGATAACCGTAATTTCTTTGATTTTTCTTATGAAAATAAGTTTCATGCAAACACAGTGAAAAACTTTGAAATTCCGGCATATAAAGTGAATATTACAACAAATATTGCCGGAGCCGCTGGATATTCTGTATACAGTTTTTACGTGATTGATTCCTATGGAGAACAATACCGTGTTTCTAATTATAGGAATGAGTATGATGCGGATCGTTCCATGTATGCTTATCTGCCGGCTGGAAATTACGAAGTATTACCGTACTATCAAGGTATAAACTATAATGAGATTGCCGCGTATGGCAAAATTGAAGAAAGTACGGATGGAATATTTAAGAAATATTATCTTTCTGATGCATTGGGAACTTATAAAGTGTCCGGAAACTTCACTGTAAGTGGAAACAATACCGTTGTATTGAATGCAGAAAAGAAAGTGTTAGTGGTGAAGTAATGATAAAGAAATAGTTTAAAATTTCCCGGAATCTCTAAGCTTGTATGAAAAAATCAAGCGAAAAAATAATGAGGAGAAATACGGCGCAGAATACGAAACCGAGTAATCCATCAAACAATACGCCAAACAAGAATACGCAGGATCAAACGAAAGGCGTGTCAATTACATCGTTTCGGATTTTGAATTCAACGATGGTAGAAGTTGTATTAAGTGAAGCTCAACAGCTTCCGGCTTCTGCATTTACAGTTATGATGAAAGAATATTCTTCCGGAAAATATAATCATAAATGTGCGGTTACTAAGATTTCTACATCTGACCAGAAGGTGTATACGCTGACCATTGATAATGAAGATTGCTTTGGAAAAGGCTTTACTGTAAAGATTTCTGTTACGACAATGACTGGAGAATTGTCAAACGAAGCGGTTTATTCAGGAAAGAGTTCGGGAAGTTATACATCGGAGGAAACTTACACTTATGAAGTAGGTGATAAGGTAAAAGAATACTGTTTTCTTGAAACGGAAACAGCAGGATATATCAATGTAAAATCGGTTCAGGTTCCGGATGGTATTACTTATCATTATGAGAAAAGTGATACCGATGGATACTGTCTTACTTTCTCCGGACAGCCAACAAAGGCAGGTATATATCCATATCAGATTCAATATGAGGATGAACTGGGATGCCGGTATACATATAAAACAACGTGGATAATCGGAGATAAAAATACACTCCTAGCAAGTATGGAGGATAGTTATCTTTTGTATACGAAATCAAAGGTTTCTTTGGCACTTGGTGAGGTTAAAGTTGCCGGAGGCAGTGGTTCCTACACATTTGAGGTAACAAAAGATTCGGATTCGGGAGCTTATATTGATGAGGAATATTATTCGGATTTTGCCGATGTGGCGGCTTTTGTTGGATTCCGGAATCGTACACCGGGAGATAAAACAGTGTATGTTAAGGTGACGGATGCAAATGATTCGTCGAAATCATTTATCATAAAATGGCAGATTCATGTAAAAAATACCGTGCGTGCGGTATGGACTGTTTTAGATTCAGCAGGGCAGCCGTATCAGCAGGGTGATTCGCTTTATTTTTATGCAAATGACAAAACAAATTATCCATCACAATTTTATGCTCAGTATGATGAGGTGAAAAACCAGTGGATTGCGGATGTGATAGAGGGAACTTATCAGGTTGGCATGTATACCGGAACCTCTAGCCTTTTGTTTGAGATGAACCATGTTGTTACGAAGGATGAAGAGGTAACATTTACCCTAAAAAACATGTATCCGATTGAAATAACATCCGTGGAAGATATTTCAGAGCTTGTCTGGTACGATGAAGAAAATGAGAAAACACTTGGCAGCGGTGATTTACTGTATTTACCAAAAGGAACATATTCACTTGAGGGCAGTCAGATAAGCGGACTTGATTATATAACGGCAGATGTATCGTTTGAAGTGATTGACAGTAAGGTGACGGTCGAAGCTAAGAATGTAAAAAAGACGAGTATGCTGCGGGGAGAAATCACAACGTCTCAGCCGGTTTCTGTGTCATTAAGAGGGACAGACACATACGGCTATGATTATTACAAATTTGTTCCGGCAGAAAGTGGAGAATATTCCTTTTATGCAGATTCATCATATGATACACAGGGGATTCTCTTGAATGATTCTTATGAGATAATTGCTGAAAATGATGATGGAGATATAGATGAGAATTTTAAAATTGATTATAAGTGCGAAGCCGGTAAAACATATTATATTGGAATTCGTGCATATGGTGCTTATGCCAATGGGAAGAATGCTGATCTTTATGTAGAAAAGATAGATGAAGATACAAATACAGATGATGGCGAATAGATGAATCGTATAAAATAATTTTTGGTGTAAAACGCTCCTTTTATTAGAGGGGCGTTTTTCGCTTTTTTTTGGGTACCGGAATTTGGTGCGTTTGGCTTTGTTTTATGGGCTTTTTCATGGGCGTAAGGCGTTTGACGATTGTAAGTAAATATATTGACTTTAAACTTCGAATGTGCTAGTATATAGACAAACAAGGGTGGGGCGCAGAGGTTCTCCTTGTAATGATAGAAACAAAAGAATTTGACTAATTGAGGAGGATATTATTTGGGAGCAAAAGATTTAGCAGAGAAAAATTTATTACAATACAAAGATGTATTTTCAGACATTGTGAATGTAAACTTATTTGGTGGCAGATGTTATGTGTCAGAAAAAGAGTTGTCGAGAGAACCCGGCGAGTTGATTACGAAAGCCGTTTCGGATAAAGATCTTCGGCAGTTACAGATGGATGTGCCAATGAAGTGCAAA
>CALELW010000238.1 GCA_937902905.1 uncultured Clostridium sp. | reverse complement strand
ATACATTTCCCTCGGCATCCACTACACTAAGGTCTATTTTTGTAATTCCTTTTACACCATCAATTGTATTTTGCAAAATCTGGTTTGATATCATTTATGCCCCTCCTTAACTACTCCTTTTGTACTTTTCGTTCACAACACCTCATTTCTCCCCATTGTACCATTTATTCGGGTTATTGTCAAAAGGTCTTAAGCTTCACAAATTGAAGGGCATCATTTTTCTTATACCATTTTTTGTACTTTTTCAAGGATGCTTTCGGCACATACACATCTCTGAAAATCGGAAGATAACAATAATTTTTATCATTATTCTGTGTCAGTTTCGGTGGATTTTTGGAGCGGAAATACACTTTTGTTGTCACATAACCGGCACGGTAAAATTCACCCCATGCTCCCTGCAGCGTTTTTACACTTGCCCCAATATCCAGTTTCTTTAACTGACGGCTGCCGCAAAGAGAGGCATCTTCACTTATCAGTTTTACCTTATTTCCAATTTTTACTACATTCTTTTTCGCAACAGCAATTAATAGCTTGCCACTCTTTTTCTCGTAAACGCACTGTCCCTGTTTGGCAATACGTTTATTTTTCTTAGCAATACTTACCTTTGTTATCTTCTTTCCGGCAATGGCATCTTTGCCAATTGTTTTGACCTTCCTGCCAAGATAAACACTTGTTGCCTTTCCTGCTTTGAGCGCATTATCTGCAATCGAAGTAACACTGTCAGGAACTATAATTTTCTTTTTCGCCGGCACTACCCAGATAAGCTTTGTTCCCTTCTTATTTAATAACAGGCCTTTCTGCATTTTAAAGTTTTTATTTGCCTTTGAAAGCGTCACTTTGGAAAGCTTTGGACAGGCAGAAAAGGACGTGTAGTTGTCAAAGGAAGCAAGTGATTTTGGCAATTTCACTTCCTCAAGACTCTTGCAGCCATAAAATGTTTCTGCAGTGATTTTCTGCACACCGTCCGGGATTGTTATGCTCTTAACTTTACGAAGTCCGCTGAGCGCTGTCGATTCTAACGTCGTTAGGTTCTTTGGCAGAACAACAGATTCAACATTTATCGTCTTTTCGCTCCAGCCATCGACGCCATGTGCATATTCAACGGTCACACCGGATATATTCTGGTTAAATTCATCTGCATCTTCTAATTTACGAAGTGCTGTGTCATAACCAACTCTTGTTACAACAGCTCCTTCTACCGTATCCGGAAACTTTAAGGATTTTGTCTTACTTGTTGTTTCCACAAGATAAATCCATGCATTTTTTCCATCTTCCGACAAATATGCGTGATATGTAGCTTTCTCACCTTTATAGGTTACTTCCTTGCCGGTATTCCATCCGGTCAATGTACTCTGACTCTTTGTGTCAGCTGCTTTCACAATAGCAGGCTGTCCATTATTTGAAAATCCCATACTTAAACCGCCGCCAAGCAATGACATGGACAACAGTAACGCTCCACCCAGTATTCTTTTGTTTCTCACCATAATAAAACCTCCTTTTGTATTATCTTTATATATAAGACGATTCAAAAGGAGGAAAAGTTGCAAAAAACAATTTTTTATACTATTTTTTATTCCTTATCCGGCAGTGGTTTGATTATTTTTTTGTAAATCCGCAAAAAGAATATCGTTGATACCGCAAGCGACATACTCTCCGCAATCGGGAATGACCACCAAGTAGCATGCAAGCCGCCAAAATGAGCCAGAAGATATGCAGCCGGAACCAGTACGACAAGCTGACGCATAACTGACACTACCATACTGTAAACAGCCTTTCCCAAAGACTGGAATACCGTACCTGCAATAATGCAGAACCAGGCAATCAAAAAGTGAATTCCAATAATACGGAGTGCCGGAATTCCAATCGTAAGCATAGCCGGCGAAGCCGCAAATAATCCAAGTAATTTATCCGGAATCAGTTCAAAACCTAAGAAACCGATAAACGTCAAGCAGAATGATACAACCAGACTTAATTTAATCGTTTTTATCATTCTATGCTTTTTCTGTGCTCCATAGTTATAGGCAATAATCGGTGTAATTCCATTATTCAATCCAAACAGTGGCATAAAGAAGAAACTCTGCAATTTAAAATAAACACCAAATACCGCTGTTGCTGTTGAAGAAAATCCAATCAAAATCTGGTTCATGCAATAAGTCATAACAGAACCAATTGACTGCATAATAATGGATGGAACTCCAATCGCATAAATTGGTCCAATAATTTTAGCGCTCGGACGGAACCCTTTGATTTTCAAATCCACCTCATGATTAAATTTCACATTAAATACAGCAGAAAGAATCGCTGCGCCACACTGCCCGATAACGGTAGCCACAGCCGCACCGGTAACACCCATTGCCGGTGCACCAAGCAGACCAAAAATCAAAATCGGATCTAAAATAATATTGATAATCGCACCGGTAAGCTGGGAAAGCATTGTATACACAGTTTTTCCTGTCGAAGTCAGCAATCGCTCAAAATACATCTGACAAAAAACACCAATGGAAAATATCATGACTGTGCTCAAATAGTCAACGCCCATTCCATAAATCGGCGAACTTGTTCCATTTAACTGTCCTACATAAAACGGTTTTACTACCGTAAGACCAAGGATTAAAAATACAACATAGCTGAGGACTGCCAAAAAGGCACCATTCATCGCAACATCATTCGCCTTTTTAAAATCCTTTTCTCCCAACGCCCTTGACAAAAGAGCATTCACACCTACACAAGTACCGCCGCCAACCGCAAAAATCAGCGTCTGAAGTGGAAAGGCAAGGGAAACCGCAGACAAGGCATCCTCCGATAACTTTGCCACAAAAATACTATCTACAATATTGTAAAGTGCCTGAACCAGCATGGATAACATCATCGGGAGCGACATGCTAAATAACAGCCTGCCGACCGGCATGACACCCATTTTGTTCTCTTCCGGCACTGCCACACTCTTACTTTCGTTACTCACTTATATAACCTCCTTTTTTAGTCATAAAACCCTTACGCCACAAAAAGGGCGTCTCCTTAAGAAGACGCCCAGCAAAAACATGTTTCGTGCTAAGACTAGTTTGTAATTGTTTCCTGTGTTTCTTTATCAAACAAGTGAATCTTAGAACCATCCAAAGCAATCTTAATTGTATCGCCAGGACGAGCTGTTGTACGAGGGTTTACACGTACAGTAATGTCAAATGTCTCAACTGTGAAGTACAAGAATACTTCTGCACCAAGCATCTCGTATACTTTAACAGTAGCTTCCAGAGTAGTATCTGGAGAGTTGCTGATGAACATCTCTTCATCTTTAATATCCTCTGGACGAATACCAAAGGTAACTGTTTTATCTTCGTATCCATTATCAATCAACTTCTTAGCTTTGTTCTCTGGAAGTTTAATGGAGTTAGAACCAAACATCAAACGTACTTCAGAACCGGATACAACTACTTTTGCATCGATGAAGTTCATCTGAGGAGAACCGATAAATCCGGCAACAAACAAGTTGTTTGGTCTCATATACAAATCAAGTGGAGAGTCAACCTGCTGTACAACACCGTCTTTCATAACGACGATACGAGTACCCAGTGTCAACGCCTCTGTCTGGTCATGTGTTACGTAGATAATTGTTGTTTCCAGTCTCTGATGCAATTTGGAAATCTCGATACGCATCTGTACACGAAGTTTTGCATCCAAGTTAGAAAGCGGCTCATCCATCAGGAATACTTTAGGATCACGTACGATTGCACGTCCCATAGCAACACGCTGTCTCTGACCACCGGACAAAGCCTTTGGTTTACGATCAAGCAAGTGCTCGATATCAAGGATTTTAGCTGCTTCATGTACAAGGCGGTCAATCTGGACTTTTGCAACTTTTCTCAGTTTCAAACCAA
>CALELW010000237.1 GCA_937902905.1 uncultured Clostridium sp. | reverse complement strand
ATGGCTTTGTAAAGTTGTTGAAAAAGGACAACTTGCGTCATGGTGTGAATGTTAGTGTGGCTGATGGCAAGCTGATGATTGAACTTCATATTATTGTGGCATATGAAGTGAGTATTCTTGCGGTTGCACAAAACCTTGTTGATAATGTGAAGTATAAGGTAGAAGAGTATACCGGCATGGAAGTTGGGAAAATTACCGTATGCGTTGAAGGCGTACGTGTGATTAACTAATTTGCCTGTTAAATTGGAGGAGAAAACTGTGATTATAAAAACGATGGATGCCTCTTTTGTAAGAAAGTGTTTTCTTGCCGGGGCAAATGCAATCGATGCAAAGAAGGAAGTAATAAACGATTTGAATGTGTTCCCTGTACCGGATGGTGATACGGGAACAAATATGACGATGACTATTATGTCTGCGGCAAAAGAAGTAGCAGCGTTAGAAAATCCGGATATGAAATCACTTAGTAAAGCGATTTCCGGTGGCTCTTTACGTGGCGCAAGAGGAAACTCAGGTGTTATTTTGTCGCAATTACTCCGTGGATTCACGAAAGAAGTATCAAAGGTCGATGAAGTGGATGTCGATGTTTTGACAAAAGCCTTTGAACGTGCGGTAGAATCTGCGTATAAAGCGGTCATGAAACCAAAAGAAGGAACGATTCTTACAGTTGCCCGCGGTGGTGCAGATAAAGCCCTTGAGTTAAATGGGCGCACGGATAACATTGCAGAGTTTATGAACAGCGTAATTATGCATATGCGTGATGTGTTAGACCAGACGCCGGAACTTTTGCCGGTGTTAAAAGAGGCCGGCGTAGTGGATTCCGGTGGAGAGGGTCTTGTTACCGTGTTAGAAGGTGCGTATACTGCGTTGATTGGCAAAGAAGTGAAAGTCGATGTGGAACCGGCTGCCGCTCCTGTTAAGAAACCGAGCATGGGAGCAGATGCCGGCGTTGTTGCTGAGGCAGATATTAAATTCGGCTACTGCACCGAGTTTATCATTATGCTTGAAAAGCCATTTGGCAGAAAAGAAGAAATGGAATTTAAGGCATTTTTGGAATCCATTGGTGATTCGATTGTCTGTGTTGCCGATGAGGAAATTGTTAAAATTCACGTGCACACAAATGATCCGGGTCTTGCGATTCAAAAAGCGCTTACCTATGGTTCTCTGACCCGCATGAAGATTGATAATATGCGTGAAGAACATCACGAGCGTGTCATCAAAAATGCCAGCGAGATGGCAAAACAGCAGAAACAGGAAGAAAAGAAAGTTGAATTTAAAGAAAACGGTTTTATCAGTGTTTCGGTCGGAGATGGACTTACGGATTTGTTCCATGAACTTGGTGTGGATGAAGTGATTGAAGGCGGTCAGACGATGAATCCGAGTACCGAGGATATTCTTGGTGCTATTGAAAAAATTCCTGCCAAAAACATTTATGTTCTGCCAAATAACGGTAATATTATTTTGGCGGCAGAGCAGGCAAAAGATTTGACAAAGGATAAGGCGGTTCACGTAATTCCGACGAAAAATATTCCGCAGGGAATTGCAGCGATGATTAATTTTGTGGAAGGATTTACACCGGAGCAGAATGAAGAGGCGATGACGGAAGCGCTTTCCGAGGTAAAATCCGGACAGATAACCTATGCGGTAAGAGATACCGTAATTGATGGAAAAGAAATCAAAGCCGGCAACATCATGGGATTGAGCGATAAGACGATTGAGACGGTTGGCACCGATGTTGTGGATACGACAATCGATTTATTAAAAAAGATGATGGATGAAGATTCGGAACTCATTACCATTTATTATGGTGAAGAGGGAACCAAAGAAGATGCAGAAAAAATCGCAAAAGCCATTGAGGAGATTGATGACGAGATGGAAGTCGAGATTCAGTATGGCGGACAGCCGATTTATTACTACTTTGTATCCGTAGAGTAGTGAAAATATAAATACAGATGGAGGATGAATGATGAATATTGTATGTTTGGACTTAGAGGGCGTACTGGTACCTGAAATTTGGATTGCTTTTGCGAAAGCAAGTGGAATTCCGGAGTTAAAAAGAACGACGAGAGACGAACCGGATTATGATAAACTGATGAACTGGCGTCTTGGTATTTTGAAAGAGCATGGACTTGGACTGAAAGAAATTCAGGAAACGATTGCTACGATTGACCCGATTCCGGGAGCAAAAGAATTTCTGGATGAACTGCGTAAAACGACACAGGTTATTATCATCAGTGATACATTTACTCAGTTTGCGGCACCGCTTATGGAGAAACTGGGATGGCCTACCATTTTCTGTAATTCTTTGGAAGTGGCAGAAAATGGTGAGATTACCGGATTTAAGATGCGAATCGAAAATTCCAAATATACAACAGTAAAGGCATTGCAGTCCATCGGCTATGAAACGATTGCCAGCGGTGACAGCTATAATGATTTGGGAATGATTCAGGCAAGTAAGGCAGGTTTCTTATTTAAGAGTACCGAGCAGATTAAGAAGGATCATCCGGAACTTCCTGCTTTTGAAGAGTATGGTGAGCTGCTTGCTGCCATTAAAAAAGCATTATAATCAATAGAAAGTGTGACAAAAATGTCGAAACAAATTGGACGTAATGAGCCATGCTGGTGTGGCAGCGGACGCAAATATAAGGTCTGTCACGCCGGTTTTGATGCAAAGATTGAATCTTATCGTGAGAAAGGGTACATTGTGCCGCCTCACCACATTATCAAAACACCGGCTCAGATTGAACAAATAAAAGAAAGCTGTAAAATTAACATTGCCATTTTGGATTACCTGGAAGAGCATATTTATGAAGGAATGAATACCAAAGAAATCGACCAGATTGTGTATGATATAACAACCAAAAGAGGCGGAATCCCGGCACCTTTAAATTATGAAGGATTTCCGTATAGTGTCTGCACTTCGGTAAATGACCAGGTATGTCATGGATTCCCGTCAGAAGATGTCATATTAAAATCGGGCGATATTGTGAATGTGGATTGTTCGACAATTTTAAATGGATATTTCTCGGACTCTTCCCGTATGTTTTGTATCGGTGAGGTATCACCGGAGAAAAGACGTCTTGTACAGGTGACAAGAGAGTGTGTGAAAAAAGGATTAGAACAGGTTAAACCATGGGGATTCCTTGGTGATATGGGTCAGGCGGTGCATGACCATGCAGCGGCAAACGGCTACACGGTAGTTCGCGAAATTGGCGGACACGGTGTCGGGCTTGAGTTCCATGAGGAACCATGGGTTGGTTATCATTCCAAACGAGGCGAAGAGATGCTGTTAGTGCCCGGTATGATATTTACGATTGAACCTATGGTGAATATGGGAAAAGAAGATATTATAACCGATTCCAAAAACGGCTGGGAAGTTTATACAAAAGATCATATGCCATCGGCACAGTGGGAAATCATGGTGCTTGTGACAGAGGAAGGAAATGAGGTATTGTGTTGGTAGTTTACTGATTTCTCAGGAAATCACAGAGGGGGATGACAAGTTATGATGAATGGGAAAATGGAACAAA
>CALELW010000236.1 GCA_937902905.1 uncultured Clostridium sp. | reverse complement strand
CAAGACAGTAGTGGTATAACAATTCGAGAGAATTAATAAATGAGGAGGGATTTATATGAGGAAAACAGTATTATTAGTAGTGACTTTCGTAATGCTGGGGGCATTTGTTTTAGCTTCGCCGGTGGAAGTTCTGGCAAAAAAGAAAGTAAAAACAGAAAAGGTTACTATCATTAAAGGTAGAAATCAGTGTTTTACTTTCCGAAAACTTAAGTTAAAAAAGATTAAGGTTAAATATAGCAAAAAGAAGATAGCAAAGGCGAAACTGAAGAAAGATGTCAATTTGGGTGCTTATATACAGATTGATGGAAAAAAACTGGGGCAAACCACAGTTACCGTTAAGGCTTATTTTTCAAACAAAAAACGCAAGACTTTTAAATACAAAGTTAAGGTTACTAATTATTTGCAGATAGCAAACAGTAAAGCTGCCAAAAAGAAAGCAAAGAAGGCTTTTGCTCTGCAGAACAAATATCGTAAACAGGCTGGAGCGAAAACGCTTGAATGGTCGGATGAAATGTATGCATATGGTTTGTACCGATTGAAAATAAGTGGGTTTGATTCACATAAAAATAAAAAGCGTGATTGCAGTGCATATTTTGGTGATTTGGCAGATATTATGTATGTTGAAAAAGATTGTCATTGGATGAGTGAAAATCTAGCAATAGGTAATTCTAATCCATCAGATGCTGTAAAGGATTGGAGAGAAAGCAAGGGGCATTATCGAACCATGATAGAAGATTATTGGAAATGTGGTGCAATTGTTCAATATGATAACACTCAAATAGCAGTATTTTCGTCTTCAACCGCTAATGAAATGAAAGAATGGCGAAATTATAAAAGTCATTATGCAAAGGTGGTTATCAAAAGGCAGAATGCTCTTACAGGTGCTTTTCTTCCCGGCTCAGAAATCAGCATATATGATAAGGCAGATAAGTGGAATACGATGAAAGCATATGAGGTAAGGAAGGAAAGTGGCTTAGTGCTTTATGTAAAAGCTGGAAGAAATTACGGTATTTTTGAAAGTATGGTGCCGGATGGAAGCCAAAAGGCGCAGAGGATTGAATTTACGGCAATGCCATTAACAGAAGGATGTAACGAATTTATTATGAAATAAGAATACGAAATAAATAGAGACGAGGAAACAAACCTCGTCTCTATTTACATAAAAGGGTGATGATATGGGGAAATACAAGAATTTAAATTGGAACAACAGATTACAAATCGAGGCTCTATGGAATGCAAAACACACGGTAAAAGAGATAGCAGAACAGATTGGAGTACATCAAAGCACAATTTATAGGGAACTGAAAAGAGGAAAGACTGTAAAAAGAAAAAGTAGTGATTGGTCAGAGCAAACAATATATAGCCCGGATTTGGCACAGAGCAGAGCGGATGAAAAGCAGAAAGAAAAGGGCCGCCCTTTAAAAGTAGGAAATGATTGGGAATTTGTCCATTTCGTAGAAGATATGATAATTCAAAAAAGATATTCTCCGGCAGCTGTTTTAGCAATCATAAAAAAGAGAAATCTTAAATTTGAGACACAGATATGTTTAACTACCTTATACAACTACATCAAAAAAGACTTGTTTCTAAATGTGACAATGGCAGACTGCCCTTATCACAAAACAAGGAAGAAACAGAAAAGACAACGAGTTCAAAAAAGAAAAAACGCAGGTACTAGCATCGAAATGCGACCTAAAGATATCCGATACAGGAATGAAATAGGACATTGGGAGATGGATACGGTAGTAGGCACGCAGGGAAAGTCAAAACAATCCTTTCTTGTATTGACAGAGAGAAAAACCAGATATGAGATTGTGGAGATTTTAAAAGAACATACGGCCGCAGAGGTAGTCCGTATCCTTGATAAGCTGGAGAGAAAGTATACAGAGAAAGGTTTCCGTCAGCTATTCAAAACGATAACAGTGGATAATGGAACGGAGTTCGCGGATTTTGACGGTTTAAAACGTTCCAGGAGAAATAAAAAGGATAGAACACAAGTATTTTATTGTCATGCATATTCAAGCTGGGAGCGAGGCTCGAATGAAAATAATAATAAACTGATACGCCGTTGGCATCCAAAAGGTACAGTGTTAGATGATGTTAGAACAGCAGATATAAAAAAGATTCAGGAATGGATGAATAATTATCCTAGAATGATGTTTGATGGAGAAAGTGCTTTAGAAAGGATTCGTGGAGAACCAGAAGCGGTACTCCTACATTAGATATGGGAGCGGATATTTGAAAAAAGACTGCCAGCCCGACAGTCTTTTTATGCTGGAATCTTTTAAATGAGATAGGGATGTTTTGACTGCGGTTTTCATTGGTGAAAAAGGGAAAATTAAATTTGCAATACTACTTGACATTTCCAAATTTGTAAAAAAATAAAAATTTTGCTTGCATTATAGTTGGAATTTTGCTAAAATATTCGTGTTGTCGTGTGTGAGAGATATTTTGTTTCATATAGAAGAGACATGCGAAGTTTAAGCAGAAGGAGGTGCTTTTCATGGCTAAATGTGCAGTATGTGGAAAAGGCGTACACTTTGGTAACGCTGTCAGCCACTCTCATAGAAGAAGCAATAAGATTTGGAAATCGAATTTGAAATCTGTTAGAGTAAAGGTGAACGGTGGTACAAAGAAAATGTATGTTTGTACTTCATGCCTTCGTTCTGGTAAAGTAGAAAGAGCGTAGTTGCGGTTTACCCGTACATCATAAAAAAAGAACACATTCTTATACTAGAGTAGGAGAATGTGTTCTTTTTTTAGTCGCAGCTTGTGAAGAGATTATAGCCGAGGACAAGACAGGCAATAATAATCAGGATGGCAAGCAGACTGTGCCGCATGAAAAGCATGATGCACATGCCGATGCCAATCCAAAACATAATAAATCCGATTAAGCGTTTCATAAAAGATACCCGCATAGATGTCTTTGTTACTATTCTATGCAGAAAATGGGAAAAGTTTCGCATTATGTGGATTTGCTTTTTTTTATAGAATAGTGTAAAATAAAGATAATTATGCAGTTATCCGTTAGGGGATACCAGATTGGAGGTTACTATGAAAGGTCAGATGGATACCGAAATGGGCAAAATCTTTGTAGATGAGGATGTATTGGCTAAGTATGCCGGTTCCGCAGCGGTAGAGTGTTTTGGCGTTGTTGGTATGGCGTCCGTAAACGTACGCGATGGCTT
>CALELW010000235.1 GCA_937902905.1 uncultured Clostridium sp. | reverse complement strand
AGAACATTGTGAGCATAAACGCATCAAAAAAAAACAGAGAAAGCTAGGTGGTAATAATGCGTCATAAAATTATATTGGTTATAATTTGCTGTATGAGCATTTTTCTTAATGGATGTTCAAATAATGAAGTACGTACCGAGACTGAAAGGAGTACGCAAGAAACATTTTCTGCGGATACAGATGATAAATCTACAAGCAACATCCGGTATTCTCTTGTAGAGTCTACAGAAATGCCAGAAAAAGAAGATACAAATTTTAAAAGTTATTCTGTCTTACAAAGTACCTTGCAAGACATATTGAAAAAAACAAACTGAATTATAAAATCATATACAAAGAATACCTGCTGTTGCAGGTGGGTGATATGAGTGACTTTAAAATAATGTGCTATTGAATGTTTGAAAATACCTGCTGTTGTAGGAATAAGAAAATCGAGATTCCAAAATTGAAATGTATAGAGTATTGAAAAGCACCTGTTGTTACAAAAACGCGGATATGCATTTGTAAAATAAGCATGTTACTTCTTGACATAACGGTATTATTATGGTATAATGTACTCATAAAGATGAAGGGAGACATACAAATGAATACTTCTAATGAAACAAAGAAAATGACCGAAAATACAGAAAATAAAACAACAGAGAAAGAAGCGACCAAGAAGCAACCAACAGGTAAAAAAACAGCAAATGATAAAGAAGATAAAAAAACAGTATTTAACGAACTGAAAAGCGTAAAAGTAGATATTTCAACTGCCGATATTAGTGGAAAAAAATTAAAATATCTCACATGGGCGAAGGCATGGGAAGAAGTTAAATCAAGATTTCCAGATGCTAAGTATGAAGTCAAAAAATTCGGTGAAGCTCAGTTGCCTTTCCAATTTGTGCCGGGCATGGGATACATGGTGTATACATCAGTAACAATTAATGGAGAAACGATTGAAATGTTCCGTCCAGTTTTAAACAAGCAAAATTTGGCGATGAAAGAGACGCCGTATGATGTCGTTTTTAGAAATGGGGCATCTACATCTGTGCCGAGCGCAACAATGGCAGATATTAATAATACCATTATGAGATGCTTGGTTAAAAATATTGCCATGTTCGGACTTGGCTTGCACCTTTATGCAGGAGAAGATGTTCCTTTCAATGATGAAGATGATGCAAATGGTATTGATGAAAAAGCAACGGCAGACAAGGAACAAGACAAAATCTCTGTGATTACCAAAAATGTAAATGAATTCATCATTGGAAAAGACAAGGTTAACGAGCTTAAGGATTTAAGCGAAAAAACAGGAATTTCCATTGAAGATATTTGCAGACGTTACGAAAAGAAAACGCTCGAGGACTTTACTTACTTGGATTATAGAAGCGCAACAGCAGTTCTTGAAAGAATTCTCGCAAGAAAAGATTGATTAAGTCGCGTTAGTCTTTAAATTTACTTAAAATGGCAGACAAGCAATTGTCTGTCATTTTTTTTCTGCTTAATAATTGGAAATTATTTCCAGTAGTATTTTGAGCTAAAAAATTGTAAAATAATTAAAAGATATATATGGTACATCATACTTGTATTTTCGGTATTAAAATGGTATAATATAGCCATATTTAGCGGAGGTGCACACGAATGAAGAGACATGCAGTAATTATTGTAAGTTGCGAGGAAGACTTGGAAAGAATGAATGAACAGCTTGAATTTACAAGGGATGAGCAGTTCGCAGATAACGGAATTTATCCTAGATACTTCAAAATGAATGAGACAGGTCTTGAAGAAGTTGTAGACAATAATGGGGATGTTGCAAAGAATCCATTATATTTCATGGTTACACCTGCTTAAATCGCAATCGTAATGAAATGGAGTGTATAATACACTCCATTTTTTTAATTTGTTTTAATGGTATTCATATGGTATAATGTACTTTATATAATATAAAAGAATATGGGTGGACAATGGATGAAAACCAAAGACTATGAAATTATTTTAAAACCTCAGAGCCAAGAGGGGGATTTATCATTTCAAGATGCTTTCTGTGTAATGACAAGTCATTTTGCAAGGACTTTTGGTGACAAAGCTGAACAAATCATGCTTGCTTTAAAGCAAAATACCAGATTGAAAAAAGTCACAAAAAAAGATTTGCTTAAATGGGTACTTACCTATTACGAAAAGGGCGAGAAGTGTAAACTGATTGTAAAAAAAGACAGGTACAACGGTAAATATTCCGGTGCAAAATACCTTGCTTTTAAGAAACAGCCTTCGTTTGTAGAAACTCTAAAATTTAATGGAACGCCGGAAGAAAGTGAAGCTTTCTGGAAAGAAGATGCCAGATATTATGATATTGGAAAGGGGGAAACTCCAAAAGAAGCCGTTAAAAATCTGAAAAAGCTTTATAAACAGGAAAAACAAATAGCGAGAAGGGAATTTGTTTTTGATAAAATGGATGATGTTGTGAACCGGTTTACAAAAAAATCATAAATGACATAAAGTACTCTAATTCAATTAAACAAAGGTGACTATTTTATGAAGAAAAAATATATTTTAAGAACCGAAACAACCACATTGTATTTGGATAAATTGGAACAAAAAGAAGGATTCCTTTATGTAGAACAGACAGGAAACTTATACCGGATTCTTGATGAGGATGAAAATGAATTGCAACCGGATGCAATTTTATCTAATGCTGATGGCAGTAAAAAATACCTATGTGCTTTCGCATGGTTTAAAAATGCAGAAGATGCTTTTAAATGTGTGGAGCGTAATAAAAACATTGCAAATCAAATTCTCACACAGCTACAAATGTTGGAATCTTATGATATTGAGGAAAATGATACAGATGAATTAGAAACGAATAACCATATCCCAAAAACATATCTTGGTTCTTACCTTTTTAATTATTTTGGTGGAGATTATGTAGACGATAAAAAAATCGTAGGCGTAGGTATAGACGTTGCATTCAGACCATATAAAGACAAAAAATTAGTACAATTCTGTGCTGAAAAAGAAACATATTTTCATATCGAAGAAGAATCAAGACTGATAGGTATTCGAAAAAAAACTATTTATTTAACGGATGCTGTTAAAGTGTCTTTTGATAGGAAAAAATTAGTCAAGCTTACAAGAAACGAATTTCTTATCAAGATTATCTGTGAACACTTTGGGTGGGATAAATTAGAAATTTCAGTAGCAGATTACGAATTAGATTACGCTGAAACAGAGTGGCTGTCTGAACCATGGTATTGTGGCAAGGATGTTTGTATTCACTTTATGGAAGACCATAAAGATGATTTGGATATTGCAGACAACAGAAATGCACAATGTCCTTCATTCAGATGGTTAGAAGATTAATTGAAAATAAAATTTCTGTTTTTTATAAATGCAATCATTTGTAACTAAATTTACCGAAAGGATTAAAAATCATTATGAAGAAAAAATATATTTTAAGAACCGAAACAGAGACATTATTTCTGGATAAATTAGAACAAAAAGAAAAGTTTATTTATGTAGAACAGACGGGAAATTTATACCGGATTCTCGATGATGATGAAACAGAATTACAACCGGATGCGCTTTTGTCTGATTCTGACGGCAGTGAAAAAGAAAAAAGACTATGTGTATATGCTTGGTTCAAGAATGCGAAAGACGCATTTGAATGCGCAGAATATAATAAAAACATTGCAACTAAAGTTCTTGCAGAGTTGCAAATGATGGAATCAGAAGATACGAATGAAAAAGATATTGACAATACACCTAAAACATATGTTGGTTCGTATCTCTTCAACTATTTTGGCGGAGATTATATAGGCGACAAAAAAATTGATGGCGTGAGTATTGACGTAGTATTCATCCCATATAAAAA
>CALELW010000234.1 GCA_937902905.1 uncultured Clostridium sp. | reverse complement strand
CTTAATTACGTCTATCACTTTTTCTCAGGCTCCTTTCCATGCATTTGATTCCGAGCGAAATGAGCAGCACCAGTGCAATATAAATCACTGCCATCACCAGATAAGGAACCATAAACTCATAGCTGTTACTGCCAATATAGTTAAATGCCACATAAAGGTCAGCCGCACCAACAAAACTTACAACGGAAGTCTCTTTAATCAAGGCAATAAACTCATTTCCGAGTGTTGGCAGAATATTTTTTACGGCCTGTGGAATCACAATTTTACGCATTGTCGTCGCAAAACTAAGTCCCATCGCACGTCCGGCTTCCATCTGTCCGCCGTCTACGGACAAAATACCGGCACGCATCATTTCTGAAATATAGGCACCACTATTCAAACCAAACACAAGTACAGACACCTGCACGCCCGTAAGTTTTACTCCGATAATCGGAAGCAATACATAATAGCAGACAAGTAACTGTACTACCATCGGTGTTCCACGGAACAAGCCAACATAAAAAGAACAAAAACCATTCAAAATTCTTGGCAATATCTTATACTTTGGCACAACACGCACAGTCGCAATCAAAATACCTATAATAATGCCAATCAAAAGACCGGCAATCGCAATAATCAATGTATTCTGCAAGCCTTCTATTACCTTCTGATATCCGTTCTGCTCAAAGAAAATTTGCTTAAACGCTTCAATTTTTAATCCAAAATTATCCATATCTACCTCGTAAAAAGCAGGTCCGTATGAATCACGAACCTGCTGACTATTACTGCATTTTGTTAATTGCTTCTGTAATGCACTTAGCCGGTGCAGAATCGATGACTACATAATTGATGTTCCCATTAATCAAATCCTGTACTGCTAAAGAACCGTTCTTATAACCGGTTGTGGTTACTTTGTAACCTTCAAATCCCCAGTCCTTATCTCCTTCACAATAGAACTGACCGGTTGTACCGTTCTGGACACCAATCGTTACACTCTTATCTTTTGTTTTTAAAATCTTCTCAATTGCTACTTTATCTTTACAACTGTCAAACTCTGTACTATCACCTTTGACAATCAGTCTTTGTGCTGCGTTATAATAAGTATCTGAAAAATTCACATATTTCTTTCTATCTTCTTTGACAGTAAGACCTGCCATTGCAACATCACTCTTATGCTGTCCAACTGACAAGCAGACGGAATCAAATTCCATGTTCTGAATTACCAGTTCTTTATTCAATTTTTTTGCAAGTGCTGCCGCAATTTCCATATCAATACCATAGTAGCTGTCGCCCTTCATGTATTCAAATGGCTCAAAAGAAGCATTCGTTGCAACCAAAAGCTGGTCTTTCGATGTATCAAGTTTCTCGGATTTTACCGGTGTTGGATTTCCGCTACCAAAATATTTGTTACAGATTTCATCAAAAGTTCCATTATCTTTAATCTCTTTGATAAAATCATTGACCTGTGTCAAAAGTTCCGGTTTGTTTTTATCTACACCAAACGCATACTCTTCACTTGTCAAGTCTACATCAATTACTTTAACGGCCTGCTGTTTTGTCTGGCTGTCGCTTTTCTTTGCATCATTTCCACTATCGGAACTGCCACATCCACATACAGCCACCGCCGTCATAATTACGGTAAGACCCATTGCTATTAACTTTTTCATTGTTCATCCTCCTAACATGTTTTCAATATATTCGTGTTATTATACCATGAATGGGAAATATTTTCAATGTTTGTAGAAAAGATTTTGTCTAATTTACCAAACATCATTTTTTTCTTACTCAAATAATTCCCCGCGCCTTCATTTTCTTTATAAAATCATTTTTCAAAATCGGTCCGATTTCCAAACTGCCAAAATCATCCGCTAATAATATGTAACGGTTTACCGTATCTACTTTTTTCACGAATTCCAAATTCACAATCACGCCACGCTTACACAATACAAAATTATCGCTGCCTAACTCCTTTAACAGACTGTTGCAAGTTTTATACGGAATCTCGATTCTCCCCGATGTTGTTACAATCTCTAAACGATGATTAATACTTTCTACATATACAATTTCCGAAACAGCAATCATTTCTAACATTCCTTCTGTTCGAAACATCAGTGAACGATCCTTTTCCTGCGCCGTTTCATAACGAATTGCCTCTTGAATTGTTTGCTTTACTTTCTCAAAATCAAACGGTTTTTCGATAAATTGATAACAGTGAACAGACGAATACATGCACATTTTCGGGTCGTACATAGAAGTAATAATAAGGATTGGCGTAAACAGATATTTATCAACCTTCCTTATATTCTGAGCAAACTCCCCACCGGATACATCATCATGTTGTTGTGGATGTAAAATAATATCTACTAAAAACAAATCGATCGTTCTTTTCATTGCAATATCATATGCCGCCTTTTCATCTGCGGCCTCATAAATCACAGCATCCGGACGTACTTCCTTTACCAGACTGGCAAGCACCTTTCTGGTCTCACTTTTGTCTTCTAAAATCAGTACCTCTTTCATTTTCATCCTCTCCTTTGTTTTGTCTTCCGGTATTTCGTTCATGAAATCACCTAGTTCAGTAAATATATCCGTTTCGCCTTAAGTTTGCCCTTATACTATTTGCGAGGGGGCGAAGCAATGAAAATACATGACTACTTAAAAAACAATTACGGTTATTCTGATTTTCAAATCGGACAAATACGCTATACGATAATTAGTATTCTTTCAGACGTAAGTAAACTTATCATAATGGGTATTTTCTTTATTCTGACCGATTACTTTTTTCAATATCTGGCAGCCATTGCTACTTTACTTGTACTTCGGACTTGTACCGGTGGACTGCATTTTAAGCATTACTTCAGTTGTTTGGCATTGTCTTTTTTTCTTTTATATATAGGCATATGTCAACTCCCAAAAATATTGCTTCCTCGTCCCCTCTACTTTGTCCTGCTTTTACTATGTATACTCATCAATTATTTGTTTGCGCCAATTGTATCTTCGTACCGTCCTATTCCAAACGGTATTCAGATACGAAAAGCCAAGCGACAGGCTTTTCACATCATTACCATCTATGCGCTAATCATGTACATTGTTCCGCCAAACCAGTATATCATCACTGGTTTTTGGATAATTATGCTGCAGTCTTTTCAACTGCTTGCAGCAAAAATTGTGAGAAAGGAGGCGCCTCATGAAACGTCTATCGAAATCATGGATATTTAAGGCTTGTAATTTTTGCATTGCCTTTGCAGGAATCCTTCATTGGACAAAGATGAGTTTGTGGTTATTTGGCGAACAGCCTTATCCAGAAGATTCTAGCAAATAACACATATCCTTTTACCATTTTCTATTAGAGGACAGCAGCATGGCTGTCCTTTATTTTCGGAAGGATAAATTCAAATACAAACTCTTCCTTTTCACAGGAAACTTTTATTCCTGCATGATATTTCAATAATATCTCTCGAACTTTCGATAATCCAATCCCTCTTCCCTCACCTTTTTTCGAATAACCGGGTTCAAAAAATCGCATTATTTCTTCTCTCTCATAGTGCGTGGAATCATTTTTAATGACAACACTCAATTGTTCTGGCTGTTCCAACATTTTCACTGTAATATTCTTTGAATCTCTTTGTTCAACTGCCTCCATTGCATTATCCAAAAGAACACCTAAAATTTCTATCATTTTATACTTTGGAAGATAACCCTGCATGTCATCTATTTTTATGTCATATGTAATATGACACCCTTTTGTCTCCGCTTCAACAAATTTGGAATACAAAAAAGCAATAATTGTTGGCGAACCATTCGATACTAAACGCGCATATCGGTTCTCATTTAATATTTCAGAGCAATATTCCTTTTGCAGGGAAACAAGTGTATCGTAGTCCTTTGCAATTAAATGATGACTATAAATTGCATTTATCTGATTATGAAAATCATGTTGTTTACGCCGAATAGACTCTAGCAGCTGCTCATAAACAACCTCATAAGCTTGCTCAAGTTCCAGTTCTTTCTCCTTCGCTATCTTTTCATACCGCTCTCTCTGCCAGCTAAAAATCAAAACACCAATTAGTATCGTCCAAATACCAAATATTATGTAATCTGTTCTCCTTAAATACTCCTCCATCTTATAGATAACTAAAAGATAGACTCCACCAATCAGGCATATTCCAGCAGCAATTTTACTTAACATTGTATAATTATCAATTCCTTGTGATACTTTATAAAAATATCCGGTCTTGCTAATTACTATACTAAGGATTAACACTAAAAAATTAATTCCCAACATTACCCAGTCAACTGATACCCAATTTTCTAATGCAAATACCGGCATGGAACAAATCACTTGTGCAAATATACAATAAATTGCTACAAGCACTAAATTCACATTTGCTTTTCGTATTGAACACTTAAATTTCAACAATTCATATATGTAAATTCCCACGTACCCAAATAAAGCCATCCCCTTGGACAGCCCAAAATAATTCGCCGATTCAATTAAAGTAACCTCTGCCACCATAAAAACCGCATCATAGATGCTAAAATAATACCTCTTTCCAAATAAATAATTCACACAAATAAGTGTAGCCGCCATTTCTAATATGGTATTTATCGCCGTCAGCATAACCTATCACATCATCCCTTCAACACTTTCTCCAGCATATCCGTATACCACCGAATCTTGCTAATTGCAGTTTCCGGTGTCAATTGTTCTTTATCCACGCACTCGACATTCAAACATATCGGGTCTGTTGTCAAACCATAGATAAAATTCATATCACAATGTAATTGGTTCGCCAGTATATAGGCATATGCGCTGGATAATCCTGTCTCTCCACGTTCAATACGATATACTCCATCTTCTGAAATGTGAAAGATATCTGCTAAATCCTTGCGGCTAATCCCCTGTGATTCACGAAACTTTTTCACATTCGCCCCAATAATCTCGTCTTCACGGCTGATATCACTCATAAATATGCTCCTTTGCTCTTTTCTTAAATGATAGCAATAAATCGCATATATCTGTTCGGTATTATCCACCATTTTATCGGTGTTTATTCCCGCTTCAGTCATATTTCTGTGATAATAGATAAAACCAAGCGAATTCTAAAATAATAGCTGCCCCTTTACGAGGCAGCTATTATTACACTTTCCAACCATTTTCTCTAACTATCTTCCAAATTACGTCTTCCGACTCCTCACACTCCTCTGCTATCTGCGAAATGGATTTGCCTTTTTCCAACTTCTTGTGAATCTGTATACGCAGACCTTGACCAATTCCTAATTCAATTCCCTTTGCAATTCCTTCTTCCAACCCTTGCTCATACTTCTCATCCATCTTCATTTCCAGCGTCATATAATCATCCCTCCATTCTGTGTCTCTTCGGATTTCAACCACGCGCTGTTCCAGTCGCTCGGTAAATCCATCCGTCGGAGTCTTTGTTTTTAAGTAATCAAGAAGATGTGCAAGTTCCTCCGGTACATCTTCTCGGCTTCCGTTTATATTGATAAAAATCGTTTTCCTTTTGTCCTGCAAATGAATCTCTGTATCCTCAC